>CBIHNM010000073.1:0-16424 GCA_966211265.1 uncultured Pseudonocardia sp.
TGCCGGGCCCGTCACCGGGCGCTCGCGGGCCCGGACCGCCGGGGCGGTCCGCGCCGCGCCGGGGCACGTGCCAGGATGTCAGGCGTGTCTCGCCCAGATCCACGTCAGCAGGCCCAGCGGTCGGCGATGTCGTCGGCCATGGCCGGAGCGGTCGACCTCTCGGCGCTGAAGGCGCGCTCGGAGGCCGCGAACCGGCCCCAGCCACCCGGGGGTGGCGGCGGACAGGCGAGCCCCTGGGTCGTCGACGCCACCGAGCAGGGCTTCCAGAACGACGTCATCGACAAGTCGCTCGAGGTCCCGGTCGTGATCGAGCTGTGGGCCGGCCGCTACCCGCGCGAGGAGCAGCTGTCCTCGGAGCTGGAGCGTCTCGCCTCCGGCGGCGGCGGTGCCTGGGTGCTGGCCCGGGTCGACATCGACGCCTCGCCGCGGATCGCCCAGGCCTTCGGCGTGCAGCAGGTCCCGATGGTGGTCGTGGTCGTCGGCGGTCAGCCGGTGGACGCGGTCAACGGTGCGATGCCCGACGCCCAGGCATCCCAGTGGGTGAGCTCGCTGCTCGACGCGCTGCGCGAGCGGATGCCCGCCATCGCCGAGGGCGAGGCGCGGGCCACCGCGGGCACCGAGCCGGCCGAGCCCGAGGAGGAGCCGGAGGACCCCCGGTTCACCGCGGCCGAGGACGCCCTGGAGCAGGGTGACTACGCCGCCGCCGAGGCGGCCTACCAGAAGATCCTCGACGTCGAACCGGCGAACGAGCAGGCCACCGCGGCCCTGGCCCAGGTGCGCTTCCTGGCCCGCGCGGAGCAGGCCGACCCGTCGTCGATCGCCCGCGCGGACGCCGCACCGGACGACGTCGACGCCCAGCTCGCCGCCGCCGACACCGAGATGGCCGGGGACCGGGTCGAGGCCGCGTTCGAGCGGCTGGTGGCCACCGTCGCCCGGACCGCGGGCGAGGACCGGGACCGGGCGCGCGAGCACCTGGTCGGGCTGTTCGAGCTGTTCCCCGCGGACGACTCCCGGGTGAGCACGGCCCGGCGGGCGCTGGCCCGCGCGCTGTTCTGAGCGGGAGTACCGCGAGCGCCACCACCGCCCGCGGCACCCGCCCGCGCGTGCGGTGGGACCGCTCCCGGATGGTGCGGACCGGTGCCCGGGTGGTCATGGTGGCCGCGCTGGTCACCGGCGTCGCCCTGTTCGTGTTCGGCAACCCGCCGCTGCTGTTGCTGCTGCCCAACCCGCTCGTGCCGATCACCCACGTCGACTTCGACACGTTCTGGCGCTCGGCGCACGCCCTGGTGCACGGCACCGGGATCTACGACACCGACGCGAAGCTGCACAACCTCAACCCGCCGATCCTGTCGCTGCTGATGGCCCCGCTGGGGATGCTCGACGCCGTCCTCGCCTACCGGATCTTCGTGACGCTGACGGTGCTGATGGTCGCCGGATCGGTGTTCGCCGCGGCGCGCGAGCTGCGGATCGGCCGATGGTGGACCGCGGTCGCGGTGGTGTCGGTCCTGGCGTCGTCGCCGCTGCACGGCACGCTGGCGCTGGGCCAGATCTACGGGATCGTCCTGGTCGGCCTGACGGCCGGGTGGATCGCCGAACGCCGGGGGCACCCGCTGCTGGCCGCCGCGCTCTACGGCGTCACCGTGGCGATCAAGCCGTCACTGGCGCCGCTGCTGCTGCTGCCCCTGGTGCAGCGCCGCTGGCCGGCGTTCCGGACCGGGCTGGCCGCCGCGGCGGCGGCCACGCTGGCCGGGATGGCCGCGGCCGGGTTCTCCAGCGGCCCGCGATGGCTGCGGATGGCGCTGACCGAGCCGGTCGCGACCGTGCTGGACAACGCCGCGCTGCCCGGACTGGCGATCCGCTGGGGTCTGCCCTCGCTGGCCGGGACACTCGTCGGCGCCGCCCTGGTCGTCGGGACCCTGGCCCTGATCGGCGTGCGGACCCACCGCTACGGGATCGGCATCGGGGGCGGCGAACGCGGAACGAGCATCGGCGCGGCGCGCGGGACCGACCCGGCAGGCGTCGCGCCCTGGGCGGTGCTGGCCACCGGCCTGCTGGCCGCGCCGATCTCCTGGCACAACTACCTCATCCTGCTGTGGCCCGGCCTGCTGGTCGTGGTCGCCTCCGGCCGCGCCGGGGACACCCGTCGGGTCGTGGTCGGTGCGCTGCTCGCACTCGCGTTCGTCCCGATCACCTGGAGCGACCTGTGGGCCGAGGGCGACCCGCTGACCCCGCTGGGCCGGGCGTTCTACTCGGCGGTGCTGCTCGCGGCCTGGCTGACGTTGCTGCGTCCGGCCACCGGCCCGTGGTGGCCCGATACCGCACCCGGCTCCGGTGTGGGTCGAACCTTCCGTCCTGCGGAAGTCCCGGCGCGCCCGACCTGACCGACCCGCACACTCCCGTCCACCGGTGAGCGAGGAGGCGGTCGGTGATGGCGGACGGTGTCGCGACGTCGCGCACGGGGTGGGTCGCACCGCTGTGCTGGCTCGTGGTCGCCCTGGAGGGCTTCGACCTGGTCGTGCTCGGGGTGGTGCTGCCCTCGTTGCTGCGCGACCCGGACTGGGGGCTGACTCCGGGCACCGCGTCGCTGATCTCGGTCGTCGGCCTGCTCGGGGTGATGGTCGGGGCGCTGTCGGTGGGACCGCTGGCCGACCTGGTCGGACGGCGCCGGGCCATGCTGCTCACCGTCGTCTCGTTCTCGGCGCTGACGCTGCTCTGCGCGGTGGCCTCCGGGCCGGTGGTGTTCGGGCTGCTGCGCTTCCTCGCCGGTCTCGGCCTGGGCGGCGTGCTGCCGGTGGCCCTGGCTATGGTCAACGAGTTCGGGCGGGCCGGGCGCGGTGGCAGCGCCACCACCACGTTGATGACCGGCTACCACGTCGGGGCGGTGCTGACCTCGCTGCTGGGGATCTGGGTCATCCCGTCGCTGGGCTGGCGGGCGATGTTCGTGGCCGGCGCGCTGCCGGCCCTGGTGCTGGTGCCGCTGATCGCCGCCCGCCTGCCGGAGTCCCCGGACGGGCCCGGTCGGGACGCGACACCGGCGGCGGGTCGGTCGTCGCGCAACCCGGCCGCCGAGCTCGTGCGCGGCGGGTACCTGCGCTCCTCGATCGCGTTCTGGGTCACCTCGTTCATGGGGCTGCTGCTGGTCTACGGGCTCAACACGTGGCTGCCCGAGATCATGCGCGCGGCGGGGTACGAGCTCGGCGCGGCGCTGGCCCTGCTGCTGGTGCTCAACGTGGGCGCCGTGCTCGGCCTGCTGGTGGCCGGGCGGGTCGCGGACCGGATCGGCATCCGGACCACGACGATCGGCTGGTTCTGCGCGGCCGCGCTGTTCCTGGCGCTGCTCTCGGTCCGGCTGCCCGGCGTCGGCGTGTACGCCGGTGTGCTGCTGGCCGGGGTGTTCGTGTTCAGCTCCCAGGTGCTGGTCTACGCCTGGGTGAGCAGGCACTACCCGGCGCCGGTGCGGGCATCGGCGCTGGGTGCGGCCAGCGGGGTCGGCCGGCTCGGCGCGATCAGCGGCCCGCTGCTGGGCGGCGCGCTGCTCGGCGCCGGCATCGCCTACCCGTGGGGCTTCTACGCCTTCGCCGCCGTGGCGCTGCTCGGGGCGGTCGCGGTGGCCGGTGTGGGACGCGCCGGCGCCGGGGACCGCGGCGCCGCGGACCCGACCCGGGTCTGAGGACCCGCGGACACCGGGGCCGCGCTCAGCCGTTCGGGGAGGAGCCGTTCTCCGGGCTCCCGGTGGCGGAGGTGCCGGCACCGGATGTTCCGGTCACGAACGGCCCGGTGCGGGTGGCGCGCACTCCCGGCGCCCCGGACGCGGACGGGGTCACGGTCGGCGCCGGCGCGTCCCCGGCCTCGGGCCCTGCCGGTGCCTCGTCCGGTTCCGGGGCGGGCCGGCCGGGGCCGGGCTCCCGCTCCGCCACGACGACCGGCTCCGCCCCGGGGAACACCGGCTCCGCGTCCTCGTCGTCCGGGGTCGCCGGCGCCGCGACGTCGGTCTCCTCGGGCACCGGCGGGACCTCGGACGTGTCGACCGCGGGCGGGATCGACGGCACCGGCGCGGGCTGGGCCGCGGCGCCGAGCGGGTGCACCGGGCCCCCGGTCTCCTCCGGCACCAGCCACAGCACCCCCGAGGGCGGCAGCCGCAGCGCCGCCGACGCCGCCTGGCCGTGCCACATCGTCGGCTCGGCGACGACGGTGCCCAGGTTGCCCACGCCGGACCCGCCGTAGCCGGCGGCGTCGGTGTTGAGCACCTCGGTCCAGCGTCCGGCGAAGGGCAGCCCGACCCGGTAGTTCTCGTTCGGCGCGCCGGAGAAGTTCGCGACGCAGGCCAGCACGGTCGCCCGCCCGTCGGCGTCGGTGCCGTGGCGCAGGAAGCTGAGCACGTTGCCGGCGGCGTCGTTGGCGTCGATCCAGGCGAAGCCGTCGGGGGTCGTGTCCTTGGCCCACAGCGCGGAGTGCGCCCGGTAGACCCGGTTCAGGTCGCCGATGAGCGAGGTGATGCCACCGTGGCGCGGGTCCTCGCACAGGTGCCAGTCCAGCGAGCGCTGCTCGGACCACTCGCGGGGCTGGCCGAACTCCGACCCCATGAACAGCAGCTGCTTGCCCGGGTGCGCCCACATGTAGGCCAGCAGCGCGCGCACGCCCGCGGCCTTGTTCCAGTCGTCGCCGGGCATCCGGGTCCACAGCGACCCCTTGCCGTGCACGACCTCGTCGTGGCTGATCGGGAGCACGTAGTTCTCGCTGAACGCGTACATCAGGGAGAACGTCATCTGGTTGTGGTGGTAGCTGCGGTGCACCGGGTCGTGGGCCAGGTAGCCCAGCGTGTCGTGCATCCAGCCCATGTTCCACTTCAGGCCGAAGCCCAGGCCGCCCATGTAGGTGGGGCGGGTGACGCCCGGCCACGCGGTGGACTCCTCGGCGATCGTGACCGCGCCGGGGTGCTCGCGGTAGACGGTCGCGTTCATCTCCTGCAGGAACGCCACGGCGTCCAGGTTCTCCCGGCCGCCGTGGACGTTGGGCAGCCACGCGCCGTCGGCACGGGAGTAGTCCAGGTAGAGCATCGAGGCGACGGCGTCGACGCGCAGCCCGTCGATGTGGAACGACTCCAGCCAGTAGAGCGCGTTCGCGACCAGGAAGTTGCGGACCTCGTTGCGCCCGAAGTCGAACACGAGCGTGCCCCAGTCGGGCTGCTCGCCCCGGCGCGGGTCGGCGTGCTCGTAGCAGGCCGTGCCGTCGAAGCGGGCCAGCGCCCACTCGTCGCGCGGGAAGTGCGCCGGCACCCAGTCCACGATCACGCCGTAGCCGGCGCGGTGCAGCGTGTCGACGAAGTAGCGGAAGTCGTCCGGGGTGCCGAACCGCGAGGTCGGCGCGAAGTAGGAGGTGACCTGGTAGCCCCAGGAACCGCCGAAGGGGTGCTCGGCCACCGGCAGCAGCTCGACGTGGGTGAACCCGGTCTCGTCCAGGTGGGCGACGAGACGGTCGGCGATCTCGCGGTAGTCCAGGCCGGGCACCCAGGAACCCAGGTGCAGCTCGTAGACGCTCATCGGCTCGGCGTGCGGCTTGCGGTCGGCGCGTGCGGCCATCCAGTCGCCGTCGGCCCACTGGTGCACCGGCGTGGTGACGACCGAGGCGGTCTGCGGCGGGATCTCGGTGGCGAAGGCCATCGGGTCGGCCTTGTCGCGCCACTTCCCGTCCGGGCCGAGGACGCGGAACTTGTAGCGCGAGCCGACCCCCACGTCGGGCAGGAAGATCTCCCAGATCCCGGAGCTGCCCAGCGAGCGCATCGGCAACGTCCAGCCGGCCCAGCCGTCGAAGTCGCCGGTGACCCGCACGCCCCGGGCGTTCGGCGCCCACACCGCGAAGCTGGTGCCGGTCACCGGCCCGGAGGCGGTGTCGTAGCTCTGCAGGTGCGCGCCGAGCACGTCCCAGAGGCGCTCGTGGCGGCCCTCGCCGATCAGGTGCAGGTCCACGTCGCCGAGCGTGGGCAGCCACCGGTACGGGTCGTCGACGACGTGCTCGGCGCCGTCGCCGTAGTCGACCAGCAGCCGGTAGTCGCCACCGGAGCCGGGGACCAGGCCGGAGAACAGCCCGGCCTCGTGCACCCGGGTCAACGGGTGGGCCAGGTCCCGGTCGCCGTTGGGCAGCACGTGTACGGCCTCGGCGCGCGGGCGCAGCACGCGCACGACCGTGCCGTCGGCGTGCGGGTGGGCGCCGAGGACGCCGTGCGGGTCGTGGTGGGCACCGCCCAGGAGCCGGTCGGTCGTCGCCTGGTCCGGGGCGCAGGGGTCGATCGCCTGGGTCTCCTCAGATGTCACCCGCGGACCGTACTGCGCCCGCCCGGACGTCGCCGGGCGCGGGTGCCGACCGTTGCGGGATCGCAAAAGTCCCGGCGGGACGGGCCCGGACCTGCTGGTCAGTGGCATGGGCCCTGGTCGCGGCCCGGGCTCCGGTCACCCCGGTGCCGGGGTGGGTCCCGACCCCGATCCGGGCCGCCGCGGCGTCGGCCCGCCCGGTGTCACCGGTCCGGCACCGCGAGCAGCCGCCGGATCGACGCGAGCGGGATCGGCGCCCAGGTCGGACGGCTGCGGGTCTCGTAGACGGCCTCGTAGACGGCCTTGTCCAGCTCGAACGCGCGCAGTGCCGCCTCGTGTGCGCGGGGGTCCGCGCCGGCGCCGCGGGCGTAGCCGTCGCAGAACGCCGTCCGGCTGCGCACGGCCCACTCCGCGGCCGCCTCCGTCGCGCGGGCGCTGTCCGCGGGCGCGGCGCGCAACACCTCGTGGAACGCGGCGTAGTCGAACGAGCGCAGCATCCCGGCCACGTCGCGCAGCGGGGAGTCCGGCCGGGCGCGCTCGGCCGGAGGCGCGGACGGCTCGCCCTCGAAGTCGATCACAAGCCAGCCCGCGGCGGTGCGCAGCGTCTGGCCCAGGTGCAGGTCGCCGTGCACCCGCTGGACCGCGAGGGCCGCACCCGAGGTGCCGACGGCGTCGTAGACGGCGCGGATCGCGTGCTCGTGCCCGGCCAGCTCCGGAACCTGCGGCAGGGCCGAGTCGAGACGGGCCTGCCAGCCCGCGGCGAGCCGCCCGGGGTCGGTGGTCGTCTCGCCGAGTGCCGCGCGCAGCTCGGCGTGCACGACGGCGACGGTCTCGCCCAGCGCCTCGGCCTCGTCCCCGAAGTCGGTCCGGCCACCGGATCCCCCGACCGTGGCCCGCACCGTCTGCAGGGCCAGCGGCCAGCCCTCGGAGGAGCCGGCCGCGAAGTCCGCCACGATGCCCAGGGTGGTCGGCTCGCCGTCGACGGTGCCCTCGATCGCGCCCCGCAGCGCCGCCACCCGGGTGCTGCCCCGGGCGCGCAGGGCCCGGTGCAGCTCCAGGTCCGGGTTCACCCCCGGCAACACCCGCCGGAAGATCTTCCCGATCGTCTCCCGGCCCCAGACGACGGAGGTGTTCGACTGTTCGGTACCGAGCACCCGGCCGTGTCCGTCGCCCGGGATCGCCGACCCCGGCTCGGGGACGAACCGCAGCTCACCGACGGTGCGACCGTCGCGTACGGCGTCGCGCAGCCAGCCGGTGACGCGGGTGTCCCACAGCCCGTCGTAGACCGCACCGTCGCCGACCGTGCCCAGGACGGCCTGCTCCGGCACGTCCTCGGGCGGCACCCCGGTGGCCACGAACAGCTGGTAGAGCTGGACCTGCGGGTCGTCGGTGAACCCGACCCCGACGAGCGCGTGGTCGACCGACAGGGCGTCCCCGGAGAGCAGCCGGGTGCGTGCGACGACCTCGGCCGAGCGCAACGACCGTCCCTTCGCGGCGAACCACCGCTGCCGGGGCAGCCATCCCGGGAGCAGGTCGGCGAGCTGCTCGGTCGGACTCACGTGCGCGCCTCCTCGCTGACGCCGCACCGGCGCCGGTGCGGCGGCGTGCTGGTTCACCGGTACCACCCGCGGCGACCGGCGGAGCTGATGAGACCACAGCGATCCTGTCGCCGCCGCGTGTCCGGGGCGGATCACCGGGCGACGGCATCGACCGCGGAGCACGCCGCAGGGCCGGTGTTACAGTCCGCGACGGCGTCGTCACCACGCCGCGACGGGCCCGTCGACCGGCCCTCGACGCCCGGTCGGAACCCCGCCGGACGGGGCGGTGACGCGCGCGGGCCGACCTTCCCGACCGGGTCCGCGCCGTGCCCCACGCGCGGCCGTCGCGGGGAACCCATACTGATCTCTCGAGCGGTGGACACACGTGCCCGGACACCCCGACGCCCCAGCCCCTGCCACGAACGACGACGACCACGGGACGGTCGGGCGACCGGCGAGCAGGACCGAGGGAGAGCCGATGGCCGACGAGCAGACCCCGGCGGACGAGCCGGCCCACGAGCCACCGGCCGAGATCACCTTCGCCGAACACTTCCACCCGGCCCGGCCGAAGAGCCTGCGCCACCGCGCCCGCGTGCGCTCGACGGTGCCGCGGCGGTCGGTCGCCCAGGACGGCCCGGCCAACGGGGAGAACCCGGCCTACGTGTCGTGGCTGCAGAGCCAGTCGATGCTCGGGCACGCCAACGAGCTGGCCCGACAGTTCTCCGGCCAGGGCTCGATGTGGCAGAACCCCTACGCCAACCCCGGGCCGCGCCAGGCCGTGGAGACGGCGTCGGTCTGGTTCACCGCCTACCCGATCTCGTTCATCACCCGCCCCGGCGACTCCTTCCTGGCCGCGCTCGGCGACGAGGGCATGTGGAGCGCGTTCGAGAAGATCGGCATCGAGGCCGTGCACACCGGCCCGGTGAAGAAGGCCGGCGGGCTGTCCGGCTGGCAGTCCACGCCCAGCGTGGACGGGCACTTCGACCGGATCTCCAACGAGCTCGACCCGGTGTTCGGCACCGAGGACGAGTTCCGGACCATGTGCGCCACCGCGACCTGGTACGGCGGCACCGTGATCGACGACATCGTGCCCGGCCACACCGGCAAGGGTGCCGACTTCCGGCTCGCCGAGCTCGCCCACTCGGACTACCCCGGCATCTATCACATGATCGAGATCGACGAGCGGGACTGGCCGGAGCTGCCCGAGGTCCCGTCCGGGTCGGACTCGGTCAACCTCGACGCCGTGACCGAGGAGAGGCTGGAGAAGAGCGGCTACATCGTCGGCCGGCTGCAGCGGGTGATCTTCTACCGGGAGGGCGTCAAGGAGACGAACTGGAGCGCCACCCGCCCGGTGACCGGCGTCGACGGCGTCACCCGGCGCTGGGTCTACCTGCACTACTTCAAGGACGGCCAGCCGTCGGTGAACTGGCTGGACCCGACGTTCGCCGGGATGCGGATGGTGATCGGCGACGCGCTGCACTCGCTGGCCGACCTCGGGTCCGGCGCGCTGCGCCTGGACGCGAACGGCTTCCTCGGGGTCGAGAAGAGCGCCGAGGGGATGCCGGGCTGGTCCGAGGGCCACCCGACCTCGGAGGCCGCGAACCACATCATCGCGAGCATGGTGCGCAAGGTCGGCGGGTTCACCTTCCAGGAGCTGAACCTGACCATCGACGACATCCGGGTCACCTCGGAGGCCGGCGCCGACCTGTCCTACGACTTCGTCAACCGGCCCGCCTACCACCACGCGCTGGCCACCGCCGACACCGAGTTCCTGCGCCTGACGCTGCGCACCTCCACCGAGCTCGGCGTGGACCCGGCCTCGCTGGTGCACGCGCTGCAGAACCACGACGAGCTGACCTACGAGCTCGTGCACTGGAGCGCCGGGCACGTCGAGGACGTCTACGAGTTCCGCGGCGAGGAGGTCACCGGTGGCGACCTGGCCGACACGATCCGCCGCGACCTGTGCCAGCACCTCACCGGCCCGCACGCGCCCTACAACCTGATCTTCACCACGAACGGCATCGCCTGCACCACCGCGACCGTGATCGCGGCGGCGCTGGGCATCTCCGAGCTGGACGGGATCGGGGCCCACGACGTCGACCGGATCCGGCGGGTGCACCTGCTGCTGGTCATGTTCAACGCGTTCCAGCCCGGGGTGTTCGCGCTGTCGGGCTGGGACCTGTGCGGGATGCTCACGTTGCCCCCCGGTGACGTCGAGGAGCTGCTCTCCAGCGGCGACACCCGCTGGATCCACCGCGCCGCGCACGACCTGATGGGCGTGAACCCGCACGCGCAGCGCTCCGCGGCCGGGATGCCGCGCGGGGTCAGCCTCTACGGGACGCTGCCCGAGCAGCTCGCCGACGAGACCAGCTTCGCCCGTCAGATGCAGGCCATCCTGGCCGTCCGCAAGCGCTGCGGGGTGGCCACGAGCCGGCAGGTCGACGTCCCGGACGTCTCGCACCGCGGGATGCTGGTCATGGTGCACGAGCTCGACGACGCCTCGTTCGTGCTGACGGTGCTGAACTTCGCCGACGAGGAGGTCGACGGCACGGTCCGCTCGGAGCACCTGCCCTCCGGGGCGACGGTGACCGACCTGTTCAGCGGTGACACCGTCGCCACGGTCGACGACCTGCAGAGCTTTCGCGTCGAGCTGACGCCGTTCCGCGCCACGGCACTGCTGGTGGAGCCGCCGGGGCCCGAGCCGGAGGACTGACGCCACGGTCGTCCGTCGAGGTCGGCCGTCGGGACCGGCTCCGGCGCCCGCCGGTGTGGCCGGGAAGGCCCCGGGGTCGGCGCCGTGCCCGTGGTGGCGTCACCGGTAGCGTCGTTCCCATGGACGGCACCGTGGGCCGGCGGCCCGGGCACCGGTGCCGTCGCACCGTCGGCGCCCGCCGGCGCGGGCCGCTCCCGCACGTCGTCGTGGTCGCGCTCGCGCCGGTCGCGGTGCTGGCCGGCTGCGCGGCACCCCCGCAGGTGCCGAACCCGTTCCCGCCCCGCCCCGCCGACCTCGGGGTGACCGCCCTGCGGGCCTGCGAGGCCGTGGACGCGCGGGACTCGGCCCTGCTCGGCATCACCGACCGGACGCCCGACCCGTTCGGCCAGGGCGCGAACAACTGCGTGCTGACCGGTCCGGACGGGCAGGTGTGGACGGTGCGGATCCAACCCGGCATCCCGGCCCGGCACCGCGTCCCCGGCGACCCGGGCTACCTCGACGGCGACCTGAGGCTCGCCGGGCAGCGGGTGACCTCGGTCGAGGGGTACGGCGCCGTCGAGGGCGTCGGGGAGGGCATGGCACCCGGTGCCACCTGCGCCGTCGTCGTCGACACCGACCCGGACGTCTCGCTCGTCGTGACCTACGAGTCCTACGCCGACCCGGCCGGGCCGCCCGCTGCCGGCAGCCGCGACGTGGCGTGCGCGAGAGCGTCGCGGGTCGCCTCGATGGTCGTCGCCTCGGCCCGGGACCGGGACCGGGCCTGAGGGCTCAGACGACCTGCGGGGCCGTCGGCAGGGACAGGACGTGCGCCACGTTGTCCCACGGCAGCAGCCGGACGAAGTTGCGCTCGCCCCACCGGAACGACTGGCCGGTGACCTCGTCGCGAACGTCGACGACGTCGTCCCAGCCCAGGCCGAGCGCCGGCATGTCCAGCGACACGGTGCCCTCGCGGGCCTCGGTCGGGTGCAGCGTCACCACGACCAGGATCTGGTCCCCGGTGGCCGGGTCCAGCTTCGAGTAGGCCAGCAGGTCGTCGTTGTCGGTGACGTGCGGGGTGAACTCCCGCAGCTGCTGCAGCGCCGGGTGGGCGCGGCGGATCTCGTTGAGCTGGGTGAGGTAGGGCTCCAGCGACCGGCCCTGGTTCAGCGCGGTGTGGAAGTCGCGCGGGCGCAGCTCGTACTTCTCCGAGTCCAGGTACTCCTCGCTGCCCGCCTTCACCGCCTGGCCCTCGAACAGCTCGAAGCCGGAGTAGACGCCCCAGGTCGGCGACATCGTCGCGGCCAGCGTGGCCCGGATGGCGAACATTCCGGGCCCGCCGGTCTGCAGCGACTCGTGCAGGATGTCGGGGGTGTTGGTGAACAGGTTGGGCCGGCACTCGTCGGCGTGCTCGGCGTGCAGCTGCCCGAACTCGGCCAGCTCGGCCTTCTCGGTGCGCCACGTGAAGTAGGTGTAGGACTGGGTGAACCCGAGCCGGGCCAGCCCGAACAGCCGCGCCGGGCGGGTGAACGCCTCGGCCAGGAACAGCACGTCGGGGTGGCGGTCCTTGACCTGCCGGATCAGCCAGTGCCAGAAGTTCGGCGGCTTGGTGTGCGGGTTGTCCACCCGGAAGATCTTCACGCCGTGCTCCACCCAGAGCAGCGCCACCCGCAGGCACTCGGCGTAGATCCCGGCCGGGTCCCGGTCGAAGTTGAGCGGGTAGATGTCCTGGTAGCGCTTGGGCGGGTTCTCCGCGTAGGCGATCGTGCCGTCCGGGCGGACGGTGAACCACTCGGGGTGCTCGGTGACCCACGGGTGGTCGGGGGCGCACTGCAGGGCGAAGTCCAGCGCGACCTCCATGCCCAGCTCGTTCGTGCGCGCGACGAACGCGTCGAAGTCGTCGAAGTCGCCCAGCTCCGGGTCGATCGCGTCGTGCCCGCCCGCGGCCGACCCGATCGCCCACGGCGACCCGACGTCGCCCGGCTCGGCGTGCACGGAGTTGTTGCGGCCCTTGCGGTGCACCGTGCCGACCGGGTGGATCGGCGGCAGGTAGACCACGTCGAAGCCCATCTTCGCGATCCGGTCGAGCTCCTTGGTCGCGGTGACGAACGTGCCGTGCACGGCACGGCCGGTCTCGTCGCGGCCGCCGGTCGAGCGCGGGAAGATCTCGTACCAGGAGCCGTAGAGCGCGCGACGGCGGTCGACGTAGACCTCACGCTCCGGGCCCTGGGTGATCAGCTCCCGCACCGGGCGGTCGGTCATGATCGTGACGACGGCCGGGAACAGCGCGGGCGCGACACGGGCGCGCAACGGCAGGGCGGTGTCGCGCAGCGTGTTCGCGGCGCCGAGCAGCAGGTCCCGGTTCGCCTTCTCGGACGGGCGGCGACCGACCCGGTGCAGCAGCCGGGCACCGGTCTCCAGGTCGTTGGCCAGTTCCTCGGCGCTCTGCCCGGCCGCGAGCTTGGCCTCGACGGCGTGGCGCCAGGTCGCCCACGGGTCGCTCCAGGCGTCCACCCGGAAGCGCCAGCGGCCCGGCACGTCGGGCACGACGGTGGCGACGAACCGGTCGGTGCCCACGCCCTCGGGCACCATCCGGACGTGCTCGGGTTCGCCGTCGTCGTCGGTCCCGGCGTCGGCGAGCTTGGTCCAGACCACGTTCGCGGCGACCGCGTCGTGTCCCTCGCGCCAGACCGTGGCGCGGATCGGGACGACCTCGCCCACGACGGCCTTGCTCGGGTCCCCGGTCTCCACCAGAGGGGTCACGTCGTCGATTCCCAGCCGACCCGTCATCGGCCTCACCCCCGGTGTTCGTTCTGAGCAGATCGGCCGGACGTCGGGCATCGGGCGAGGACCCGGCGGAGCGGTCATCGGTACAGCTCAGCGCCGGTACACCGCGACGACGTCCACGATGCGGCCGCGTACCCGCCAACCGTACCGAGAGTGTCGAGGCGTGTCCGGGCGGGCCGGGCGTGCGTGTCGGGCGCGTCGAGGCCCGTGCCCGCGGCGCTCACGCTGGACAGACGCCGGTTCCGCTCCCGGCCCGCCGGTGTCGACGCTCGTTCCCGCTCCGCTCCGTGCGTCTCGTACGCTTCGCGCCCGTGAGAGCCCTGCGCCGATTCACCGTCCGTGCCCAGCTGCCGACCCAGCTGGCCCCGCTGCAGACGCTGGCCACGAACCTGCGCTGGACCTGGCACGCACCGACCCGCGACCTGTTCGCCTCGCTGGACCCGGAGGCCTGGCAGCGCTGCGGTCAGGACCCGGTCCGGCTGCTGGGGGAGATCCCCAGCTCGCGGCTCGCGGAGCTGGCCGCCGACGCCGAGACCGTCGTGACGGTGCGCGAGCTCTCCGACGAGCTCGACGAGTACCTGGCCGGCCCGCGCTGGTACCAGGACAGCCGTGAGGACACCCCCGACCTGCCGGGCGCGGTGGCCTACTTCTCGATGGAGTTCGGCGTCTCGGAGGTCCTGCCGAACTACTCCGGCGGTCTCGGCGTGCTGGCCGGGGACCACCTCAAGGCGGCCTCCGACCTCGGGGTCCCGCTGATCGCGGTGGGCCTGCTCTACCGCTCCGGCTACTTCCGCCAGTCCCTCTCGCTCGACGGCTGGCAGCTCGAGCACTACCCGGCGATCGACCCGCAGGGCCTGCCGCTGCAGCTGCTCACCGACGCCGCCGACGCGCCCGTGCACGTCCAGGTGGCGGTGCCCGACGAGCGGACGCTGAGCGCGCGTGTCTGGCAGGCCCAGGTCGGTCGGGTGCCGCTGCTGCTGCTCGACACCGACATCGAGGACAACGACGCCGACCTGCGCGGCATCACCGACCGCCTCTACGGCGGCGACCAGGACCACCGGATCTCCCAGGAGATCCTGATCGGGGTCGGGGGCGTGCGTGCCGTGCGCGCCTACTGCGCCGCCACCGGGCACGCCGCGCCCGAGGTCTTCCACACCAACGAGGGGCACGCCGGGTTCCTGGGCCTGGAGCGGATCCGGGAGCTGTGCCAGGGCGCGACCTCCTCGAACGGGTCGGTCCCGCTGGACTTCGACCAGGCGCTCGCCGCGGTCCGCGCGGGCACGGTGTTCACCACCCACACCCCGGTCCCGGCCGGCATCGACCGGTTCGGCCTCGACCTCGTGCGCCGCTACCTGACCGACCGCCTGCTGCCCGGCCTGCCCACCGACCGGCTGCTCGCCCTCGGCGCGGAGGAGAACCCGGAGACGTTCAACATGGCGCACATGGGGCTGCGCCTGGCCCAGCGCGCGAACGGCGTCTCCCGGCTGCACGGTGCCGTCTCGCGCGGGATGTTCGGCGGGATGTGGGACGGGTTCGACTCCGACGAGGTGCCGATCGGCTCGGTCACCAACGGCGTGCACGGGCACACCTGGGAGGCCCGGGAGATCACCACGCTGCTCGGCGACCCGACACCGGGCGGGCGCCACCACGTCGGTACCCCGCCCGCGGAGGTCAGCGACGGCGAGCTGTGGGCGCTGCGCAACACGCTGCGCTCCCGGCTGGTCGACGAGGTCCGGCGGCGGGTCCGCGCGGCCTGGCTGGAGCGCGGCGCCTCCACCCCCGAGCTCGGCTGGACCGACCACGTCTTCGACCCGGGCGTGCTCACCGTCGGGTTCGCCCGCCGGGTGCCGACCTACAAGCGCCTGACGCTGATGCTGCGCGACCCGGAGCGGCTGCGCAGCCTGCTGCTCGACCCGCAGCGGCCGGTGCAGCTGATCGTGGCCGGCAAGTCGCACCCCGCCGACGACGGCGGCAAGGCCCTGATCCAGCAGATCGTCCGGTTCGCCGACGACCCCGAGGTCCGGGACCGGATCGTGTTCCTGCCCGACTACGACATGTCGATGGCCCGCTACCTCTACTGGGGCTGCGACGTCTGGCTGAACAACCCGCTGCGCCCGCTGGAGGCGTGCGGGACCTCCGGGATGAAGTCCGCGCTCAACGGCGGGCTCAACCTCTCCATCCGCGACGGCTGGTGGGACGAGCTCTACGACGGCTCCAACGGCTGGGCGATCCCCACCGCCGACGGCGTCGACGACCCGACCCGGCGCGACGACCTGGAGGCCAACGCCCTCTACGAGCTGCTCGCCACCCAGGTCACGCCCGCCTTCTACGACCGCACCGACGGCGTCCCGACGCGCTGGGTGGAGCTGGTCCGGCACACCCTGGAGACCCTGCGCCCGCAGGTGCAGGCGACCCGGATGGTCGGCGAGTACGTCCACGACTGGTATCGCCCGGCCGCCCGCGCCGCCGCCGAGGCCGCCGCCGACGACTACGCCGCCGCGCGCGACGTCGCCGGCTACCGCGCCCGCCTGAACGCGGCGTGGAGCAAGCTGGCCGTCACCGGCGTCGACGCCTCCGGGCTGCCCGACACCCCGGTCGTCGGGTCGCCGATGACGGTGCGCGCCACGGTCGACCTGGCCGGGCTGGACCCGGCGGACGTCACCGTGGAGGCCGTCGTGGGGCGGGTGGACGACACCGACGAGCTGGCCGAGCCGACCACGGTCGCGATGGAGCACGCCGGGGCCGCCGAGGCCGGTGGCGACCGCTACGAGGTCGTCGTGCCGCTGCCGCACGCCGGGCTGACCGGGTACACGGTGCGGGTGCTGCCCAGCCACCCGCACCTGGCCTCGTCGGCGGAGCTGGCGAAGGTGATCCTGGCGGGCTGAGCGAGCCGGGACGGCCCCGGCGGGGAAGCGCGGCCGGGTGCCCGCCGGCGGTCGGGGTGGCGCGCAGCCGCCGCAGCACCCTCCGCCGCAGCAGCCGCCTCCGCCGCCTGCCGGGGCCATCGCCGGACGCGGGGGCCCCGGCCCCCCCGCGCCCCCCCCCCCCCCCCCCCGCGAGCGCCCCGGGTAGGGGGGGGGGGGGCCCGGCCGGGCCGCGGGC
>CBIHNM010000074.1:0-16300 GCA_966211265.1 uncultured Pseudonocardia sp.
CGTCGAACACCGAGGTGCACCCGAGGACCGCGGACCCGACGGGTGGCCCGGCGGGGGCCTCGAACACCTGGCCGCGCAGCGTCCCGACGTCCCGGGACGGGCAAGCACCCGCCGCCCGCGCCCGGTCCGTCGCCGAGGGCGGCGCCTCCGGCGGGTACGCCCCGCCCTGCGACGCCGAGAGCGCGAGGTTCGCGTTGTCCACGTAGTCGTGCCAGTAGGCGCTCAGGTACGGGCGCAGCGTCGCCAGCGACGCCGGCGCGCAGTGCACGTCGGTGTCGACGGCGGCGGGCCCCTGCCCGCTCATCGCGGGTCCCCCGCCGCCGCGGCCGGGTCGATGCCGTAGAGCCGGGCCGCGTTGGCGCTCATCATCGGCGTCCGCAGCTCGGCGGGCAGGACCCGCAGGGCGGTGTCGGGGGCGTCGAAGTCCCAGTGCGGGTAGTCCGAGGAGAACAGGATCCGCTCGGCCAGCCCGGAGTGGCGCAGGGTCGCGGCCAGGTGGTCGTTCACCGGTGCCTCCTCGATCGGCTGCGTGGTGAACCAGCACTGCTCGCGCACCTGGGCCGACGGCGAGCGGGTGAGCTCCGGGGTGTCCTCGCGCATCTGCGGCCACGCCTGGTCCAGGCTCCACAGCAGCGACGTCACCCAGGACACCCCGCCCTCGACCAGGACCAGCTGCAGCTCCGGTGTCCGGGCCAGCACACCGCCCGCGACCAGGCCGGTCAGGGCGATCGCCATCGCGTTGCCGTACCAGCCGTGCTGCTCGAGGTAGAACGAGGGCCAGCCGTCGCCGCGGTGTCCCTCGGTGCCGCCGAGGTGGATCCCGACCGGCAGGCCGAGCCCGGCGGCGGCGTCGTAGATCGGCCGGTACTTCGCGTCGGACATCGGCAGGTGGGTCCCGCTCGGGAACAGCGCCTGCACGAACCGCCGGTCGCCCGCCCAGTGCTCGATCTCGGCGACGGCGTGCTCGGGCGACTCGTGCGGCAGGCAGATGCTCGCGCGCAGCCGCGGCTCCGGATCGAGCCAGTCCGCGACGAGGCACTCGTTCAGGGCCCGGCACAGCGCGGCGGCGTAGTCGGGCTCCTCGGCGCCGAACGTGTGCGCCTGCAGCGGGATCAGCACCCCGGCCGCGACGTCGTAGGCGTCGAGCAGCTGTGCCCGCAGCATCCCCAGGTCGCTGCCGGGCGGGCCGGTGCCCGGGTGGGAGTCCAGGCGCATGCCGCCGTTGCGCACCCGCGGGTAGACCGCCGGCGGTGGGGCGTTGCGCACGCCGAACCGGGTGTAGCGCCGCCGCCACGGCTCCGGCAGGCGGGCCGCGATCCGGGCCGGGTCGACGAACGGGTGGATGTCGGCGTCGATCACCGGCGTCCGGGTGCGCGCCGGGCGCCTGCGCACGGTCGGCGACGTGGTCATCGGGGCTCCCCCTCGGCTGCGGGCCGCGGGGCGCGGCCGGCGGTGTCGATCACGACGTAGTGGTCCTCGACCGTGACGTCGAAGGTGTCGGCGACGTACGGGCCGGGCCGGCGTCCGGTCGCGGGGTGGGGCGCCGGTTCGACCGAGACCGGGTAGCTGCGCACCGGCGCCTGGCCCGGTCCGAAGTAGGACTGCCCGGTGGTCACGTCGTACTCCCAGCCGTGCCACGGGCAGGCGACGAACGCGCCGCCCTCGACCATGCCGACCTCGCCGGGCAGGCCGGCCGCGGCGGCCGGGGCGACCCGGCCGCGGCACAGCGGCCCGCCCTGGTGCGGGCAGTGGTCGGCCAGGGCGAAGAACTCGTCGCCGACCCGGAAGACCCCGATCGAGCGCCGCCCCACCTGCACGACCCGGTGCTCGCCGGGCGCGAGCTCGTCGGCCCGGAGCACGGGGACCCTCATCGGCCGGGCCCCGCGTCCGGCGCCAGGAGGGTGACCGTGCCCGCGGTCGCGTCGAGCCGGATCCGGTCGCCGGTCGCCAGCACCGTCGTCGGGTCCGCGTCGAGGTCGGACAGGGCCGGGACGCGGGTGACGACGGCGCCCAGCGCGGCCTTCGTCGTGGTCACCGCGAACACCATCCCGATCGGCGCCGTCCCGAGCAGCCGGGTGGTCTGGAAGAACCCGGACCAGCCCGAGGAGCCCTTGGCGCCGGGGAAGACCAGGATCCGGCCGGTGAAGCACACGCCGAACAGCTCGTGGCGCGGCTCGATGACCGTGCCGGTGGCCGGGTCGATGCCGCCCCAGCCCGAGATCGTCTCGTGCGAGACCAGCGCCTCGCCCTCGACGACGCCCGGCACCACGGTCCGCCCGCGCAGCACCACCCGGCCGGCCCCGTCCCGCACGGCCGTCTCGCCGTACCCGGCCCCGCTCACCGCAGCTCCCCGCGCCAGCGGCCGGTGACCGCGGCGTCGACGCACTCGGCGGTGGTGCCGAACCAGGCCTCGATCCCGAGGATCGCCGGCAGGTAGTGCGCCTGCTTGGCCGAGTCGGTGGCGAAGACCCGGGTGCCCGGCGGCGCGGCCCGCGACATCGCCGGGCAGGAGTCGGTGAGCACCTTCGCGCCCGCGGCCTCGATCACCGCGGTGTAGCCGCTGCGCTGCGCGACGACGGCCAGCGCGCGCGGCGCCATGATCCACAGCTCGGTGCCCTCGTGCAGGCGGCGGCCCTCCAGGGCGCGCGCGGCGTCGCGGATCTGCTCCAGCGAGGCGTGCGGGCAGCCCAGCAGGACGAAGTCGACGTCGGTGCGGGAGCCCTGGTCGTTGAGCCGGGCGTAGGTCGCCCGCAGCTCGGGCTCACCGAACACGACCGCGTCCGGGACCGTCCCGCCGCCGAACGCGGCCTCGACGGTCGGCGCGTCCGGCGTCACCCCCGGGACGTGGTACATCTCCACCCCGCCCGAGGACGCCGCGGCGGCACCGAAGTGCTTGAGGTCGGTCAGGTCCGGCAGCGCGTGCGCCCCGGTGACGACCGGCCGTGCCTCCTGCACGACGTCGCCGACGAAGTAGCCGAGCAGGCCCCAGTCCCGCAACGTCGCGACCGGGGTGTCCACCCGCACCAGGTGGGTGCCGCGGCGGTGCCGGTCGTGGTGGTTGCCCCAGCACGGCACCCGTCCGGTCAGGCTCGCCGCGCCGGTGGACGCGGTGCCCTCGCAGTTGGTCCGGGCCCCGAGCACGGAGTTGGCGTAGACCACCGCCGAGGACTCCATCCAGGCGCAGTGCTCGCCGCGCACCGGCAGGTTCCCGACCTGGTAGGGCGTGCAGGTGGCCAGGATCGACACCCCGCGCCGTCCGTAGAACACCTCCGCGTCGGACTGCAGCGCCACGAAGTCGGCCGGGTAGGGCACGGTCCCGACCGAGTCCGGTCCGAAGCCCTGCTGCAGCTGGCAGGTCGGGACGGCCATCGGCGGGATCTCCAGGTCCTCGTCGGAGTCCAGGTTGATCACCGCGAACGCCTTGTCCCAGCCGCCCTCGGCGACCAGGCGGGCCTTGGCCGGGGAGGGCTGGGTGGTGGTGCCGGCGACGTTGCGGACCTCGCAGAGTCCCTCGGCGTCGAGGGCCTCGCCGTAGCGCACCAGCAGGTCCATCGCCGCCGCGACGGCGGGGCCCTCGGCGCCGTCGCGCATCGCGCGCTCGGTGTCGGTCAGCATCATGCGATCGCCTCCGGCTCAGTCATCGAGGTTCTCCCGCAGCCGCCCGGCCAGCGCCGAGGTGTCGAGCCCGTGCACGCTCCGGTCGCCCGCCAGGTCGAACGCGTGTGCGGCGGCGTGCCCCATGGCCGCGCACGGGCCCATCACCCGCACGCTGGACAGGGCCGCGGCGTCGCCGTCGACGCACCGTCCGGCGGCGAGCAGGTTGTCCGCGTCCGGGGGCGTCATCGAGCGCAGCGGGACGTAGTGCACGTGTTCCGGCCCGAAGGTCTCCCACACGTAGCCCTGCGGGGTGTCGTGCAGCTCGATCGGCCAGGCGGTGCGCGCGACCGCGTCCGGGAAGCGGACCCCGGAGCGGACCTCGTCCACGCCGAGCTGGTGCACCCCGCGCAGCCACCGCGTCTGACGGCGGCCGGGCAGGCCGTAGGTGCGCACCGTGGCCTTGCCGAACACCTCGGGGAACTCCGCGCGCAGGAACGCCACCACGCGGTCGGCCTGGACCTTGCCCTCCATCTGGGCCCGCGCCGCGGCGATCGGGTCCAGCGGGGCCTCGATGTGGGTCATGTTCAGCACCGCGGTGCCGCGTCCGGGGAAGAAGAACGCCAGGCCGTCGTGGCGGCGCAGCCCGTACTCGGCCGCCTTGGCCCCGACCCGGGCGGCGAGCTCGGTGGGCTCGGGGGCCTGGGTCTCGTCCAGGTTCTCCACCACCAGCTGCTGGGACCCGTAGATCTCGCGGTCCGGCAGGCGGCACGCCAGGCCGGCCGCCCAGGCCAGTGCCGCGTCGCCGCTGGCGTCGACGAAGCCGGCGGCGGCGACGTCCACCGACCCGTAGCGGGTCGCGAACCGGACCGAGCGGATCCGGCGGTCCTGCCGTTCCACCCCGATGATCGCGGCCCCGGTCAGCACCCGGATCCCGCGGGCGCGCACCGTGTCCTCGACCCACCGCCCGAGCCGGACCTCGTCGTAGCCGACGGTGGTGGTGTGCCCGACCCGGTAGAACATGTCCCCGCTCGGCTCGAGCTCGGCGAAGATCTCGTCGAAGATGCCGCGGGTGAGCTGGCGGTGCTCCGGTGCGTTGCCGAACACCCCGCAGAACAACCCGATCAGCGAGTTGACCATCTGCCCGCCGAGCACCGGCAGCGCGTCGACCAGGACGACCTCGCGGCCCAGCTTCGCCGACTCGACCGCGGCCGAGAGACCCGCGATCCCGGCCCCGACCACGCACAGGTCCGCGGCGACGGTGTGCTCGGCCGGGTCGCCGGGGCGCACCGGACGGTCGCGGGTGACGGTGCGGACCGGGAGGTCGGTGAGGGCATGCGGCATGGGTCACACGCTAGGAAGCCCCGGCCGCCCCGCGGAAATAGACGATTCGCCTGACCGGCCATCAACCGTATCGATAGTGCCTGTTCACAGCGCTGCGGAGAGCTCCACGAGGGTCTCGCGCAGCCAGCTGTGGGCCGGGTCGCCGTCGAGGTCGGCGTGCCACCAGAGGCGTTCGCGGATCGGCGCCGGCTCCCCCGGGCACTCCAGCACCCGCAGCCCCAGCCGGTCCGCGACCTGACCGGCGAGGCGCTCCTGCACCAGCGCGACCCGGTCGGTGCCGGCCACCAGGTGCGGCACCGCGAGGTAGCTCTCGACCCGCACCCGCATCTCCGGTTCGACCCCGAGCCGGGCGATCTGACGGGTCAGCGGCGCGGACGCGGCGAACCCGCGGTCGGGCTGGAACGGCACCACCCACGGCATCCGGGCCAGTGCCTCCAGCGTCGGCGGGCCGTCGGCGGCGGCCGGGTTGTCCGCGTCCATCACACACACCCACCGGTCGGTGAACAGGTCCACCGACCGCAGCTCCGGCAGGTCGAACCGCGCCGCCGGCGGGGCGATCATGCCGTCGATCAGCCGGATCGTCTCGCCGATGTCGGCGGCGAAGGCCTCCCGCACCAGCCGCAGGTGCAGGTCGACGCCCGGCGCCCGCGCGGCCAGGGCGGCCGAGAGCGCCGACCCGAGGACCGCGACGGTGTAGTCGGCGACCAGCAGGGTGAACCCCCGCCGCGAGGACGCCGGGTCGAAGACGTGCCCGGTTCCGAACAGCCGCTCCGCAGCCGCGCACACGCCCTCGACCTGGTCGGCGAGCTGGGTGGCCAGCGGGGTCAGCACGTAGCCGCCCGCCCGCCGCGCCAGCAGCTCGTCGTCGAAGTGGCGGCGCAGCCGCGACAGCGACGCGCTCGCCGCGGGCTGGGAGACACCGATCCGCGCCGCCGCCCGGGTCACGTTCCGCTCGCGCAGCAGCTCCCGCAGCGTGACCAGCAGGTTCAGGTCGAGGTTGGCCAGATGCGCGTAGGGGTGCCTCACGAGGGGACGAACCTTCCCCGGTGCACCCCCGGTGTCAACCGAGGCGCCCGCAGCGGCCCGTTCGGACGGCCGTGACCTCGCCCAGCCGGGCCGGGTCGACGACGTGCTCGGCGCGCCCGCCGGCCCCGGTGACGCGGGCCAGCAGCGCCTGCGGGGACGCGAGCGTGGTCCACACCGTCTCCGGGGCGCCGCCGGCGACCGCCGCGTCGCGGTCGTCGGTCCAGGCCGGGCCCGCCGGCCGGTCGCCGTCGTCGTCGCGGCGGTAGAGCCGGACCGGCTCGGCCGGTCGCGGGGCGGGCTCGCCGTCCACGGCGTAGCCGGCGGCACCGAACAGCTCCACCCACTGCTCGGGATCGAGCCGCCGCGACGGTCGCGCCGGCCCTGACCACGCGTCGGCCGCCGCACGCGCCAGCACGTCGCCGTGGATCAGGTCGGCGTCGAACAGCTCGACGAGCAGCGCGGGTGTCCGCTCGGGACCGACCCGGGCCGCCGCGGCCGCCCATTCGGTGCGCCCGACCGCGGCGCCCCGGTCGAGCAGGGCGTTGACCGTGATCTCGTAGAGGCCGGCACTCACCGGCGGCTCCGGAGCGGGTCGTTGTGACGTCGGGTCATCCGCGCAACGATCCCATCCGGCACGCGAGGCCGTCCCGGCGCGGCCCGCACCCTCGACGACCGACAGGAGCCCCATGCGCGCCCACCGGATCACCGCGAACCTGCCGGTGGCCGACCTCGCCACGGCCAGGGGCTTCTACACCGGCTTCCTCGGGCTGAGCTGCGAGGAGTTCGACCTGGGGTGGGTGGCCCGCTTCACCTGCCCCGAGACCGGAGCCCACGTCCAGCTCGTCACCCGCGACGCCACCGCGGCACGGGACGCGGCGATCTCGGTCCACGCCGACGACGTCGACGCCGCCCACGCGCAGGCCCTGGCACACGGCTACGAGATCGTGCACCCGCTGACCGACGAGGAGTGGGGCGTGCGCCGGTTCCTGGTCCGGGCCCCGGACGGGACCGTCGTGAACATCGTCCAGCACCGGGCGTGAGCCGATGTCGCGCGGCCACCCGGTGCGGTAGAGATAGCGCAGACCCCCGGTCCCCACACCCAGGACGGACACCCCCATGACCCCCGTAGCGCCCGAACAGCCGGTGACCGGGTCCCCGGACCTGCTGGCCTGGCTGCGGGGGGCCGTGCGCGACCCGTCGGCGCTGCACACCCGCATGACCGACCGGCTCGCCCACGCCCACGACGCCTCCCACTTCGCCCTCACCCCGCGCGCGGTCGTCACCGCCGCCGACGCCGCGGAGGTGGGGCGGCTGTTCGCGGCGTCGGCCGGGTCCGGGGTGCCGCTCACGTTCCGCTCCGGCGGGACCAGCCTGTCCGGGCAGGGCGGCACCGACGGGATCCTGGTCGACACCCGGCGGCACTTCCGCGACATCGAGGTCCTCGACGACGGCGCGCGGGTACGGGTCGGCCCCGGCGCGACCGTCCGCCAGGTCAACGCCCGCCTGCAGCGCTTCGGGCGCAAGCTCGGGCCGGACCCGGCCAGCGAGAGCGCCTGCACCGTCGGCGGCGTGGTGGCGAACAACTCCAGCGGGATGGCCTGCGGCACCGTCGCGAACAGCTACGCCACCCTGGACTCGGTGGTGCTCGTGCTGCCCTCGGGCACCGTGGTCGACACCGGCGCCCCGGACGCCGACCGGCGGCTGGCCGCCCTCGAGCCCGAGCTGCACGCCGGGCTGGCGCGCCTGCGCGACCGCGTCCGGGACGACCCCGCCCTGCGCACGCACGTCGAGGCGCAGTTCTCGATGAAGAACACGATGGGCTACGGGCTCAACTCGCTGCTCGACCACACCCGGCCCAGCGACATCCTCGCCCACCTGAGCGTGGGCAGCGAGGGGACGCTGGGGTTCATCGCCTCGGTCGTGATGACGACGGTCCCGGTGCTGCCCCACGCCCGCACCGGGCTGCTCGTGTTCGACGACCTGGCCGCCGCCACCGGCGCGTTGCCGGCACTGGTCGGGACCGGGCCCGCGACGGTCGAGCTCCTCGACGCCACCTCGCTGCGCGTGGGCCAGCGCGACCCGCGGGCCGACGAGCTGCTGCGCACCCTGGACGTGCGCGACCACGCCGCGCTGCTGCTGGAGTACCAGTCCGACTCGCCTGCCGGGGCCGACGAGCTCGCCGGCGCGGCGCGCCGGGTGCTGGACGCGTTGCCGCTGGTCGGCGCCGGTTCACTGACCTCGGACCCGGCCACCCGGGCCGGGTACTGGCACATCCGCAAGGGGCTCTACGCGATGGTGGCCGGTGCCCGCCCGCCCGGCACGACCGCGCTGCTCGAGGACGTCGTGGTCCCCGTCGGCGCGCTGCTGCCCACATGCGTCGAGCTCACCGCGATGTTCGAGCGCCACGACTACCGCGACTGCGTGATCTTCGGCCACGCCAAGGACGGCAACATCCACTTCATGCTCACCGAGCGCCTCGGCGACGGTGCGCCCCTGCACCGGTTCTCCCGGTTCACCGACGAGATGGTCGAGCTCGTCCTGGGCCACGGCGGCTCGCTCAAGGCCGAGCACGGGACCGGCCGGATGATGGCCCCGTTCGTGCGCCGCCAGTACGGCGACGAGCTCTACGAGGTGATGCGCGAGATCAAGCGGCTCTGCGACCCGCGGGGCCTGCTCAACCCCGGCGTGGTGATCACCGACGAGCCCGCCGGGCACCTGCACCACCTCAAGTCCTCCCCGCCGGTGGAGGAGGAGGTCGACCGGTGCGTGGAGTGCGGGTTCTGCGAACCGGTCTGCCCCAGCCGGGACCTGACCACCACGCCGCGGCAGCGGATCGTGCTGCGCCGCGAGGCCGAACGGGCACGCCGGGCGGGCGACACCGAGCTGGTCGCGGAGCTGGACCGCGACTACGCCTACGACGGGATCGACACCTGCGCCGCCGACGGCATGTGCCAGACCGCGTGCCCCGTCCTGATCGACACCGGCGACCTCGTCACGCGGCTGCGCGCCGAACGGGTGGGGCGGCCTGCCGCGGCGGGCTGGGCCGTCGCCGCCCGGCACTGGGACGCCACCACCCGGGCCGCGGCGGCCGCGCTGAACACCGCGACGTTCCTGCCCGATCCGGTCGTCACCGGAGCGAACGCGGTGGCGCGCAAGGCCGCCGACGCCGACGACACCGTCCCGCTGTGGTCCCCCGAACTCCCCGCCGGCGGGCGCCGGCGCGATGTCGCGGACGCGTCGGCGGCGCCGGTGGCCGTGCTGTTCTCCTCCTGCACCGGCACCATGTTCGGCCCGGCCGCCACCGGCCCGGGCGCGACCGAGGCCTTCCGGACGCTGTGCGGGCGGGCCGGGGTGCCGGTCGCGACGCCGGCCGCGATGGCGTCGCTGTGCTGCGGGACGCCGTGGAAGTCCAAGGGCATGTCGCGCGGGTACGCGGAGATGGCCTCGCGGGTGCTGCCCGCGCTCTGGGACGCGACCCGCTCCGGGACGCTGCCGGTCGTCGGGGACGCGTCGTCGTGCACCGAGGGCCTTCGTCTCATGATCGAGAAGGGTCCGGAGCGCTTCCGGGCGCTGCGCGTCCTGGACGCGGTCGCCTTCGTCGCCGAGCACGTCCTGCCCAGGCTGGCCGTCACCTCGCCGGCCGGTTCGGTCGCGCTGCACCCGACGTGCTCGGCGACCCGGCTCGGCACCACCGGGGCGCTGCGCGAGATCACCGCCGCCGTCTCCTCGTCGGTGACCGTCCCCGACGAGTGGGGATGCTGCGGGTTCGCCGGCGACCGCGGCCTGCTGCACCCCGAGCTGACGGCCTCGGCGACCGCGCGGCAGGCCGCCGAGCTCGACCGGCACGAGCCCTTCGACGCCCGGGTCTCCTGCAACCGGACCTGCGAGCTGGGGATGACGCGCGCGACCGGGCGGCCCTACGAGAACGTCCTCGAGCTCGTCGAACGGGCCACCCGACCGGCGTGAGCCGGGGCCTGTCCCCCTCCGAGGCCCCCCAGCACGCGCTCGGCGATGTCGCCGAGCACCCGGACCTCCTGCGGGGTGAGCCGGTCGAGCACGACCTCGCGCACGGTCTCGACGTGCCGCGGCGCGGCGTCCTCGATCACCCGCCTGCCCTCCGGGGTCAGCACGACGAACGCGCCGCGCGCGTCGTCGGGACAGTCCTCGCGGGCCACCAGCCCGCGGCGCTGCATCCGGGACAGGTGGTGGGACAGGCGGCTCTTCTCCCACCCCAGCGCGTCGGCCAGCTCCAGCACCCGTGCGCGGGCCTCGGAGCCGTCGGTGAGCTGCACCAGCACGTCGAAGTCGGCCAGCGAGAGGCCCGAGTCGGCCTGCAACTGCCGGTGCATGTGGGCGGTCAGCCGGGCCTGCATCGACAGGTAGCCGCGCCAGGCACGTCGCTCCTGCTCGTCGAGCCACCGGGTGTCCGTCACGGGACGAGCCTACCGGAATAGTTGACGCATCAACCACGTTGGCGCCAGTATCTGCCACGACACGCCGACCAGATGGGAAGTGACCGATGACCGACACCGTCACGGCCGCACGCGCCGCCGAGCTGGAGCAGGCCCGGGCGCGGCTGCGGGAGGAGTACCTCGCCCCGCCGGCCGAGCGCCCGGCGTCGAGCGCGCGCGGACTGCACCACACCGCACTGGTCTCGCAGGACGTGCGAACCACGATCGACTTCTACCAGGGCGTGCTGGAGTTCCCGCTCACCGAGCTGATCGAGAACCGGGACTACCCGGGCTCCTCGCACTTCTTCTTCGACATCGGCAACGGCAACCTGCTCGCGTTCTTCGACTTCCCCGGGCTCGACCTGGGCCCGTACGCGGAGGTGCTCGGCGGCCTGCACCACGTCGCGATCTCGGTCGACCCCCGGCGGTGGGAGCACCTGCAGGGCAAGCTCGACGCGGCCGGCGTGGAGTACGTCGTGCACAGCGGGGTGTCGATCTACTTCACCGACCCCGACGGCGCCCGGATCGAGCTGATCGCGGACCCGCTCGGCGAGATGTACGGCCACCACGTCCTGTAGCCGGGACCCGGCGGTCGACGCGGGTCTCCGGGCCACCGAGGCGGACCCGGCGTCGCGTCAGCGGACCAGGCCGCGGAACGCCGCGATCGCCTGCTCCAGCTCGGACACCGCGACGTTCTCGTCGACCGCGTGCATCCGCGCGGGGTCCCCGGGACCCCAGATCACGACGGGAACCCCGGGCAGCGCCGGGGCCAGCACCGAGGCGTCGGTGAAGTACCGCACCGGGTCGGTCTCGGGCAGCCGCCCGGCCACCCAGGGGTCCCCGGCGGCGGTGGTCACCGCGGGCAGCCGGGAGGTGACCTCGACCTCGTCCGCCTCGGGCTGGCGCCGCCACCACGCCAGGAGCTCGGCACCGTCGCCGACGATGCGGTGGTCGAGGTGCGCCTCGGCGCGGTCGGGGACGATGTTGGTCGCGGTGCCGCCGGACAGCGTGCCCAGGTTCACCGTCTCCGGGCCCAGGTAGGGGTCCCCGGCCAGCGGGAGCTCCGTGCGCGCCCGGACGGTGAGGTCGGCCAGGCGCGCGATCGCGTTCAGCCCGAGCTCGGGCGTGCTGCCGTGCGCCGCGCGGCCACGGGAGACCACGCGCAGCCAGAGCGCGCCGCGGTGACCGAGGTGCACCCGGTTGCGGGTCGCCTCGGGGATCACGACCGCACGCGGTCCGAGCGCACCGACCGCGTCCCGGGCCTGCGCCGCGCCCAGGCAGCCGATCTCCTCGTCGCTGGTCAGCAGCAGCGCCGCCGGTGTCCCCCGGCCGGAGGCCTCGACCAGCGCGGCCGCCGAGGCCACCACCCCGGCCTTCATGTCCGACGCTCCGCGCCCGTGCACCAGCCCGTCGGCGATCTCCCCGCCGAACGGGTCGGCCTCCCAGTCCGACGGGGAGCCGACCGGCACCGTGTCGACGTGGCAGGCGAACAGCAGCGGCGGCCCGGGCGCTGCGGTGCCGAGCAGCGCCCACGGGTGCGGCCCGTCCAGGTCTGCCTCGCACCGCACCCCGGGGGCGACCGCCCGCACTGCGGCCAGCACGGTCTCGATCACCGCGACCTGTCCGGCCGCCTCACCGGAGACGCTGCGCTGCCGCACGAGGGTCGAGAGCAGCTCCGCCCCGTCGCCGATGTCCCGGGTTCGATCCACGTCCGCTCCTCCCGGTCCGGGTGCCCGCGACCTCAGGACCCGGACGGGTCGTCGTCGCGCGCGCTCGCGCGCCCCCGACCGGTGTCGCGACGGGCCGGGTCGCTGCCCGAACCGGCGTGGTCGTCGCCGCCGTCGCCGTCGTCCCCCGCCCCGTCCGACGACGCACCGGTCGTGCTCCTCGACGGCAGCCCGCCACGGGTGGCCCGGAGGCTGGTCGCCGTGACCACCACGAGTGTCAGCACGATGACCACCAGCGAGAGCCAGGTCGGGATCTCGGGCACGGTCTGCGGGAACTCCTCGTGGAAGTACAGCAGGATCAGCTTCACCCCGATGAAGGCGAGGATGAACGCAAGCCCGTAGCTCAGGTGCACCAGCCGGTCGAGCAGCCCGACCAGCAGGAAGAACAGCGCCCGCAGGCCGAGCAGCGCGAACGCGTTCGCGGTGAACACGATGTAGGCGTTCTGGGTGATGCCGAAGATCGCCGGGATCGAGTCGAGCGCGAACACCAGATCGACCGAGAGGATCACCATCACGGTGATGAACAGCGGCGTGACGCCGAACTTGCCCTCGACCCTGCGGGTCAGCCGCCCGTCGTGCCGGTCGCCGGAGTCGTCGACCTCCGCGTGGACGGTCACGACCCTGTTCACGAACCCGACCACGCGGTTGTCGTGCATGTCCTTCGGTTCGTCGCCGTGGGTGCGCAGCAGCTGCACGGCGGTGTAGATCAGGAACACGCCGAAGATGACGAAGACGAACGCGAACGCCGCGATCACCGCGGCACCGATCGCGATGAACATCGCGCGCAGCACCAGTGCGCCGATCACGCCCCAGAGCAGCACCTTCTGCTGGTGGCGTTTCGGGACCGCGAACTGGCCGAGGATCACCGCGAAGATGAACAGGTTGTCGACCGAGAGGCTCTTCTCGACCAGGTAACCCGCGAAGTACTCGGTCCCCGACCGCGTCCCGCCGACGATCGTCAGCCCGATGCCGAAGATCACGGCGACCGCGATGTAGATCAGCGACCAGAGGGTCGCCTCCTTGAAGGACACCACGTGCGGCGACCGGGCGTGCCAGATGTCGATCCCGACGAGGACGACGATGCCGCCGACCGTCGCTGCCCAGACCCAGAACGGGACGGTCACGCGAACTCCTCCGAACTGTGCAGACAGGCCGCGCGGGCGGCATCTCCACGCCGACGATACCCATCGGCGTGTCCGATTCGCCTGATCAGCCCGACCCGTGGCGGCCGCCACCGGGGAACATCGCCCGTCGGGCGGTCCCCCGGCCGGGCGGCCCGACGTGGCGCCCGTGCCACGATGACCCGATGTCGGTGCCCCTGAAGTTCGGCTGGCTCTCACCGGTGATCGGCAACCGCGACAGCGGCCACCAGCCGATCGCCCGGTACCAGGACCGGCACATCCTCCCGGTGGCGCTGCCGCACTTCGACTCGTTGTGGGTGGCCGACCACTTCTACGGGTTCGACGAGCGGACCGACCCGTTCCTGGAGGCCTGGACGACCCTGACCTGGCTGGCGGCACGCCACGACGACGTCCTGCTCTGCCACCACGTCCTCGGCCACGGCTACCGCCCGCCCGCGCTGACGGCCAAGATGGCGGCGACGCTGCAGGTGCTCTCCGGCGACCGGTTCGTCCTGGGCATCGGCGCGGGCTGGCGCGAGGAGGAGTACCGCGCCTACGGCTACGACTTCCCGAGGCCATCGGTGCGGTTCGCCCAGCTGGAGGAGGTCGTGACGATCTGCCGGCTGATGTGGACGCAGGAGGCCCCGTCGTTCACCGGGACCCACTTCTCCATCGACGGCGCGGCGGCCCCGCCGCTGCCCGGGCGGGTCCCGCCGGTCTGCATCGGCGCCGGCGGGGAGCAGGTCGGTCTCCCCCTGGTCGGCCGCATCGCCGACTGGTGGAACGCACCGTCGCGCGGGACGGTGCAGGACTGGAACCGCAAGCTGGGCATCGTGCACGGCGCGGCCGAACGGGCCGGACGCGACCCGGCCTCGATCGAGGTCTCGGTGACGGTGGAACACCGGTTGCCCGAGTCCGACCAGGACTCCGAGCGGCTCGTGGAGGAGCTCGACGCCCACGCCCGGCGCGGGGTGGACCACGTCGTGATGGACTTCGGCCACCCGCGCTCGACGGAGCCGGTTCTGCGTTTCGCCGAGCAGGTCATCGCGCCGCTGCGCGGCTGACCCCGTCCGGGGCCGGGCCGGCTTGCGCGCGCGGTCCTCGGAGATCGATCATGACTGGCCCCGTCAGGTCCGGCATCGCAAGGAGTCCACCGTGGCCACCCCGAGCTCCCCGCTCGCCCCCACCGCCACCGCCACCGTCCGGGTGGCGGCCGACCCCGAGACCGTCTACCGCCTGGTCAGCGACCTGCCACGGATGGGGCAGTGGAGCCCGGAGAACACCGGCGGTCGCTGGGTCGGCCGGCCCCGCGGCCCGGTCGTCGGGGCGAGGTTCGTCGGCACCAACCGGTCCGGGCTGCGCTGGTGGCCGACCACCACCCTGGTCACCGACGCCACGCCCGGGCGCCGGTTCGCGTTCGAGACCCATCTGGGCCCGATCGCCGCCGCAGAGTGGATCTACGAGATCACCCCGGCCGACGGCGGCTGCGAGGTCACCGAGAGCTGGGTCGACCGTCGCAGCGGCGCCGTCGTGGCGCTCGGCCGCGTGGTGACCGGGGTCCGTGACCGGGTCGCGCACACCCGGCAGATGCTCGAGACCACCCTCGCCGGGCTCCGGGACGCGGCCGAACGGGAGCGCTGAGGTTCCGGGCGAACCGCCGTCGCGAACGGCGCGGCACCGGACGAGCCCGGGGCGCACCGCGAAAATGTGACGTCGTCGGTGCCCGCGACACGTCGTCCGCGCCACCCGCTGCGCGCGCCAGGCGTTAGGATGCACGGGAGATCCGACCCCGCTGTCCACAGCTCGTCCGGCACGGTCGGCCTGTGCGGTGGGGTGCGTGACCGTCGACCGATGGCGGTTCTCTCCGTGTACGGGCCGTCCGGCCCCCGCGGCGGCGATCTCCCGCAGATCCGTGGGTCACCCCGCATCTCGGAGGAGCTCTCCCGGCGCCTCCATGCGACGCCCACCACCCGACCGCAGCACCGTGCGCGGGCCGGGCCGCCACGGCGGCCGGGCCGGGCACTTCCGGAGGAGGAGTACGTGGCTCGACGAGGCCAGCCCCAGACCAGGGCTCGCCGTGGCGCCCCGCGCGACCGGCGACGCGGCAACGGGAGCGGCGGCAACGGGGGCGGCAAGGGTGGCGGGGACGTCATGTCGGTGCTCGCGCGGGCCGTCCGGGAGGTCCAGGCCGCGATCCGCAGCGACCGGGTGACCTCCGCGACCCGTACGAAGTTCCAGGCGGTCGCGTTGCTGCTGCGCGAGGAGCGCGCCCGTCTCCGGGCGGCGGACAACGGCGGCGAGCGCCGCCAGGCCGAGCAGCTCAAGCGCCTCGACGAGATCGCGAAGACCCTGGCCATGACGGCCGTGCGGGACCAGGCGCTACTGGCCCTGCTCGACGAGAACGCCGTCGTCTCCGACGAGGCCCGGTCGCTCTCACGGGACGTGCTGCGCGACGCCGGGATCGACACCGGTCCCGACGAGGCCCCGCCGGTGCAGGCCCCCGCCGCCGACGCCCCGAGCACACCGCGGGTGGTGCCGCAGTCGGTCGTCTCGCGGCAGATGGCCAACCCGTTCCTCGCGCCCGACTTCTCGGCCCCCCGGCCGAACGCCCCCCGGCCGACGCCGCTGGCCGGATGGGAGCTGCTCGGCCCGCTGCTGCGGTCGTTCGAGCGCGCCGGCGGCGGCGCCTCGGCGTGCATGGACCTGCCCGCGTCCTCGACCCGCACCGTGCCGGGCCGGATGGACCTCATGCCGCACCAGGCACGGCTGGTCGCCGCGGCCGCGGCCGGGCACCGGACCTTCCTGCTCGCCGACGAGCCGGGGCTGGGCAAGACCGCGCAGGCGCTGCTCGCCGCGGAGGCCGCGAACGCCTACCCGCTGCTCGTCGTCGTGCCCAACGTCGTCAAGACGAACTGGGTGCGTGAGGCCGGGTTGTGGGCGCCGCGCCGCAAGGCCACCGTGATCCACGGCAACGGCGACTCGATCGACGGCTTCGCCGACATCGTCGTCGTCAACTACGAGGTGCTCGACCGGCACG
>CBIHNM010000075.1:0-16166 GCA_966211265.1 uncultured Pseudonocardia sp.
CGCCCTGGTAGAGGTGGTGCTGGCCGACGCGGCGCGCCGCGGGGCCGACGGGCCGGTGCTCGACGGCGGCCGGGTGCGGGCCACCCGGCCGGCCGGCCTGCCGGCGCCGGTCCGGGAGGCGATGGCCGTGCTGCGCGCGGACCTCGAGGCGGCACCGTTCGCCTCCCCGGACGCGGGGCGGCTGGCGGAGCTGGGCCTGGGCCCGCGGGCGCTCGCGTCGCTGGAACGGGCCGGCGAGCTGCTGCGCCTCACGCCCGAGGTGGTGCTGCTCCCCGACGCCGAGGAGCGCGCGGTGGAGCTGCTGCGCGGACTCGGTGCGGAGTTCACCCTCAGCGAGGCCCGGCAGGCACTGGGCACCACGCGCCGGGTCGCGGTCCCGCTGCTGGAGTTCCTGGGCCGGCGCGGCCGCACCGGGCGCACGCCGGAGGGCGGGCACCGCCTGCGGTGAGCCGTGGCCGGTGCCCCCCGTGCCGGGGCCGTCGCACCCGCACGGATCTGGTCCGTCCACCCGGCGGCACTCCTCCGAGTGGCGAGGGGCCGGGACGGGTCCTACCGTCGTCGCAATGACCGACACCAGCCGCGCCGGCGATCACGCCGCCGACGCGCGCGGCAGCACGTCCTCGGACACGGCGTCGGACACGTCGATCGACGGCATGGACCTCGCGCTACGGATCCCCGACCAGGGTCGTCTCGTCGTCGAGGTCGAGGGCGAGCTGGACATGCTCACCGCGCCGCAGCTGCGGCGCGAGGTGATCGAGCGGCTGCCCGACTCGCGGGTCGTGGTGCTCTCGCTGGACGGCGTCACCTTCCTCGGGACCAGCGGCCTGGCCGCACTGATCGAGCTCCGCGAGCACACGCAGAAGTCCGGGACCCGGCTCCTGCTGGCCTGTACCGAGCGCCGGGTGCTCCGCCCGCTGGGCATCGCCGGTCTGCACCACCTGTTCGACATCCACGACTCGGTGGACGGCGCCCTGGCGGCCGCGATGTGACCTCCATCACCTCGACTGTCCGGTCATGGGAGGGTCGCACGCGGGGCCGATCGACTTCATGATCGGCTCACATGCGACCTGACCTGCACGGACCATCCCGGACACGGACGGCGTCGTGGGCGCCGCGGTGATCGCGGGCAGGGGCCACAGCGGCCCCCTAACACCCCCGGGCCGATCTCGCAGGTTTGATCAGTCGGCACCGCGGGAACTGAGCTTCGACGGCCCCTGCCCGGCGACGCAGCCGGGCTCGACGGAGCAACGAGGTGACGGCGTGAGTGATGTATCCCGGCTTCCCGGCCCCATGGACGATGTGTGGCAGTGGCAGCGGCTCGGGTCGTGCCGAGGTATGGACAGTGCCGTGTTCTTCCACCCCGACGGTGAGCGCAACCCGTCGCGGGGACGGCGGACCGACCGCGCCAAGCAGGTCTGCCACAGCTGTCCGGTGATCCAGGAGTGCCGCCGCTTCGCGCTCGCCAGTCGCGAGCCGTTCGGCGTGTGGGGCGGGCTCGGCGAGTCCGAGCGCCGCGCGATCCTGGACCGCCAGGACCTGGCCGCGGCCGGTTGATCTTCCTTCCCACCAGCCCGCCTTCCGATCTCGGAAGGCGGGCTGTGTCGTGCCCGGGCCCCGGTGCCGGCGGGAGGGGTCAGCTGCCGCAGGCGATCGGCGAGGCCGGCAGCCCGGCGTCCGGGACGGGCCCCGCGCCGGCGGCGGCGCCGAGGCGGCGGTACTGCAGGACCGGCAGCCCGTACACCCGCGCGACCCGGCGCACCGCGCGCAGCGCGACCGTCACCTCCGGGTCGGTGACCGGGCCCGGGCCGGCCGCCGGGGCGAGCAGCGACACCCGGTCGTCGGGGTCGAAACCGACCAGCTCGCACATCGCCGCGACCAGGTCCGGCTCGTCCCGGTCCTGCACCGTCCAGCGCAGGCCCAGCCGGTGCAGACGCGCCCACTCGGGGGTCTCGGGCGCGCTCGCGCGGTGGGCTCCCGAGCCGAGGGTCACCGCAACCGCGGCCCCGCCGCCACCGCCGACCTCGTGACCCTCGATGTCGAGGTCGTCGTCGTCGGGGTAGTCCTCCGCGTCCATCGGCGAGGTCCCCGGCGCCGGCCCGGGCGGGTCGTTCCGGGCGACCAGGACGTCGACCTCGGTCGCCGCGTCGGCGACGTGGCGCAGGTCCGAACCGGGCAGGAGGGCGTCGGCATCGGTCAGTGCGACGGCCACCAGCCGTCGCACCGCGCCCACAGCGGTACTCATGGCGTCACCGTGATCATGGCGTCGACCCCCTCGACACGCAGCTGTTGTCCCACGCAGTAGATCGGACCGACGGGCGCCACGCCCCCTGCATCGCGATCCGGTCCGCCGAGTGGAGGTGATCCATCCGCGAGCGGGCCGGAATCGACCCGGGTATCCACCGTCTGGCCGCTGCCCGCGCCCCGACGACCGGCTGTCGGCCGACTTATTAACCCATTCGGCTGCTATCTCTAGCCCGTAAGGCGGATGGCGAGCAACGCGATGTCGTCACCGAGCTGATCCGGCAGGCACACCTCGAGCGTCCGCTCGACGACCGTCTCCGGGCTCGCGTCCCGCGGCAGCCCGGCGACCGTCCGCTCGATCAGCAGCGTCCGCTCGTCGGCGTCCTCACCGACCATGTCGGTCAGGCCGTCGGTGTAGAACACCAGCAGCGCCCCCGGCTCGCAGGTCACCGTCGCCTCGCCCCGCCGGGCTCCCGCGGCCACCCCGAACTCGGGGACCACGCCCAGCATCGGCGAGCTGTGCCCGTCGAGCCGGACGAGCTCACCGTCCGGGCGGCGCAGCAACGGCGGCGGGTGGCCCGCGTTGGCGTAACGCAGGACCCGGCTGCCGTCGGGCCCGGGCGGTTCGAGCCGCGCGTAGACGGCCGTGGCCATGGCCGCGATGTCGAGGCCCTGCACCAGCTGGTCACAGCGGTCGAGCACCGGCCCGGGGCGGTCGCCCTCCCAGGCGTAGGACCGCAGCACGCCGCGCAGCTGCCCCATCGCCGCCGCCGCGGACAGGTCGTGGCCGACGACGTCGCCCACCGCGGCGCCGACCGAACCTCCCGGCAGCGGCAGCACGTCGTACCAGTCGCCACCGACCTGGTTGCCGTCCGCGCCGACCAGGTAGCGGGCCGCGATCCGCAGCCCCGGCACCTCGGGCACCGCCGGCAGCAGGCTGTGCTGCAGGGTCGATGCGGCGGCCCGCTCGACCTCGTAGAGCCGTGCGTTGTCCACCGCCAGCCCGGCCCGTCCGGCCAGGTCGGAGGCCAGGTGCAGGTCGCGCTGGCCGTACCGGCGCCCGTACGGGAACTGTGTGTAGAGCGTGACGGTGCCCAGCACCCGTCCCCGCGCGCGCAGCGGGACCACCATGCCCGAGCGCAGCCGCAGCTGTTCGTACAGCTGCGCCGCGACGGCGTCGTCGGGGTACTGCTCGGCACCGGACTCGGGCAGGTCCGAGACCAGGTAGGGCCGGCCGGCGTTCACCGCGTGCGCGGCCTGGCGGTCGATACGGGACGTGCCCAGCGCACCGAACCGGTCCAGCAGCGGCTCGTCGTCGGGCTCGCGGGTGGCCACGGCCATCCGCTGCCGGGTGCGCCCGCCCGGCGCGTCGGCCAGGTCCACCGTGCACAGGTCCGCGAGCTCCGGAACGATGATCGTCGCCAGCCGGGTGCACGCGTCGCGGGTGTCCAGCGCCGCCGTCATCTGGGTGGTGGCCTCGGCGAGCAGCCGCAGCTGGGCGCGGGCGGACTCCGCCTCGGCCAGCGCGGCGCGGCGCTCCTGCTCGACGATCACCCGCTCGGTGACGTCGCTCTGCACCCCGACGAAGTTGACCAGCGCACCGTTGCCGTCGTGCACCGGAGAGACCGAGATCTGGTTCCAGAACGCCGTACCGTCGCGGCGGTAGTTGAGCAGCACCTCGGTGATCGGCCTGCGCTGCTCGAGCGCCTCGCGCATCCGCCGGACCGACTCGCGGTCGGTGTTGGGCCCCTGCAGGAACCGGCAGTTGCGCCCGACCGCCTCCTCCAGGCCGTACCCGGTCAGGCGCTCGAACGAGGGGTTCACCCAGGCCAGCGGGTCGTCCTCCCGCCGGGGGTCGGAGATCGTGAACGACATCTCGGTGGCCAGCACGGCCCGGTCCCGCATGAACCCCATGCGCTGCTCGTCGTCGACGGCGTCGGCCAGGGGCAGCAGCACCGCCAGCGACCGGGAGCCGCCCATCCCGGCCGGGCCGTGCCCGCCGGTCCCCCGCCCGGACAGGTTCAGCGCGCTCTCGTACCGCACGCCGGACGCCGCGCCCGCCCCGTCACCGGCCTCGGTCAGCACCGCGGCGGCCGGATCGGCCAGCGCGAAACCGGTCACCCAGACCAGCGCGCCGGCGCCGTCGACACCCGCGAACGCCCCGCCGGCGTGCAGCGCGACCGGCTCACCGCGGACCGACTCCCCGGCCGCGATCCGGCTCAGCGGGGAGGTGTCACCGGGGAACCGACGCTGCTCCAGGTCGGTCAGGCCCGCGGCCTCGCTCCACTCCCGCACGCCCACCGGCAGGCCGACCGCGCCGCCGGTCAGCTCGATCGCCGTGGCGTTGGCGTAGACGATCCGCTGCTCGTCGACGTCGATCATGAGCACCGCGACGGCGGAGCCGTGCCGGACGTGCGGCATCTCGGGGGTGCTCGGCTGCTCCCCGAACGACTCCGCCGAGGTCGCGACCGCCTGGTCGACGGCCCGGTCCACCGCGTCGCCGGGCGGGCCGGCAGGGTCGCCCATCGGGTCCCGGGTCACGTCGGAAAGCCTAATGGGTCACAGCCGGGCGGCCCGCGTGACCGGCGGTGTCCTCGCTCCGGATCCGTGCGGACCTGCCGGTACCCTCGGGCCGTCTCGTTCGTCTCCCGCGACCCGGAGGTGATCACACTGCTCGGATCCGCCTCGCCTCACCGACCCGAGGGACCGGGGGACGTGGGAGTGTCCCTGTCCACCCCGCGCGAGGGTCTGACGCTGCTCACCGTCCGCGGGGAGGTCGACACGCTGACCTCCCCGCAGCTGAGCACCGCCCTGGAGGACCTGCTCGCGGTGTCCACCGGCGAGCTCGCGGTCGACCTCGACGGCGTCACGTTCCTCGCCTCCAGCGGGCTGGGGGTGCTCATCAACGCCGCGCGGTGCGCGGCGCGCGGGCGGCGGACGTTGCACGTGGTGGCCAGCAACCGCGCCGTGCTGCGACCGCTGGAGGTCACCGGGTCGGCGCAGCTGTTCACCGTCGTGCGGAAGGTCGAGGAGGTGCCGCGCTGCGAGGTGCCCTCGCGCGCGGCCGACTGAGCCCGCGAGCCCCGACCACCCCGCGCCGTGCGCCGCGCCGCCGTTCACGACATGATCGCCCCGGCCCCACCGGCCAGACCCGCAGCCGAGCCCGGTACCGGGCCGATGAAGGAAGGACCCGCGAGTGCCCCAGGAGGACATCCCGAGCGAACCCGTGACCACGGGCTCCTCCACCGTCGAGATCCGCACGGCGGCCAGCCCGTCGCTGATCCCGACCGTCCGCGCGGTCGCGTCCGACCTGGCCGCGCGGGCCGACTTCGACCTCGACGCCATCTCCGACCTGCGGATGGCCGTCGACGAGGCGTGCGCGACGCTCGTCGGCCTGGCCTCTCCGGGTTCGCCGTTGCGCTGCACGTTCGACGTGCACGGCGAGCGGATCGAGGTCTCCGCCGAGGTGCAGACCGTCGTGGGCACGACCCTGCCCACCGACAGCTTCGGCTGGCGGGTGCTGCAGACCCTGGCCGACCAGGTCTCGGTCGAGACGCCCGAGGCCACCGACGGTTCGTCCGCGCTGCGCATCCGGCTGCACAAACTCGCCGGACCGGACCTGTGAGTTCGGACCCCCAGTACGAGCACCTCACCCCGCTGCTCGAGGAGTACTCGGCCCTCGCCGAGGACGACCCCCGTCGCGAGCGGATGCGCGACGAGCTGGTCCGCGGGTTCCTGCCGGTCGCCCAGCACATCGCCCGGCGCTTCGCCCACCGCGGTGAGCCGCTCGACGACCTGACCCAGGTCGCCACGGTCGGCCTGATCAACGCGATCGACCGCTTCTCCCCGGAGAAGGGCGGCGAGTTCTTCTCCTTCGCCGTGCCCACGATCTCCGGCGAGGTGCGACGGCACTTCCGCGACCAGAGCTGGTCGATGCGCGTGCCGCGCCGGCTCAAGGACATGCACGTCTCGATCAACGGCGCGGTCTCCGAGCTGTCCCAGCAGCTCGGCCGCTCGCCCCGGCCCAGCGAGATCGCCGACCGGCTGGACCTGCCGGTCAGCGAGGTGCTGGAGGGGCTGGAGGCCTCCGAGGCCTACCGCAGCTCGTCGCTGGACGAGATGCTGTCCTCCGAGGACGGCAGCGCGACGGTCGGCGAGCTCGTCGGTGAGGCGGACGCGGAGCTCGACCGGGTGGACTACCGCGAGGCGCTGCGCCCGCTGCTGGCCGACCTGGGCGAGCGGGAGCGGACGATCGTGATGCTGCGGTTCTTCGGCAACCTCACCCAGACCCAGATCGCGAACGAGGTCGGCATCTCGCAGATGCACGTGTCCCGGCTGCTGGCGCAGACGCTGGGACGGCTGCGCGGACGCCTGGACCCGGACGGCGCGCCGGACTGAGGACACCACGCAGGACACACTGATCGGATCGGGGAGAGAGCGATGAGCACCGAGAGCACCGCCAGCGCGACGAGCAGACCTACGACGGTGCCCGAGCACGTCCTGGTCGTGGGAGCGGGCCTCGGTGGTGTGCGGACCGTCGAGGGGCTCCGCGCGGCCGGCTACCAGGGGCGGATCAGCCTGGTCGGCGGCGAGCGGCACCTGCCCTACGACCGTCCGCCGCTGTCCAAGCAGTTCCTGGCAGGGACCTGGGAGCGCGAGCGGATCGACCTGACCGGTGCCGAGAAGCTCTCCGACCTCGGTGTCCGCACCCATCTCGGACTGCGCGCGGTGGCGCTGCGCCCGGGTGAGGTGGAGCTCTCCGACGGCGCGTCGCTGCACGCGGACGCGATCGTGCTCGCGCCGGGTGTCACCTCGCGCACGCTGGTCGGGCAGCCGGACTCGGCCCACATGCTGCGCGACGTCGACGAGTCGCTGGCGCTGCGCGCGACGCTGGACCGGGGCGGGTCGCTGCTCGTCGTCGGCGCCGGTTTCATCGGGGCCGAGGTGGCGAGCACGGCGCACGATCGCGGGATCGACGTGACCGTGGTGGAAGCCGCCCCGGTGCCGATGGCCCGCGTGCTCGGCGCCCCGGTCGGCGCACTGGCCGCGCGGCTGATCTCCGAGTCCGGGGTACGCCTGCGCTGCGGCGTCGCGATCACCTCGCTGACCGGCGAGGGCGCGACCCTCGAGGACGGGACGACGGTCTCCGCGGACGCCGTGGTCGTCGGCGTGGGCGGGCGGCTGGACCTGGACTGGCTCTCCGGCACCGGGCTCGACCTCTCCGGCGGCATCCCGTGCGACGAGCACGGGCGGGTGCAGGGCCTGGACGGGGTGTGGGCGGTCGGGGACGCGGCCGCCTGGACCGACCCGCGCCACGGCGACCGCGTGCGTCACGAGCACTGGACCTCCGCGACCGACCAGGCCACCGCGGTGGCCCGCGACATCGCGGGGGCGCAGCCGCCCCCGGAGCCGGTGCCCTACTTCTGGTCCGACCAGTTCGGACTCAAGATCCAGCTGATCGGGCGCCCGGACGTCGCCGACTCGATACTGCCGCTGCACGGCGAGGGCCTCGACGGCGGCCCGGTCAAGGGCACTGCCGTGGGCTACCTGCGCGGGGAGGAGCTGGTGGCGGTCGTCGGGTTCGGGGCGGCGCGGCGGATCGCGCGCTACCGCGCGCCGCTGACCGCGCGCCTCGACCGGGCCGCGGTGCTGGAGTTCCGGGACTCGCTGAGCTGACCGGGCGCCGCGGCGGAGGACGTCGCTCCGCCGCGGCGACGGGTGCCGCGACTAGCGGCACAGCGACCTGATCACGAGCAGTCCGATCAGGGCCCCGGCCGCGATCAGGCCGTACTTGATCTTCGGGTCGGCCAGCTTCTCGGCGACCTGCTCCTTGCCGCCCTCGATCAGCGTCTTCGGGTGGGCCCGCTCGGCCAGCGCGTCCAGGCTGTCGGCCAGCTGGTCCCGGGTCTTCTCGATCTCGCTCTGGATGTTCTCGGGGTCGCGGGCCACGACGTCTCCCTCGTTGGTTCGACAGCTGCTCGGAGTGGGCAGGCTCGGTGCGCACACCGTAGTCACCGCGCGCGCCGCGCGCGCGAGCCGGGCGTGGCGCGTCCGGGCGATGGTGGGAAGCTGGTCGCATGAGCACCCGGTTGACCGCGGGGGACCCCGCACCCGAGTTCACCCTCGACGACGCCGACGGCAAGCCCGTCTCGCTCTCCGACCACCGCGGACGCAAGGTCATCGTCTACTTCTACCCGGCCGCGAGCACGCCGGGATGCACGAAGGAGGCCTGCGACTTCCGGGACAACCTGGCCGACCTGGAGGGTGCCGGGATCGACGTCCTGGGCATCTCCCCGGACAAGCCGGCCAAGCTCGCCAGGTTCCGCGACGCCGAGGAGCTGACGTTCCCCCTCCTGTCCGACCCGGACAAGGCGGTCCTCACCGCGTGGGGCGCCTTCGGCGAGAAGCAGATGTACGGCAAGACCGTCACCGGCGTGATCCGCTCGACGTTCCTGGTGGACGAGCAGGGCACGATCGCCGACGCGCGGTACAACGTGCGCGCGACCGGTCACGTGGCGAAGCTGCGCAAGGACTGGAAGATCTGAGCCACGACGGGGGCCACACCGTCGACCGGTCGGAGAACCTCCGTATCCTGTGCCCGGACCGCCACGCATTCACAGACACGTGGTGTGGCCGAAGAGCTAGCCGGCGTACTCCAATCGGCAGAGAGCCAGGTTTTAGGTACCTGTCAGTGCGGGTTCGAATCCCGTCGCCGGCACGAGGACCGGGTCGTCACGGGAGGGTCGACGTGGCGCCGGGTCCATCGGCAGACGGGACGGGCTCGGGCCCGCTCCGGCTCAGGCCCCGTCCGGCAGGGGGCGGCGGGCGGCCACGACCACGCCGGCCAGCCCCACCACCGCGCAGACGATCGACGTGGTGAGCAGCGCCGGCGGGACCGCACCGGTCACCGCGTCACCGAGGACCACGATCGCCACGGTGCCCGGGATCGAGCCGAGCACGGTGCCGGTCAGGTAGGGCACGAACCGGACCGCGGAGAGCCCGGACAGGTAGTTCAGGGCCGCGAACGGGACCATCGGGATCAGGCGCAGCGAGGTCACCGCGAGCGTGCCGTGGTGGTCCAGGCGCCGTCGGACCCAGATCGCCTTGGGATGCACGGCGTAGCGGCGCACCAGGCGGCCGCCGGTGTAGCGGACCAGCAGGAACGCCAGCACCGCCGCCACCGAGGTGCCCAGCAGCGTCAGGGCCAGACCCCACACCGAGCCGAACAGCACCCCGGCGGTCACGGTGAACACGGTGCGCGGGAACGGCGGCACGTTGAGCAGCACCTGCAGCGCGACGAACACCACCGGCGCCCACGGGCCCGCCTCGGTCACCACGCGGCGCAGGTCTTCCAGGTGCGGGACCGCGCCGACCCCGTACGCGCGGGCGACCATCACCGCGAGCACGGCCACGAGCACCACCCCGAGGCCGGCCAGAGCCGGTCGCCACCACCGCACGACACGACCGTACCGGCGTCGCGGTACCGGCCCCGCGAGCGGGGCTCGCTCGCGCGCCGCAGCTCGGCTCCGGTCCACCCGGCGTTTACCGTGGGCGGCGTGAGCACCGACGACACCACCGGCAGCACGCCGCACGGCCTCGACCCGGACGGCCTGGCCGTGCGCCGCGAGGTGCTGGGCCCGGACTACGTCGCGGCGGCCATCGAACGGATCGACGAGACCACCGGGGACTTCCAACGGCTGATCACCCGGTACGCCTGGAACGAGATCTGGACCCGCCCCGGGCTCGACCGGCGGATGCGCAGCGCGGTGACGCTGACCGCGCTCGTCGCCCACGGGCACTGGGAGGAGCTGGAGCTGCACCTGCGCGGCGCCCTGCGCAACGGTCTGAGCCCGGACGAGATCGTCGAGATCCTGATGCAGACCGCGATCTACTGCGGCGTCCCGGCCGCGAACTCGGCGTTCCGGATCGCCCGGCGGGTGCTCGCCGAGGACGCCCCGGCCTGAGCCGCGGGCGGCCTCAGCCGCCCACCAGCGCCATGACGTGCGGGACCAGCGCCCGCAGGGCCGTGCCACGGTGCGACAGGGCGTCCTTCTCCTCCGAGGACAGCTCCGCCGAGGACCGCGTCTCCCCGTCCGGGGCGAAGATCGGGTCGTAGCCGAAGCCGTTGCCGCCGCGGGGCTCGCGCAGCAGCGTGCCCCGCCAGGTGCCGTGCACGACGGTCTGCCCCGGGACGTTCCCGTCGGCGTCCGGACCGGCGGCGCCCGGCACGACCAGCGCGGCGGCGCACACGAACTCCGCGCCGCGCCGGGAGTCGGGGACGTCGGCGAGCTGGCCCAGCAGGAGGCGCAGGTTCGCCTCGTCGTCGCCGTGGTGCCCGCACCAGCGCGCGGAGAGCACGCCGGGCATCCCGTTCAGCGCGTCGGTGGTCAGCCCCGAGTCGTCGGCGACGGCGACCAGGCCGGTCGCGTTCGCCGCGTCACGGGCCTTGGACAGCGCGTTCTCGGCGAACGTCGCCCCGGTCTCGGGCGCCTCCGGGAACTCGGGGACCTCGGCCAGGCCCAGCACCTCGATCCCGTCCAGGCCCGCGCCGGCCATGATCCGGCGCAGCTCGACGAGCTTGGCGGCGTTGCGGGTGGCCAGCAGCAGCTTCACGTCGCCTCCTCGGCCGGGGGCTCCTCGGCGCGCGGGTGCGGCGCGGCGAGGGCCTCGGTCTGCATCGTCGCGAGCCGCCCGATCCCGGCGAGTGCCGAGTCCAGCATCGCGTCCAGGGTCGAGCGGGAGAACGTGGCGCCCTCGCCGGTGCCCTGGACCTCGATCAGCGTGCCGGTCTCGGTGGCGACGACGTTGGTGTCCACCTCGGCACGCGAGTCCTCGGAGTAGGGCAGGTCCAGGCGGACCCGGCCGTCCACCACACCCACCGAGACCGCGGCGACCTGGCAGTGGATCGGCTTCGGGTCGGCCAGCTTGCCGCGCTCCCCCAGCCACGTGACGGCGTCGACCAGGGCGACGTAGGCGCCGGTGATCGCCGCGGTGCGGGTGCCGCCGTCGGCCTGCAGCACGTCGCAGTCCAGGGCGATCGTGTTCTCGCCGAGGGCCTTGAGGTCGATGCAGGCGCGTAGCGAGCGGCCGATCAGGCGGCTGATCTCGTGCGTGCGCCCGCCGACGCGGCCCTTGACCGACTCCCGGTCGGAGCGGGTGTTCGTCGCCGAGGGCAGCATCGCGTACTCGGCGGTGAGCCAGCCCAGCCCGGAGCCCTTGCGCCAGCGCGGGACACCCTCGGTGACGCTGGCCGCGCACAGCACCTTGGTGTCACCGAACTCGACGAGCACCGAGCCCGCCGGGTGCTTCTGGAAGCCCCGGGTGATCGTCACCGGGCGCAGCTCGTCGTCGGTCCTGCCGTCTGCTCTGCCGTCTGGTCGGGTCACCGCGCCATCGTAGGAAGGGGTGGCGCGGCGGCTCCGCGCGGCCGTGCTCAGATGTCGAAGGCCTCGTCCGGGTGCACCAGGTCGACCGGTCCGTCGAACGCGCCCTTGGCCTCGGCGAGGAGCTCCTGCGGGTCGCACCAGGACGGGACGTGGGTCAGCAGCAGCCGGGCCACCCCGGCCGCGGCCGCGTGCTCGCCGGCCTGCCGCCCGGACAGGTGCACGCCCCGCACCGCGGCGCCGGTGTGCGGCCAGCTGGCCTCGCAGAGCAGCACGTCGGCGCCCCGGGCGGCGGTGACGAGCCCGTCGCACGGGCCGGTGTCGCCGCTGTAGACCAGCGCCCGGCCACCCTGCTCGACGCGCAGCGCGTAGCTCTCGCACGGGTGCTCGACCGGGGTCGCGCTCAGCGTCGCGTCGCCGATCGTGGCCGGCCTCGTGGAGCTGAGCGGGTGGAAGGTGAACACGTCGGACAGGTCGGTCCCGGCCCGCTCGGCGGCCGAGGGGGCGTAGGCCGCGGCGAACCGGTCCGGTGCCTCGCCGGGGGCGTGCACCGGGAGCCGGGACAGGCTCGCGTCGTAGGGCGGGCGCGGGTGGTAGCGGCGGTGCACGGCCAGGGACGCGAAGTCCGAGCAGTGGTCGGCGTGCAGGTGGCTGAACACGACCGCGTCCAGCGCCCAGGGATCCATGTGACGCTGCAGCGCGCCGAACGTGCCGTTGCCCAGGTCCAGGGTGAGCCGCGCGCCACCGGCCTCCACGAGGTAGCCCGACGCCGGTGACCCGGGCCCGGGGCCGCTGCCGGAACACCCGAGCACGATCAGCCGCATGTCACACGCTAACCCGCACGCCCCGTCCTGCGCAGCCACCAGAGACCGACGAACGGCAGCACCAGCGGGATGAACCCGTAACCGATGCCGTAGTCCGACCACACCGTCGCGTCCGGGAAGTCGCCGGGCACCAGCAACGTGAACGTGCCGACGGCCAGGACCCCGACGAGCTCGAACGTGACCGAGGCCCACGCCAGGCGACGGAAGCCCGGACCGGTCCCGGCCAGCCCGACGGTGGCCAGGATGTAGACGACCCCCGCCAACCCGGACAGCGTGTAGGCGATCGGCGCGTCACCGAAGCTCCCGGCGATCTGCACCCCGGCCCGCGCGGTCGCCGACAGCGCGAAGATGCCGTAGACCGCGATCAGCACCCGCCCGGGCCCGGTGGCGGTCGCGCGCGGCGCGCGGGTCGGTTCAGACACCGACGGCCGCCCCCGCCCCGGCCGCCCACAGACCCTGCAGGCGCAGCACGGCCACCGCGGTGCCCAGCGCCCCGATCGCGATCACCGCGCCGCCCCAGCGGGTCGGCTCGGCGGTGGCGAACTGCAGCGCGATCGGCATCACGCACACGCTCACCACGAGATAGATCAGGAACGTGGTCTGCTCGGGCAGGCTCACGCCGCCGAACACCCGCCACGCCGCGATCACCGCCTGCCCGACGAGCAGCACCTCGCAGAGGCCGACCGCGATCCGGTGGACCTGGTCGGGCGGCCGGTTCAGCGCGGCCGTGACCAGGCCGAACAGGGCCGTGGCGACCGTGGCCACGAGTATCGCGAGCACCAGCAGGCCGATCACGACCGCGACGCTACTCCAGGGGCACCGGCCCGCCCGACGACCGGGCCGATCTCCGGGCCGAGGAAGCGCCGGCCCAGGCGCCGGAACGGCTCCGGGTCGCCGGTGGCCAGGAACCGGTGCGGCGCCGCGGGCTCGGTGGCCTCGCGCAGCAGGTCGCGGGCGTGCAGCGTGCGCACGACGTCCTTGGCCGTCTCGTCGGCGCTGGAGACCAGCGTGACGTCCGGGCCGAGCACGATCTGCAGCACGCCCGCGAGCAGCGGGTAGTGCGTGCAGCCCAGGACCACGGTGTCGCAGCGCGCCCGCTGCAGCGGCTCCAGGTAGCTCTGGGCCAGGCCGAGGATCTGCCGTCCGCTGGTGGTGCCGCGCTCGACGAAGTCGACGAACCGGGGGCAGGCCACCGAGGTGACCTCGACGTCGCGGGCCGCGTCGAAGGCGTCGGCGTAGGCGCCGGAGGCGATCGTGGCCTTCGTCCCGATCACGCCGATCCGCCCGGTACGGGTCGCGGCGACGGCCCGGCGCACGGCCGGGCGCAGCACCTCGACGACCGGCACCGGGTAGCGCTCGCGGGCGTCGGCCAGGCAGGCCGCGGACGCCGTGTTGCACGCGATGACCAGCGCCTTCACCCCGTTCTCGACGAGGTCGTCGCCGATCGCGAGCGCGTGCCGGCGGATGTCGGCGATCCGCAGCGGGCCGTACGGGCCGTTCGCGGTGTCACCGACGTAGACGACCTGCTCGGCCGGCAGCTGGTCGATCACCGCGCGGGCCACGGTGAGCCCGCCGACGCCGGAGTCGAAGATGCCGATCGGGGCGTCGCGACGGTCGCTCACACCCGCAGAGCCTAGGCGCCGGCCCCGTCCCCGCTCACGACGGGCGGCGGCGGCCCGGCCGTCCTGCGGTCGGCCTTCGCCACGATCGAGGCCGCGAACAGGCCGCCGAGCGCGCCGAACAGGTGCGCCTGCCACGAGACCATCGGGTTGCTGGGCAGCACGCCCCACAGGATCCCGCCCCAGATCCCGAACAGGACCAGGGCCAGCAGGATCTGCCGCGCGCTGCGGGCGAAGAAGCCCCTGGCCAGCAGGAACAGGAACCATCCGAAGATCACCCCGGAGACCCCGAGCACCGGGCCGGGCGAGATCAGCCAGACGCCCAGACCGCTGGCCACCCAGATCAGCGCGGTGACCATGAACCACTGGACGTAGCCGCCCGCCATCGCCAGGAATCCGAAGACCAGGAACGGCAGGGTGTTGCCCGCCAGATGGTCCCAGCCGCCGTGCAGCAGCGGGGCGGTGAGGACACCGCTGAGCCCGTCCACGGAGCGGGGGACGATCACCCCGGCCCGGTCGAGCGCGTTGCCCGAGGCCTCGTCGAGGGCCTCGGCGAGGTAGAGCAGCGCGGTGAACAGCAGCATGATCCCGGCGGCCGTGCGCAGCGACGGCGGCAGCACGCGCGCGATCGGTCGGCGGGGCGTGGATGCGGGTGCGGCCATGGGGTCGACGGTACCGAGCCCGGGTGCGGCCGATCGGGCGAAATGCGCCGGTCGGCCCGAAACGTGTGTCCCGCCCCGGACGAGTCCCCCGGCGACATGCGGGGAGGGTCCGAGATGGCGGAGCAGCGGTCGCCCGCCCGGTCGCGGTGACCGGGGGCTGGCCGCTGGTCGGGCGGTCCGCCACGTTGCGCGCGATCGTCGCGACCGCGCACGAGGGCCGCCGCTCCGGGACGGTGCTGGTCGGCCCGCCCGGGGTCGGGCGCACCCGGCTGGCCCGCGCCGCGCTGGCCGCGGTCTGCGACGCGGGGGTGCCGCGGCCCCGGGGCAGCGGCGCCGGGCCGCCCGCACGCTGGGTCCCGTGCTGGGTGATGGCGGGCAGCTCGACGGCGTCGATCCCGCTCGGCGCGATGGCGCACCTGTTCCCGGACCTGGACCCCGGCGGGGCCCCGACCGCCGGGGTGCTGCGCGAGGCGCGTCGCCGCCTGCTGTCCCGGACCGGCGACGCGCGCCTGGTGCTGGCCGTCGACGACGCGCACGTGCTGGACGAGACCTCGGCGATCCTGCTGCAGCAGCTGGCCGTGTCCGGGGACGTGTTCCTGATCGTCACGGTCCCGTCCGGGGTGGTGGTGCCCTCCCCGGTGTTCGCACTGTGGAAGGAGGGGCTCACCGAGCGGATCGACATCGGCGAGCTCGACCGGCCGCAGAGCGACCGGCTCGTCGTGCACGCGCTCTGCGACGACGAACCGGGCGCGATCGTGGACGCCCGCGCGCTGGGCCACCTGTGGCGCCTGGCCCGGGGCAACCCGATGTTCCTGCGCGAGCTCGTCGACGGCGGCCGGGCCGGTGGCGCGCTACGCCGGGTCGGCGCGGTGTGGCGCTGGGAGGGCCCGTTCCCCGGCACCCCGCGCCTGGTCGAGATGGTCGCCGCGCAGACCGGTGCCCTCGACGACGCCGAGCAGGACCTGATGCGGGTGCTCGCGTTCGGCCAACCGCTCGACAGCGAGGTCGCCGCCGACCTGTTCGACACCGACGTGCTCGCCTCGGCCGAGGCCCGCGGGCTGCTCGCGTCGAGCCGGCACGGGAACCGGGTGGACCTGCACCTGGCGCACCCGCTGCACACCGAGATCCTGCGCGGTCGGGTCACGCCGCTGCAGGAACGCGAGATCTACCGGCGGCTCTCCGAGGCCGTCGCCGCGGGCGGCGGGCACCGCGAGGAGGACCGGAGGCGGGCGGTGTCCTGGCGGGTGGCGCAGGGCGGGACGGCCGACCCGCGGGAGCTGCTGCACGCCGCGACGGAGCTGCGGGTACGCAACCCCGAGCTGGCCGGTCGGCTGCTCGCCGCCGCGGTCGAGCAGGACGGCGACGCGCCGGGGCGGCTCGCGCTGGCCCGCGGGCTGATCCGGCTCGGGCACGTCGAGCAGGCCGAGACGGTGCTCG
>CBIHNM010000076.1:0-16112 GCA_966211265.1 uncultured Pseudonocardia sp.
AGTTCCCGCCACGCCAGCTCGGCGGCCTTCTGCTCGGCTTCCTTCTTGGTCCGGCCGACCCCGGTGCCCAGGTCACGACCGCCGACGACGGCGGTCGCGGTGAACATCTTGAGGTGGTCCGGGCCCTCCTCGTCGATCCGGTACTCCGGCACGCCGTGCCCGGCCGAGGCGGTGAGCTCCTGGAGGCTGGTCTTCCAGTCCAGGCCGGCGCCCAGCAGCGGGGCCGTGTGCAGCAGCCCGGCGAAGAGCCGGTGGATCAGTTCGCGGGACACCTCGAGGCCGTGCTCGAGGTACACGGCGCCGAGCAGGGCCTCGGTCGCGTCGGCCAGGATGCTGGCCTTGCGACGGCCGCCGGTGAGCTCCTCGCCGCGCCCCAGGTACAGGTACGCGCCGAGCCCGCCCGGCAGCTCCTCCGCGACCCCGGCCAGGGCGTGCATGTTGACCACGCTCGCGCGGAGCTTGGCCAGCTGGCCCTCGGGCAGGTCCGGGTGGTCGAGGTAGAGCCGCTCGGTGACGACGATGCTCAGCACCGCGTCACCGAGGAACTCCAGGCGCTCGTTGGTCGGCAGCCCACCGTTCTCGTAGGCGTAGGAGCGGTGGGTCAGCGCCAGCGTGAGGATCGGCTCGCCCAGGTCCACACCGAGCGCGGACAGCAGCGGGCCCCGGTCCTGTGCCGGACCGGTGACACTCTTGTCACCCACCACTGAGCGGAACTCGCGAGGCGATCATCGGGCGCCGAGCGGTGCTCAGGCCGGACGGGTGACCTGACGGCCGTCGTACTGGCCGCAGGTGGGGCAGGCGATGTGCTGGAGCTTGGGCTCCCGGCACGCGCGGTTCGAGCAGGCGACGAGCGTCGGTGCAGTGGCCTTCCACTGCGACCGGCGCGAGCGCGTGTTCGATCGCGACATCCGGCGCTTGGGTACGGCCACGGCGAATCTCCTCGAGCTACTTCGGTTCGTAAGCTGGATGTCCAGCCGGACTGTGGTCAGTCCGTGGAGGGCAGGCGCTCCCGGAGCGCCGCCCAGCGAGGATCCAGTGTCTCATGCCCGTGGTCGGGCGCGAGATCCACCCACTTCTCCCCGCACCCGACGCAGAGGCCGGGGCAGTCCGGGGAGCACAGCGGCGCCAGCGGCAGGTCGGTGACCAGCGCGTCCCGCACCGTCTGGGCCAGGTCGAACTGCTCGCCGACCAGGCGCGGGACCTCGTCCTCCTCGGTGGTCTCCTCGGTCGCCGACTCCGGGTAGGCGAACAGCTCGCCCAGCGGTTCGACGAGGTCGAGCACGACCGGGTCCAGGCAGCGCGAGCACTCCCCGACCAGCTGCGCCGACGCGGTGCCCGAGACGTAGACGCCCTCGGTCACCGACTCCAGGCTCAGGTCCAGGTCGATCTCGGCGCCGTCGGGCACGGTGAGCACGCCGACGATGCCGATCGCCTCGTCGCCGGTGGGGGCGGGCACGTCCCTGCGGACGGTGCGTCGGGTGCCGGGGCGACGGGCGAGCTCGCGGGTGCTGAACACCCACGGGTCGTTCTCGTCGAGCCGGGGGGTGCTCCTGTGATGCGTGTTCATGACCCGGACCAGGGTACGCGCCACCGGCCCGCGGCCCACCGGACGGCGCCCGGGCGCGGGGCGGGGTCAGGCGCTGCGGTCGGCGCGGACGTCGAACGCGTCCGCGATCAGCGCCCCGAGCTCCAGGAACGCGTCGCCGGTGGCGCCGCGCAGCCGGGACAGGTCCACCCGCCCGCCGGTGGCCAGGTGCGGGTCGTGCGGGATCTCCACCACCGCGCGCACCCGGCTGCGGAAGTGGTCGCGGATCCGCGCGCCGTCGACCTCGGCGCTGGACCGGTCGCACGACAGCACGACGATCGCGTCCCGGGCCAGCGCGCCGTGACCGTGCGCGTCGAGCCAGTCGAGGGTCTTGCTGGCCCGGCTGGCCCCGTCCACGGTGGGTGCGCCGACCACGACCAGGCTGTCGGCCTGGCCGAGCGTGCCCTCCATCGCCGAGTGCACCAGCCCGGTGCCGGAGTCCGTGATGATGATGTTGAAGAAGCGCGCCAGCAACGCGCAGACCCGCTCGTACTCGTCCTTGCGGAACGCGTTGCCCGAGGCCGGGTCCTGCTCGGAGGCCAGGACCTGCAGCCGCCCGGCGAGGCTGGTGTAGCGGGAGACGTCGGTCCAGGACGCGATCGTGTCCAGGTCGTCGAGGAGCTCGCGCACGGTGACCCGGGAGTCTCCGGTGAGCCGGTCGGCCAGGGTGCCCGCGTCCGGGTTCGCGTCCAGCACGACGGCCCGGTCGCCGCGGTTCTCGGCCAGGGTCAGGCCCAGGCACGTCGCCACCGTGGTCTTGCCCACCCCGCCCTTGATCGAGGTGACGGCCACCCGGTGCGCCCCGGCCAGCGGGCTGCGGATCCGGGCCAGCAGCTTGTCGCGGGTCTCCTCGGCCTCGCTCGGGCCCGGGTTGACCCGGCCGCCGGAGAGCTCGTAGAGCATCCGCCGCCAGCCCTCGCGAGGACGCGCCGATCGGGGCTTGAGGACCGAGTCCTCGCTGAGCTCGGTCAGGCCGTCCGAGGGCCGTGCCGTCGTCATCTCGTCTCTCCCCGCGTCGCCGGTGCCGCCGGATCCCTGCGGGCCCGGTGGCCCGCCGTCCGGCACCGCCCTCGGCGGGACCGGGGGCCCTTCGAGCCGGTGGCCGTAACGCTCCCACCAGGTCTCCGGGTCCGGCTCCACCTGCCGTGCCATCGACGCAGCGTATTACGCCGGATCCGTGCGAGTCACCGTGTCGTACCGGACCGTACGGCCGCCCCGATCGGGATCCGACCGGGGCGACCCGATCGGATGAGGGAGGGCTCAGTCCGCCGCGACCGACTCCCCCACCCACAGCCGCGACCCGGGCGCGGGGCCGCCCTCGCCGCGCAGCCACTGCGCGGGCAGCCACAGGTCCTGCGGGTGCGCCATCCCGGCCTCCGCCGCGATCACCCGGATCGACTGGTCGACCAGCTGCAGGAACATCGTCAGCGCGAACCGTGCGGTCGCCGGGCCGACCGAGCGCCCGTCGCTGTCGTGGGCGTCGGTCCGGACCGGCCACGCGACGTGCCGCGGCAGCCACCGGTGCGCCACCCCGTGCCGGGTCCGCACCCACCAGTCGACGGCCGAGGTGAGGTCCTCGGAGGTGCCGGTGACCGTCTGGAAGCTCAGCGACGCGTCCGGGGCGGGGGCCGGGGCCGGGAACCGGATCGACCACGCCTGCGGGAGCCGGCCGCCGCTGGCGGTGGCCAGGGCCCGGTGCGCGGCTCCCTCGTCGCCTCCCTGCGGCCCGAGGCAGGCCAGACGCCCGGCGTCGTCCTCGGCCCGGGAGACCGCACCGGACAGGGCGCCGACCTCGCGGACGAAGCGTTCCCAGGCCACGACGGCGCGCAGCGCGACGAGCCGGTCCAGCGTGGCCACGCGCGGATCCGGGCCGCCCGCGCGTGCGGTGACCTCGTCGGCGACGAGCACCAGGTCGACGACCTCGCCGAAACCCGAGCGCGCCTCCGCGCAGGTCTTCGCGAACTCGGGCCGCTGCCCCGGCGTCAACCCGGGCGACGCGGTGGGGCCGGTGGGGTGGACGGGAGTGGCCATGCCCCCATCGTCCACGACCTGTGATCGACACCACAAGCGGTGCCGGTGCCCGCTGGGCCCGCCCCGGGACCCGGAACCGCGCCCGCCCGGACTCGTTGTGACCGTGTGCCGCGGCCGGACGTCGCGGGGAGCGGGAGGCGTCGGTGCCGGTGTCGTGGGGGACGCGCCGGGCGGGCGCGCTCGGGCTGTGCTGCGCGGCGAACGGGATGCTGTTCCTCGACGTCAGCACCGTCAACGTCGCGCTGCCCTCGTTCCAGCGCGGGCTCGGCGCCGGGCCCGAGGACCTGTCCTGGATCCTCGCCGGCTACATCCTCACGTTCGGCCTGTTCCTGGTGCCGGGCGGACGGCTGGGCGACGTGTTCGGGCGCCGGACGATGTTCCTGGGCGCGGCGGGCGCGTTCGCGGCGTGCAGCGTGGCCGCGGGCCTGGCCACGACTCCGTCGTGGCTGATCGTCGGGCGGCTGTTCCAGGGTGCGGCGGGCGGGCTGCTCGCCCCGCAGCTGGTCGGCCTGATCCAGCAGCTGTTCGCCGGCCGGGAGCGGGCGCGCGCGTTCGGGGTCCACGGCGCGGTGACCGCCGCGTCGACGGCGCTGGGACCGGTGCTGGGCGGGCTCATGATCGACCTCGGCGGCCCCGACGACGGCTGGCGCTGGGCGTTCTTCGTCAACGTCCCGGTCGTGGTGCTGATGCTGGCCGCGGCCCCGGTGGTGCTCCCCCGCCGTGGCCCCGGGCGCACCCGCCGGTCGCTCGACGCCGTCGGCACCGGCCTGCTCGGGGTGGCGGTGTTCGCGGTGCTCTACCCGCTCGTCGAGGCCGGGGACGGGGCGCGGGCCCCCTGGTGGAGCCTGGCCGCGGGCGCGGGCGCGCTCGGGCTGCTCGCGCTCTGGGAGCGGCGATACCGGGCCGGTGGCGGTGAACCGCTGCTCGGACCGGAGGTGCTGGCCAGCCCCGGCTACCGGGCCGGGGTCGTGCTGGGCAGCGCCTACCTGGCCGGGTCGACCGGGATCTTCCTGGTGCTCACGGTGTTCGCCCAGCGCGGGCTGGGCTACACCGCGCTGCAGGCCGGGCTGGCCTCGGTGCCCTACGCGCTGGGCTCGGTCGGCGGCGCGCTGGCCGGGGGGCGCCTGGCCGGCCGCGGCACCCGTGCGGTCACCACGGGGGCCGCGTCGATGATCGCCGGCCTGGCCGGCACGGCGCTGGTGGTGTGGCTGCGCGACGACCCGCTGACCGGCGTGTGGACCGCGCTCCCGCTGCTCGTGGCCGGTCTCGGCAGCGGCCTGGTGATCACCGCGAACCAGGCGCTGACGCTCGCGCACGTCCCGGCCGAGCACGGCGGCACCGCGGCCGGGCTGCAGCAGACCGCACAGCGGATCGGGTCCGCGGTCGGGGTGGTCGCGACGGCGACGGTGTTCTTCGGCCTGCTGGGCGGGCCCGGGCGCGGGTACGGCACGGCGGCCGCGGCCGGGCTGCTGACCGCGGCCGCGTTCGTCGTCGTCGCGCTCGGGATCGCGGTGCTGGGCCCGGCCCGGCGGCTCGACACCCGGTGACCCCGGCCCTCAGTCGTCGGTGCCGAGCAGGCGGCGGCGCCACCGCGGGTCGATGGCGGTCCGGTCGAGCAGCACGAACAGGATCGCCGCGCTGGGCCGGTCCACCCCGGGGGTGACCGCCGGTGGCCCGCAGATCTCGGCGCCCAGGCTCAGGTAGCCGCGCAGCAGCGCGGGCAGCTCCGACGGCGACGGCCGCACGTCCCCCTCGCCGACGGCGGCCGGCCGGTGCGGGGTGACCCGGCGGCGCGGCGGCGCGAGGTGCCGGCGGCGCACCGAGGCCCAGGCCCCCGCCGCCATCGTGGCGTCCGGGCCCAGCGGCACGTCGCCGTTGCCGAGGATCCACCGGTGCCCGGACAGGATCAGGTAGCGCCACATCCCGGCCCAGACCAGCGACAGCACGGCACCGCTGCGGTGGTCGGGGTGCACGCAGGCGCGGCCGACCTCCACCGCGTTGCGGCGCACGTCGGCGAGCGCGGACAGGTCGAACAGGGTGTCGGAGAACAGCCCGCCGGCCTCCGCGGCGCCCTCGGGCGTCAGCATCCGGTAGGTGCCCACGACCTCCCCGGTGGCGTCCTCGCGGACCACGACGTGGTCGCAGTGCTCGTCGAACGCGTCCACGTCCCGGTCCTCGCCGGCGGCGGTGCTGCCGACGAAGCGCAGGCCCTGCTCCTGGACGAACACGCGGTGGCGCAGCCGCTGGGCGGCGTCGGTCAGCTCCGGGTCACGGGTGGCGACGACGCTGTAGCGCTCGGACCCGGCCAGTACCCGGTCGAGTACGGCGGACGGTGCGGCGAGGGTGTTCATCGACAGAGCTCCGGGGGGTCGGACGGGTGGGTCACGATGGGCGACATCGGACTACCCGGCCCCGCGGAGGGGGAAAGCCGTGGGAGCACCGGGGTGGCGGAGGTCTCCGCCCCCCACCGCTCAGTCGATCAGGTCCATCCCGGTGCCGGTACGGCCGGTGAACTGCGACTGCTGCTGGTGCGGGGCGCCGCCCCGCCAGATCTGGCTGCGGCCCCGGCTGATCGTGCCCAGCGCCCCGTTGAGCGCGTTCTCCAGCTCGCCCAGGGTCGAGTCGACGTAGGCGTCGCACTCGCGTCGCTGCCGGTCGGACTCGGCGTGCGCGGCGTCGACGATCCGCGCGGACTCGGCGTGCGCGGCGCGGACCACCTCGGACTGGGTCACCAGCCGGGCCTGCTCGTTCTGGCCGTCGGCGATCAGCCGGTCGTGTGCGGCGCGCCCGGCGTGGGTCATCCGCTCGGCCTCGTCGCGGGAGCGGTCGGTGAGCTCGGCGTACTGCCGGCGGCCCTCGGCCACGGTGCGCTCGGCCTCGTGCCGGGCCTCGGCGAGGGTGCGCGAGGCCTCCTCCTGGGCCTCGGACACGAGCCGCTCGGCCTCGGTGCGGGCGTTCTGCAGCGTCTCCTCGGCCTCCGACGTCGCCGCGGAGCGGGTCTCCTCGGCCTCGCGCTCGGCCTCGGACACGACGTCGTCGCGCCGGTCGAGGACGTCCTGCGCGTCGTCCAGCTCGCCCGGGAACGCCTCGCGGACGTCGTCGAGCAGCTCCAGCACGTCGCCGCGGGGGACGACGCAGTTCGACGTCATGGGGACACCGCGCGCCTCCTCGACGATCGTCACCAGCGCGTCCAGCGACTCGAAGACCCGATACACGCTGGTGATCCTCTCACCGCCGTCGGCGGGGCCCCGGTATTCGGCAGGCCACCGCGTGTCAAGGTCCCGCCGGGTGAGCCGGGGCCGGGGTCAGCCGGTCTCGCGGCGGCGCTCGGCGATCCGCTCGACCAGGCGCTTGTGCACCGGCCCGGGCAGCAGGTGCGAGACGTCCCCGCCCCCGGAGGCCACCTCCTTGACCAGGGAGCTGGCGATGAAGCTGTACTCCGGGCTGCTGGCCATGAACAACGTGTCCACGCCGGAGAGCTGCTGGTTCATCTGCGCCATCTGCAGCTCGTAGTCGAAGTCGGTCACCGCCCGCAGTCCCTTGACGATCGCGGCGACGTCGTGGTCACGGCAGTAGTCCACGAGCAGGCCCGCGAACGAGTCGACGCGCACGTTGGGCAGGTCGGCGGTGATCTCGTCGAGCATCGCGGTCCGCTCCGCGATGTCGAACAGCCCCTGCTTGCGCGGGTTGACCAGGATCGCGACGACGACCTCGTCGAACTGGGCGGCCGCGCGACGGACGACGTCGAGATGGCCGAGGGTGGGCGGGTCGTAGGACCCGGGACAGACCGCGCGCCTCACCGATGCACCTGCGTCCTCTGCACCCTCGGACCCTAACAGCGATCATGGACGCCGAGGTGCAGGACGGTGTCGCCGTAGCGGCGCTCCCGGATCCCGTGCAGCGGCCGGGGCCAGGGGAAGCCGGACCTCGCGCGGGCCCGCTCGACGACGACCACGGCGCCCTCGGCCAGCCATCCCGCGGCCGCGGCCGTGGTGAGCCAGCCGGCCACCTCGGCGTCGGGCACCGCGTAGGGCGGGTCGACCAGGACCACGTCGAACGCCTGCTCCGACGGCCGTCCCAGCACCGTGCCGGCGGTCCCGGTCAGCACCCGCCCGCCCAGCCCGACCTCGGCGACGTTGCGCCGCAGCACCGTCGCCGCGCGCCGGTCGGACTCGACGAACACGGCGTCCGCCGCGCCGCGCGAGAGCGCCTCCAGCCCGAGCGCGCCCGAGCCGGCACACACGTCGAGCACCAGGGCCCCGTCCAGCCCGGGGTCGTGCTCCAGCGCGCTGAACAGCGCCTCCCGCACCCGGTCCGACGTCGGCCGGGTCCCCGAGGGCGGCACGGACAGCCGGCGCCCGCCGGCCCGCCCGGCGATCAGCCGCGTCACCGGGTCGTGCGCGGCCGCCGCCGCCCCGAGCCGCCGCTCATGCGAGCTCGACCAGCAGGTCCCCGCCCTCGACCTGACCGACCTCGCCGATGGCCAGGCGGGACACCGTCCCGGCGCGGTGCGCGGTGATCGAGGCCTCCATCTTCATCGCCTCGATCGTCGCGACGGTCTGTCCGGCCTCGACCGTCGAGCCCTCGCCGACCTGCAGCGTGACGACACCGGCGAACGGTGCCGCGACGTGGGCGTCGTTGCCCTTGTCCGCCTTCTCCGCGGCCTTGACGTCGGTCGCGACCGACCGGTCGCGCACCGACACCGGCCGCAGCTGCCCGTTCAGGGTGGTCAGCAGCGTGCGGTAGCCGCGCTCGTCGGGCTCGGACACGGCCTCGAGCTCGATCAGCAGCGAGACCCCCTGCCCGAGGCGCACGGTGTGTTCGAGGTCCTCCTCCAGGCCGTAGAAGAAGTCCTTGCTCGAGAGCACCGAGGTGTCGCCGAAGCTCTCGCGGTGGCTCTCGAAGTCGCCGGTCGGGCCGGGGAACAGCAGCCGGTTCAGGGTCCCCCGGCGGTCGTCGCGCAGCCCGCGGCGGTCGTCGATGCTCAGCACCGCCGACTCCTTCTCCGGCGAGCGGCCCTCCAGCGCGCGGGTCCGGAACGGCTCCGGCCAGCCCGCCGGCGGGTCGCCGAGCTCGCCGCGCAGGAACCCGATCACCGAGTCCGGCACGTCGAAGCTCGCCGGGTCGGACTCGAAGTCGGCCGGCTCCACCCCGGCCCCCACCAGGTGCAGCGCGAGGTCGCCGACGACCTTCGACGACGGCGTGACCTTGACCAGGCGGCCCAGCATCCGGTCCGCCGCGGCGTAGCAGTCCTCGATCAGCTCGAACCGGTCGCCGAGGCCGAGCGCGATCGCCTGCTGGCGCAGGTTGGACAGCTGCCCGCCGGGGATCTCGTGGTGGTAGACCCGCCCGGTCGGCGAGGCGAGGCCGGACTCGAAGGGCCGGTAGACCTTGCGCACGGCCTCCCAGTAGGGCTCCATGTCGCCGACGGCGGCCAGCGACAGGCCGGTGGCCCGCTCGGTGTGGTCGGTCGCGGCGACCAGCGCCGAGAGCGAGGGCTGGCTCGTGGTGCCGGCCATCGAGGCGACCGCGCCGTCGACGGCGTCCACCCCGGCCTCGATCGCCGCGATCAGCGTCGCCAGCTGGCCGCCGGCGGTGTCGTGGGTGTGCAGGTGCACCGGCAGGTCGAACCGCTCCCGCAGCGCGGTGACCAGCGTCCGGGCCGCCGGTGGGCGCAGCAGCCCGGCCATGTCCTTGATCGCCAGCACGTGCGCGCCGGCGTCCACGATCTGCTCGGCCAGGCGCAGGTAGTAGTCGAGGGTGTAGAGGTTCTCGGCCGGGTCGGACAGGTCGGCGGTGTAGCACAGCGCGACCTCGGCCAGCGCCGTCCCGGTGCCGCGCACGGCGTCGATCGCCGGGCGCATCTGGGCCACGTCGTTGAGCGCGTCGAAGATCCGGAAGATGTCCATCCCGGTCTGCGCCGCCTCGGCCACGAACGCGTCGGTCACCTCGGTCGGGTAGGGCGTGTAGCCCACGGTGTTGCGCCCGCGCAGCAGCATCTGGGTGCAGATGTTCGGCGCGGCCTCCCGGATCGCGGCGAGGCGCTCCCAGGGGTCCTCGGCCAGGAACCGCAGCGCGACGTCGTAGGTCGCCCCGCCCCAGCACTCCATCGACAGCAGCTGCGGCATGGACCGGGCCACGTGCGGGGCGACGGCGGTGATGTCGCGGGTGCGCACCCGGGTGGCCAGCAGCGACTGGTGGGCGTCGCGGAAGGTGGTGTCGGTGACCGCGACCGCGGTCTGCTCCCGCAGCCGGGCCGCGAAGCGTTCCGGCCCGAGCTCCGCCAGCAGCTGGGCCGAGCCGGGCGGGGCCCCGGCGTCGAGGTCGACCCGGGGCAGCTTGTCGGCCGGCTCGACGACCTCGGGCCGCTCCCCGTTGGGCCGGTTCACCGTGGTCTCGGCCAGGTAGTGCAGGATCCGGCTGCCCCGGTCCGCCGAGGGACGGGCGCGCAGCAGCTCCGGGCGCTCCTCGATGAAGCTCGTGGTCACCCGGCCGGCCTGGAAGTCCGGGTCCTCGAGCACCGCGGCCAGGAACGGCAGGTTCGTGGCGACGCCGCGGATCCGGAACTCGGCGATCGCGCGCCGGGCCCGCCGGGCGGCGTTGGCGAAGTCGTGGCCGTGGCAGGTCAGCTTGACCAGCATCGAGTCGAAGTGCGCGCTCACCTCGGCACCGACGTGCACGGTGCCGCCGTCGAGCCGGACGCCGGGGCCACCCGGCGAGCGGTAGGCCGAGAGCGTCCCGACGTCGGGGCGGAACTCGTTGGACGGGTCCTCGGTGGTGATCCGGGTCTGCATCGCCGCGCCGGTGCAGGTGATGTTCTCCTGCTCCAGGCGCAGCTCCGGCAGCGTCATCCCGGACGCGATCCGCAGCTGGGCGATCACCAGGTCGCGGTCGGTGACCTGCTCGGTGACGGTGTGCTCGACCTGGATCCGCGGGTTCATCTCGATGAAGTGGTGCCGGCCGCGCTCGTCGAGCAGGAACTCCACCGTGCCGGCGTTGACATAGCCGATCTCGCGGGCGAAGTTCACCGCGTCGGCGCAGATCCGCTCCCGGATCTCCGGGTCCAGGTTCGGCGCCGGGGCGATCTCGATGACCTTCTGGTGGCGGCGCTGCACCGAGCAGTCCCGCTCGTAGAGGTGCGCGACGTTGCCGCGGGCGTCGGCGAGGATCTGGACCTCGATGTGGCGCGGGTTGACCACGGCCTGTTCCAGGAACACCGTCGGGTCGCCGAAGGCCGACTCGGCCTCGCGCATCGCGGCCTCGATCGCGTCGGAGAGCTCCGCGCGTTCGAACACCCGGCGCATGCCGCGCCCGCCGCCACCGGCGACGGCCTTGACGAACACCGGGAAGTCGATCCCCTCGGCGGCGCGCAACAGCTCCTCGACGTCGTCGGAGGGGTCCGAGGACTCCAGCACCGGCACCCCGGCCTCGCGGGCCGCGGCCACGGCACGGAACTTGTTGCCGGTCAGGTGCAGCACCTCGGTCGGCGGGCCGACGAAGGTGATCCCCGCCTCCGCGCACGCCCGGGCCAGGTCCGGGTTCTCCGACATGAACCCGTAGCCGGGGTAGACGGCGTCCGCGCCGGCCTTGCGCGCGGCCCGGATGACCTCGTCGACCGAGAGGTAGGCGCGGACCGGGTGCCCGGGCTCGCCGATCTGGTACGACTCGTCCGCCTTGGCCCGGTGCAGCGAGTTGCGGTCCTCGTACGGGAACACCGCGACCGTGGAGACCCCCAGCTCGAAGGCGGCCCGGAACGCCCGGATCGCGATCTCGCCTCGGTTGGCCACCAGCACCTTGCGGAACATCGCACTCCTCGGATCCTCGACACCGTTCACGCCCGCACCGGCCCGCGCTCGCGGGCCCTCGGCGGACGCGTGATCGTTGCACGTGCGCCCGCGCGGCGACCACACGTGAGGCCCGGCCCCCCTCCGGACCGCACGCCCCCGAGTGCCGTTTTCGAGCTAACTTGGAGAGATGACACGGAGCCGCCCCCGTCGTCCGGCCGACCGGCACGCCCACGGGTACCGCGACGCCCCCGGCCGGCACGGGCGCGGGTACGGGCGGCACGGCCTCGGGCCGGCCGGTGGGGCCGGGGTGCGCGACCGCGGCCGGCGGCCCGAGCGCGGACGGGCACGGCCGCCGCGTCGACGGCACGGGGTCGGCAACGTGGTCGGTATCGCCCTGGCGGTGCTGCTCGGCGGGCTCGTCGCGGTGGTGGGCGTGACCGTCGTCCTGGTGCGGGTCCTGATCGAGCTGCTCCCGGTCGTGCTCACGCTCCTGGTCCTGACCGGGGTGTTCGTCGTGGTCCGGGGCAAGGTCCGGCGATCGCGCGCGCAGGGCGCGGACGCGGGTACCGCGCCCGCGCCGGAGTCCGGCGCGCAGGCGTGGCGGCGGGCCAAGGACGACTTCGACCGGCTGCGCGTGGAGTACTCCGCGCACGAGTGCGACCCGATGCAGGTGCTGCGCCGGCCCGCGCTGTCCGACGTGTCGGTGCCCAGCACCGCGCGGTTCGTCGACGCGTTCGCCGAGGCCCAGTCGCTCGACACCGACACCCACCCCGGCGCCCCGCACGACGGCTCGTACACCGTCGCCGTCGCCCGGGCCCGCCGCGCCTGGCAGGCCGCGGTGGACGCGGCCGACCGGATCCGGCTGTCGAACGTGCCGGTCGCCGAGCGCAGCTCGATCGAGCGGGTGCTCAAGCTGCTCACCACCGCCCGCGACTCCGACGCCGAGCACGAGCGCCTGGCCGCCTACGCCCGGGCCCGCTCCGAGCTGGACCGTCTCGACCGGGCCGGCATCGTGCACCTGCCCCGTACCGCCCGTGCCGCGGTCGACCAGGCCGCCCGCGGCGCGCTGCCCGGCTGACCACCCCTGCCGTCTCCCCGGCGCCGTCGGCGGGCGGGACCCGGACGGCCGAGGGTCAGGCCTTGTCCAGGTAGGCGGCGCGCTCCTCGTCGCCGACGGTCTCGCCGACCAGCGCCGCCAGGCCGGGGTGCCCGGCCAGCCCCGGGTCCCGGCCCACCAGGTCCTTGGCGTACACCTGCGCCTTCGCGATGACGTCGCCGTGGCGCAGCAGCGACAGCAGCCGCAGGCCCGACCGCGCCCCGGACTGGACGGCGCCGAGCACGTCGCCCTCCCGGCGCAGCTCCAGGTCCAGGCGGGCCAGCTCGAAGCCGTCGGTGGTGCCGGCCACGGCGTCGAGCCGCTCGCGGGCGGTCGTGGCCGCGGGCATCTCGGTGACCAGCAGGCACACCCCCGGTGCCGAGCCCCGCCCGACCCGTCCGCGCAGCTGGTGCAGCTGCGAGAGCCCGAACCGGTCGGCGTCGAGCATCACCATCGCGGTCGCGTTCGGCACGTCCACGCCGACCTCGATCACCGTGGTCGCGACCAGCACGTCGAGCTCGCCGCGCTCGAAGGAGCGCATCACGGCGTCCTTCTCGTCCGGGGGGAGCCTGCCGTGCAGGATCCCGACCCGCAGCCCGGCCAGCTCACCGTCGATCAGCCGCGGGGCCACGTCCATCACCGCCAGCGGCGGGCGACGCTTCTCGCCGTCCTCGCCCGGCCCGGCGCCCTCGTCGGGGTCGTCGCGGTCGACCAGGTCGGCGTCCGGGTCGCCGGTGGAGCCGGGCTTCGCCTCGTCGCCCCCGACCCGCGGGCACACGACGTAGCACTGGTGCCCGGCCTCGACCTCCTCGCGCACCCGCTGCCAGATCCGGCCGAACCAGCCCGGGTGCTCGGCCAGCGGCACCACCGACGTCGCGATCGGCGAGCGGCCCCCGGGCAGCCCGCGCAGCGAGGAGACCTCCAGGTCGCCGTAGACGGTCATGGCCACGGTCCGCGGGATCGGCGTCGCGGTCATCACGAGCATGTGCGGGGCGAGCTCCCCGCGCCCGCGCAGCGCGTCGCGCTGCTCGACCCCGAAGCGGTGCTGCTCGTCGACCACGACCAGCCCCAGGTCGGCGAAGCCGACCGTGTCCTGGATCAGGGCGTGCGTGCCGACCACGATCCCGGCCGCGCCGGACTGCGCGTCGAGCAGCGCCGCCCGCTTGGCCTTGGCCCCCAGGGACCCGGTGACCAGGGTGACCGCCGTCGACTGCTCGGCCGCGCCCAGCTCTCCGGCCCGCCCGAGCGGCCCGAGCATCGCCCGCAGCGACCGCGCGTGCTGGGCGGCCAGCACCTCGGTCGGGGCGAGCATCGCGGCCTGCCGGCCGGAGTCGAGCACCTGCAGCATCGCCCGCAGCGCGACGATCGTCTTGCCCGCGCCCACGTCGCCCTGCACCAGCCGGTTCATCGGGTGCTCCCGGCCCAGGTCGGCCGCGACCTCGGCACCGACCTCGTGCTGACCGTCGGTCAGCGCGAAGGGCAGGTTCGCGTCGAACGCGTCGAGCAGGCCACCCGGGCGGGGCGGGCAGGCCGGTGCCGGTCGGGACACCGCGGCGTGCCGGCGCAGGGCGAGCGCGAGCTGCACGCCCATCGCCTCGTCCCAGACCAGGCGATGGCGCGCGGCGTGGATGTCGGCCTCGACCTCCGGCACGTGGATCCGGCGCAGCGCCCGGCCGAGCTCGGGCAGCTTCTCCCGCTCGCGCAGCGACTCCGGCAACGGGTCGGTCGGGTCGTCGAGCAGCTCCAGCACCTGGCGGGCGCAGCGCGCGATCTCCTGCGAGGTGATCTTGCCGGTGGCCGGGTAGACCGACAGGAACGGGCGCACCTCGTCGGACTCGTCGAGCGGCTCGAACTGCGGGTGGGTGAGCTGCAGGCGCCCGTTGAACACCCCGACCTTGCCCGCGAACACCGCCCGCACGCCCGGGTGGATCGCGAACTGGACCTTCTGCCCGTTGAAGAACGTGCAGTCGAGCTGGCCGCCCTTCTCGTCCCGGATCACGACCTGCAGCATCTTCCCGCGCCGGTTGCGCATCGGGCGCAGCGTCGCCTTCTCCACCTGCGCCACCAGGGTCGCGTGCTCGCCCTGGACCAGCCCGGCGATGTCGGTCAGCCGTCCGCGGTCGACGTGCCGGCGCGGGTAGTGCCGCACCAGGTCACCCACCGTCTGGATGTCCAGGGACCCGGCCAGCGCGTCCGCCGCCTTCTGCCCGACCACCTCACGCAGCCGCGTGTCCAGGTCGATGCTCCCGGCCTCCGTGCTCACCCTTGCCTCCGAACCGATCCGTACCCCGCCACCGGCGGCGCTCACTCCACGCCCAGCACCAGCGGGAACCCGTCCTGCCCCCCGCGGTGCACCACCACGTCCACCTCGGGGTGGGTGCGCCGAAGGTCCTCGGCCAGCGACACCCCGAGCTCGTCCGGTGCGGCCGCGCCGAGCAGCGCCGTCACCAGTTCACCACCCGGGGTCAGCATCCGGTGAGCCAACCACAGTGCACCGACGGCCAGGTCGGGAGCGATCAGCACCACCTCGCCGTCGGACACCCCCAGCACGTCGCCCGGCTGGCAGGGCCCGGCCCAGGTCAGGGCCTCGGTGTCGGACACCATCAACGCGCCGGTGCGGGTGCCGGCCGCGGCCTCGGCCATCGCCACGACGTCGTCGCCGGCGCGCCGGTCCGGGTCGTGCACGGCCAGCGCGGACAGCCCCTGCAGCACCGACACGCTCGGCACGACGACCACCTCGACGCCCGCCACCAGCGGCACGGCCTGCTCCGCGACGGCGCGGCGACCGTCGTCGCACGGCAGCACGACGACGTGCGCGGCGCCCGTGCCGAGGACCGCGTCGGCGACCGTGCGGGCGGACAGCCCGGGCACCGGGTCCAGCACGTCGCCCCCGGCCGAGCGGGCCAGCTCGGCGGCACCGGCACTCTCGATCATCAGCAGGACGGCGCGGGCCCGGGGGACGGCGGCCGGGGCCTGGTCGGCGAAACGCAGCACTCGGATCGCGGACGGGCGCCCGGCCCGGATCCCGGCCTCGATCGCGGCGCCGACGTCGCTGCAGTGCACGTGCACGTTCCAGGTCCCGGCACCGTCGGGGAGCCCGTCCCCGACCACCGCCACCGAGTCGCCGATGCCGTCGAGCGCCGCGCGCAGCACCCGGACGCGCGCGGAGTCGGTGCGTTCGAGCAGGTACATGACCTCGTAGTCGTGCTCGTCGGAACCGGACTCGCGTCCGGTCGTGAACGACATCGGCGCCTCCTGGCGGTCCTGCGGTGCCGGCGCGGCACCCGGCAGCACGCGGCGGGCGACGCCGAGCACCTCGGCCAGCGAGTCCAGGATCAGCACCAGGCCCATCCCGCCGGCGTCGACCACCCGGGCCCGCGCGAGCTCCGGCAGCTGCCCGGTCGTGGCCTCCAGCGCGTCCCCGGCCGCCCGCGAGGCCGCCGCCGCGGTCTCCGCCAGCGACGTCCCCTCGGGCAGCGCGGTGGCCGCGGCCGCCGCCGCGTCCAGGACGGTCAGGATCGTGCCGTGGCGGGGGCGGTGCACGGCCGCCCTGGCCAGGGTCGCCGAACGCCGCAACGCCGAGGCGAGCAGCGCCCCGCCCGCCGCGGAGGCG
>CBIHNM010000077.1:0-16101 GCA_966211265.1 uncultured Pseudonocardia sp.
TCTCGCCCCCCCGGCCCGCGGGGGCCCCCCCCCCGGCCCCCCGGGGGCCCGGGCGCCCCGTGGTCGGGGCGCGGGTCGACTGCCCCCCGGCCCCCACGCACAGGGTCAGCTCGCCTTGTCGTCGTCGGCGGCGGCGTGCGTGCCGGTGACGGTCGTGCCGCGGGCGCGGGCGTTCTGCACCTGCTCGGCCCGGTCCTCGGCCGCGAGCCGGGTGAGCTCCGCGCCGGCCTGCGCGTCGCGGGTCAGGTTCTCCCCGGTGGCCGGGTCGAAGACGTGGACCTTGCGGCTGTCCAGCCAGAACTCCGACTCGCGCCCCTCCCGGATCCGGCTGGTCGAGTCGATCGACACGATCGCCTGCGTGCGCAGCTGGTCCGAGTCGAGCTCGCGGGAGAGCTCCTTGAGCTGCGCGGCCACCTCGTCCGGTGCCTCGTAGGGGATGTAGGCGTACTGCGAGTCGCCCAGCCACTCGGTGACGTCGACGCGTGCGGTGAACGTCGAGCCGACCGCCTTCTTGGTCTCCTCGACGAGGGAGGCGTCCTCGAAGTACTCCGGCCGGATGCCGACCAGGACCAGCTCCCGGTCCCCGACGGCCTTCGCCCGCTCGTCGTCGAGCCGGATCGGGCCGAACGGGGTGTCGAGCGTGGTCCCCGACAGCGTCGCGGGCAGGAAGTTCATCGGCGGCGAGCCGATGAATCCGGCCACGAACAGGTTGACCGGCTGTTCGTAGAGCTCGCGCGGTGAGGCGACCTGCTGGATGACGCCTTTGCGCAGCACGCAGACCCGGTCGCCGAGGGTCATCGCCTCGGTCTGGTCGTGGGTGACGTAGACGGTGGTGATGCCCAGCCGGCGCTGCAGCCGGGCGATCTCGGTGCGCATCTGCCCGCGCAGCTTGGCGTCGAGGTTGGACAGCGGCTCGTCGAACAGGAACGCGTCGGCGTCCCGCACGATCGCGCGGCCCATCGCGACCCGCTGCCGCTGCCCGCCGGACAGGTTCGCGGGCTTGCGCTGCAGGTGCTCGTGCAGCTCCAGCACGTCCGCGGCCTCGCCGACCTTGCGCGTGACCTCGTCCTCCGGGGCCTTCTTCAGCCGCAGCGGGAACGCGATGTTCTCGAACACCGACAGGTGCGGGTAGAGGGCGTAGTTCTGGAACACCATCGACAGGTTCCGGTCCCGGGGCGCCTTGTCGTTGACCTTCTTGCCGCCGATCATCATCTCGCCGGAGGTGATGTCCTCCAGACCCACGATCATGCGCAGCAGCGTGGACTTCCCGCAGCCGGACGGTCCGACGAGGATCATGAACTCGCCGTCGGCGATGTCCATGCTCACGTCGTTCACGGCCGGGAAGCCGTCGCCGTACTTCTTGACGATGTTCTTCATGTCGATCGACGCCATGGCCGGTCGTCCTCCTCGTGAAGTCGGTGGGCGCGCTGAGCGGTCGGGCGCGGGGTGGTGTCGGACGCGGCCCCGCACGCTGCGCTCAGCCCTTGACGGCGCCGTTGGTCAGCCCGGCCACGATCCGGCGCTGGAACAGCAGCACCAGGACCACGACCGGGATCGTGACGATCACCGCGGCGGCCGCGATCGGGCCGTTGGGAGACTCGAACTGTGACGCCCCGGAGAACAGGCCCAGTGCCGCCGGCACCGGCCTCGCCGCGCTGGTCGAGGTGAGCGAGATGCCGTAGGCGAAGTCGTTCCACGCGATGAAGAACGCGATGATCGCCGTGGTGAACACCCCGGGGGCGGCCAGCGGGACGATCACCTTGCGGAACGCCTGCCAGGTGGTCGCGCCGTCGACCTGCGCGGCCTGCTCCATCTCCCACGGGATCTCCCGGAAGAACGCCGAGAGCGTCCAGATCGAGATCGGCAGGGTGAGCGACAGGTAGGGGATGATCAGCCCGGGCCAGGTGTCGTAGAGCCCGATCTGGCGCCACAGGTTGAACAGCGGCGTGACGATCGAGATCACCGGGAAGATCGCCACCGCCAGGGCCGAGGACAGGATCAGCTTCTTACCGCGGAACTCCAGCCGGGCGATCGCGTACGCGCAGAACATCGACAGCACGCACGAGATGAACGTCGCGATCAGCACGATGCCGAACGAGTTGCGCAGCGCGGGCAGGAACAGCTCCGCCGCGTCGCCGACCAGGATCTGGGAGTAGTTCTCCCAGGACACCTCGGTGGGCAGGAACTGCTTGTTCGCGATGCCGGAGGACGACTTGAGCGACAGCGACACGATCCACCCGACCGGCAGCAGCGCGTAGATCACGATCAGGATGCCGGCGACGATCCAGAGGACCTTCTCGCGGGTGGACATCACTTCTCCCCTCGGGTGGCCGACAGGTCCACCTTGAAACCCTTGATGAACAGCGCGCAGATCAGCACGACGGACAGGAACAGCATCACCGACACCGCCGAGCCGAGCCCGATCTCGAGCCGCGAGATCGTCTGGCGGTAGGCCAGGAACGAGACCGTCTCGGTGTTGTTCGCCCCGGCCGTCATCACGAACACGCTGTCGAAGACCCGGAACGCGTCCAGCGTCCGGAACAGCACCGCGACCATGATCGCGGCCTTCATGTTCGGGATGGTCACCCTGCTCATCCGCTGCCACCAGCCGGCACCGTCGACCTTGGCCGCCTCCTGCAGCACCTCCGGCACCTGCGCGAGACCCGCGAGCAGCAGCAGCGAGATGAACGGCGTGGTCTTCCAGATCTCGGCCAGGCAGATCACGAACAGCGAGGAGAACGTGCCGCCGAACCAGTCGGTCTGCTCGGTGACGCCCGGGATCCAGTCGAACCAGGAGTTCACGAACCCCGAGTCCAGGGAGAACGCGTACTGCCAGGCGAACGCCGACACCACCGTGATCACCGCGTACGGGATCAGGATGACCGCGCGCAGCAGCGGGCGGATCGCCTTGAGCGCCTTGACCATCACCAGCGCCAGCGCGAAGCCGAGCACCAGCTCGACCGCCACGGTGACCACCGTGATGAACACCGTGACGCCGAACGAGGTCCACCAGATCTCGTCGGTGAGGATCACCAGGTAGTTGTTCAGCCCGACGAACGAGCGCTTGTCCGGGTCGGTGAGCCGGTAGTCGAACAGCGAGTAGTAGGCGGCCTGCAGGATCGGGTACGCGGTGACCAGCAGCATCACCACGAACGCCGGCCCGGCCAGGAGCCAGCCCAGCCGCTGCTCGGCCCGGGCCCGGTCGCTCGTCCCGCCGTCCCCGCGGACCGGTTCGGTGCTCTGCCCGGTCGGTGTGGTCGTGGTGGTCACAGCAGCTTCTCCTTCGCCAGCACGGCCCTGATCAGGTCGGCGGTCGCGGGACCCACCGTCGACGGGTCGAGGGCAGCCGTCGGGTGGTAGTTGCGCTGGATGCTCTCCGAGATCTCGGCGTAGTACGCGGTCGGCGGCCTCGGCGCGGCCTGGTCCAGCGACTTCCTGATCACCGGCGCCATCGGGAACTCCTTGAGCACCTCCGGGTCGGAGTAGACCGACTCCTTGACCGCGGGATTGCCGTTGGCGACGAAGTAGTAGGCCTGGTTGGCCGGCGAGGTGATGCACTCGGTGGCGCGGTAGGCCAGGTCGGGGTGCGGGCTGAACGCGCCGACGCCGAGGTTGATCCCGCCGTAGGGCGGCGCGCTCGGCCGGGACGGGTCGGTGCGCGGGTACTCGCCCCAACCGGTGTCGGCCAGCAGCGAGGCCGGTGCCGAGCCCTCCTCCACCGCGCTCTTGACCTTGCCCCACAGCGACGACGGCCAGAGCACGGTGAACATCGCCTCACCGTTCTGGTAGGCGTTGGCGTTGACCTCCTCGTCGGCGGTGGAGAAGCCCGGCCCGGCGACGCCCGCGACCGACTTCATGATCTCGGCCGCCTTGCGCGCGGCAGGGGAGTCCAGCCCGAGCCCGACCGCCTTCGGGTCGTCCGGCGAGGGGTTGGTGACGATCTTGCCGCCGCCCGATTCGACGAGGGCGTTGAACCACACGGTCAGCGACTCGCCCCGGTCGCCCTGCGCCGCGAGCTGGGTGCCCTTGCGCTGCGCGGCGGCGACCAGCTGGTCCCAGGTGACCGGCTTGCTCGGGTCCAGCCCGGAGCCGGCGATCGCCGACTTGCGATACCAGAACAGCTGGGTGTTCGCCCAGAACGGCACCGTCACCAGGCGTCCCCGCCAGGTGGAGCCCTTGATGGCCGAGTCGACCACGCCGGAGGTGGTCCGCCGGGCGACGTCCTCGGGCACCGGCGCCAGGAAGCCCGCCTCGGCGAACTCCGGGATGTAGGGCGGGTCGATGCTCATGATGTCGATCGAGGAGTCGTTCGCGGCGAGCCGGCGGACCAGCTGCTGGCGCTGCTCGGAGGCGTCGTTGGGCAGCGTCGAGACCTCGATCCGGTAGGCGCCCCCGGATGCCGCCGTGCACCGTTTCGCGATCTCGGCCTGGCCGCCGTCGTCGGGGTTGATGTACCAGTTCAGGGTGGGTGGGCCGGCCGGGCCCGCCCCGCACCCGGCGATCCCGACCAGCGCGGCCACCGCCACGCCCGCGGCCAGGGCGCGGCTCCTCCATCTAGGGCGACGCATGGGCGTTCACTCCGAACTCTCGCTGCGGGCGGATCTTCTGACGGGAGCGGCGGTGCACCGTGCGCACCGACGGTGGGCCGTGGCCGTGCCACCCGGCCGGGACGGGCTCATGGTGATGTCCCCGGAGGCGGCGCCGGTCCCTGCGGACACGGCCGACGAGCAGCACGGCACGCGCGTCCCCTCCTCCCCCTGCGGGCGGCGTCGGGACCGGCCGCTCCGTCCCGGCGTGCGTCGCTACCCCAGCGCTTGGAAGCGCTTTCAGTCGGAGCACTGTGACGCCGACGGGTGACAGGTGTCAAGGGTCACGCGTCGATTCGTTATGGCCCCTGAAATGCCGAAGAATGCATTTCGACTCCGGAGAATCGGACCCGAAATGACTGCAAACGCTTCCAAGATGTGCGGTACCGTGACGCACGTGTCTCCCGCGGTCAACCTCGCCGACGTCGCGCGGCTGGCCGGGGTCTCGCCGGCGACCGCCTCGCGCGCGCTGAGCGATCACCCGCACGTCGCCGCGGCCACCCGGGCCCGGGTCTGGCAGGTCGCCGCGGAGCTGGAGTACGTCGTGTCGCCGGAGGCCTCGCGCCTGGCGGGGGGCAGCACCGGCCGGGTCGCGGTCGTCGTGCCGTTCCTGTCGCGCTGGTTCTTCGGTGCGGTGCTCGAGGGTGTGGAGTCCGTGCTGCGCGCGGCGGACCTGGACGTGCTGCTCTACCGGATCGGCGACGCCGCGGAGCGGCACGCGTTCTTCGACAAGCTCCCGGCCCGCCGCAAGGTCGACGCGGTGGTGATGCTCGGCTCCGCCGTCGACGAGGGCGAGCAGCGGCGGCTCGAGCGGATCGGGGTCGGCATCGTGGCCGTGGGCGGGCGCATCCCCTCCCACCCCTCGGTGCGCATCGACGACCACGCCGCCGGGCGGCAGGCCGTCGACCACCTGATCCATCTCGGGCACCGGCGGATCGGGATGATCGCGGCGAGGGTGCCGGGGATGGACACGGTGCAGACCTCCGGGCGGCTGAGCGGCTACCACGCGGCCCTGTCCGACGCCGGGCTGGAGGCCGATCCCGCGCTGGTGACCGTCGTCGAGTGGGGCGTGGAGCAGGGCGCCGACGCGATGAGCACGCTGCTCGGGCGGTCGGTACCGCCGACCGCGGTGCTCGCGCACTCCGACGAGGTGGCGCTCGGGGCCGTGCGCACGGTGCGCCGGGCCGGGCTCCGGGTGCCCGAGGACGTGTCGGTGATCGGGATCGACGACCACCCGCTGGCCGCCTCGACCGACCTGTCCACGGTGAGCCAGCCGGTGCGCGAGCAGGGCGAGATCGCCGCACGGATGGTCGTGTCGGGGTTGCGCGGTGAGGCGTTCGAGCACGAGGTCCTGGTCCCGACGCGGCTGGTGATCCGGGGCAGCACGGCCCCGCCCCGGCGTGCGCGCCGCGGCGGCCTCCGGACGGAGGCCTGATGGCCTCCCCCGAGCTGACGTTCCGGGTGCCCGCGCCGGGCCTGCTCGGGTTGCCCTGGGAGCGGGCGCTGGCGGACTGGGACGTCACCGCCGTCCCGTTGCGCGACATCGCCGTCGGCCCGAGCCGGCACCTGGTGCGGTTCGTCGAGACCGACGGTGCCCTGTGGGCGCTCAAGGACCTCCCGGAGCGGGTCGCGCGCCGCGAGTACGCGGTGCTGCGCCGGCTCGAGGACGCCTGCCTGCCCGCCGTGCGCCCGGCCGGGCTGGTGCTCCAGCCCGAGCACGACACCTCGATCCTGGTCACCCGCTACCTGGAGGGCTCGTGGCAGTACCGGCGGCTGTTCATGCGGCTGCCGCCGAACCGTCCCCGGCACCGGGCGCGGCTGCTCGACGCGATGGCCGGCCTGCTGGTCGAGCTGCACCGGCACGGGGTGTTCTGGGGCGACTGCTCCCTGGCGAACACGCTGTTCATCCGGGACGGGCAGATCCTGCAGGCCCACCTGGTCGACGCCGAGACCAGCGAGGTCCACCCGTCGCTGTCGGACGGGCAGCGCGAGCACGACCTGGACATCCTGGTCGAGAACGTGGCCAGCGGGATGATCGACCTCGCGGTCCGGCTGGAGCGCCCGCCCGAGATCTACCCCGAGCTGATCGACGAGGCGCGCAGCGTCCCGGACCGCTACCGGGCGCTGTGGGAGGCGCTGCACACGGCGCCGACGTTCGCCTTCGGTGACCGCTACCGGGTGGAGAGCAAGATCCGCGAGCTGAACGACCTGGGCTTCGCGGTCGACGAGCTGAACCTGGCGCCGGTCGAGGGCGCGACGGGCCGGCTGCGGCTGAACGTGGCGGTGGGGGACCGCAGCTTCCACGCCGCGCGTCTGCGCGAGCTCACCGGCCTCGACGTCGGCGAGGGGCAGGCGACGATCCTGCTCGGCGACCTGCGGGCGTACCGGGAGTGGATGTCGCGCCGGGCCGGCACCGGGGGTACCGGACCGGGCACCGCCACCGAGCTGGGTGAGCGGGCGGCCGCCCTGAGCTGGGTCGACAACGCGCTGCGGCCGGGCATGGAACGTGCGCATGCGGCGCTGGGCCACGTCGGGACGGCGGTGCAGGCCTACTGCGACCTGCTCGAGGTGCGCTGGATCCTCAGCGAGCGGGCCGGCGCCGACGTCGGGGACGCGGTCGCGCTGGCGGCGCTGGGCGGGTCCGCGCCGACCGACTCGGCGGCGAAGATGGCCGTCGCCGACGACCGGACCGGGCAGCTGCCCGCCGGGGACGAGCCGTTGCCCGGGGACCTCGACGGGGTGTGAGCCCGCGCCCCGGCGCGTGCCCGGTCCGCACCCGTCAGTCGCGCTCGGCGTAGTGGGCGAACCGTCGGCTCGACGTCGCGGTGCCGGCGGTCATCGCCCGCAGGTCGACGGCGTGGCGCAGCAGCCCGGTCCGCGGCACCTCGGCGCGCACCACGGTCCAGCCGGCCGCGGGATCCGGGTCGGTCCCGAGCACCCGGCCCCGGCGGGCCGACAGATCCCCCAGCACGGTGCCCAGATGCTCGTCGCGGACCCGGATCCGGACCTCGTCGACCGGCTCGAGCACCCGGACCCCGCACACCGCCACGGCCTCCCGCAGCGCGAGCGCGCCCGCCGTCTGGAACGCCGCGTCCGAGGAGTCCACGCTGTGCGCCTTGCCGTCGACCAGCGTCGCGCGCACGTCGACGACCGGGTGCGCCGGCTCGTCCTCGGTGGCGGCGAGCCCGCGGGCGAGCTGGGTGCGCAGCCCCTTCTCCACGCTCGGGACGTACTGGGTGGGCACGGACCCGCCGACCACGGCGGAGACGAACTCGAAGCCCGCGCCGCGCGGCAGCGGAGCGAGCTCGACGTGGCAGACCGCGTACTGGCCGTGCCCGCCGGACTGCTTGACGTGCCGGCCGGTGACCCGCCCGGCCTGCGCCACGGTCACCCGCAGCGGCACCCGGACCTGCTCGGTCTCGACCTCGGCGCCCGCGTCGCGCAGCCGGGACAGCGCGACGTCGGCGTGCGCCTCGCCGGTGCACCACAGCACCGTCTGGCCCGTCTCGGGGTCGCGTTCGAGGCGCAGGGACGGGTCGGTGGCGACGATCCGGGCCAGGCTGCGGGCCACGGTCTCCTCGTCCCCGCGGGTGCGCGGGACCAGCGCGATCGGCAGCAGCGGCTCGGGGATCTCCCAGGGCGTGAGCCGGGGCCCGTCCACCGAGGCCGAGAGCGTGTCCCCGGTGCGCGCCGCGGAGAGCCGGGTCACCGCGCAGATGTCGCCCGCCACGCACACCGACGTCTCGCGCAGCGTGGCGCCGAAGGCCGAGTAGAGGTGCGCGACCTTCTCGTCGGCGTCGTGGTCCTGCTCGGGGCTGGTGCGCGGCTCCGGGACCTGCGCGGTCGGGTCCGGGCCGCCGGGGCCCGGGGTGTGGCGGCAGGTCCCGACGTGCACGGTCGAGTCCGGGCGCAGGGTTCCCGAGAACACCCGTACCAGCGACACCCGGCCCACGTAGGCGTCGGCCGAGGTGTGCACCACCTCGGCCACGAGCGGCCCGTCCGGGTCGACGGCCAGCGCGGGGAACGACGCCTCCCCGCCGTGCAGCGCGGGCGGCGCGTGCTCCAGGGGTGAGGGGAACGCCCCGGTCATGATCTCGAGGACGGCGTCGAGCCCGATCCCGCTGGCCGCGCACGCGGGCACGACCGGGTGGAACGCGCCGCGCGCGACCGCGGTCTCCAGGTCCGACACGAGCGTCTCGTACCCGAGCTCGGCCCCGTTCAGGTAGGCCTCCATCAGGTCCTCGTCCTCGGACTGCTCGATGATCCCCTCGATCAGCGCCGCCCGGGCGTCCTCGGCGCCGGCCGGGGCGCCGCCGGCGGGGGTGCGGGAGAGCAGCCCGTAGAGCGCCTCCATCGCGCCGTCGGACCCGCGCACCGGCAGGTAGCAGGGCGCGACCCCGTCACCGAACGCGTCGCGGCACGCGGCCAGGGTGGCCTCGACGTCGGCTCCGGCCTGGTCGCAGCGGGCGACCACGACCGCGCGCGGCACGCCCGCGGCGGCGCACTCCTCCCACAGGGCCAGCGTCGCGGGACCGACCGTCCCCTCCCGCCCCTCCGTGGCCGCGACGACGAACAGCGCCGCGTCGGCCGCGCGCAGCCCGGCCCGCAGCTCCCCGACGAAGTCCCCGTAGCCGGGTGTGTCCAGCAGGTTCACCTTGATGCCGCCGTGCACCAGCGCGGCGGTGGCCAGCGCCGTCGAGCGTTGCTGGCGCACCGCGGCCGGGTCGTGGTCGCACACGGTCGTCCCGTCGACGACCGAGCCGGCCCGCGCCAGGGCGCCGGTGTGGGCCAGCAGTGCCTCGGCCAGGGTCGTCTTCCCCGACCCGCACGGCCCGACGAGGGCGACGTTGCGTACGGACGCCGGGTCGGTCACGACCCGGGTCGTCGTGGTCGTCCGGCGTTCGGCTCTGACCGCCATGGGATCACCTCCGCGCTCTGTGTCAGAGATCACACACCGGGGCGGGGTGAGATCACAACCCACCGGAGGGGGACGGCCTGCCCGACCCGCGTCCGACCGGGTCGCGCGGACGGCCGGAGCCCGGGCCGCACGGCGTCGCCGACGTCACCCGTGCCCCGCGCCACGAGCCCGGCCGTGGGCACCGCCCGGGCCGGTAGGGTCCCCGCCCGTGCCCATCCCCGGTCCCGGATACGCCATCACCGCCCGTGTCGACGCCCCCGCCGCCTCCACCTCCGCCGGTGACCTGACGGCCGCGGTCGGCCGCGTCGGCGGCGTCGTCACCGCGTTCGACGTGGTGGAGGCCCGGACCGACTCGATCGTGGTCGACATCAGTGCGGACGCACGCAACACCGAGCACGTCGAGGAGATCAAGGACGCGATCGACGCCCTGGAGGGCTTCTCGGTCCGCAAGGTCTCCGACCGGACGTTCCTGCTGCACCTCGGCGGCAAGATCGAGGTCCGCTCGAAGGTGAACCTGCGTACCCGCGACGACCTCTCCCGCGCCTACACCCCGGGTGTGGCGCGGGTCAGCCGGGCGATCGCGGCGAACCCCGAGGACGCCCGCCGCCTGACGATCAAGCGCAACACCGTCGCCGTCGTGACCGACGGGTCGGCCGTGCTCGGGCTGGGCAACATCGGCGCCGCCGCGGCGATGCCGGTGATGGAGGGCAAGGCCGCGCTGTTCAAGCAGTTCGCCGGCGTCGACGCGTGGCCGGTCTGCCTCGACACCCAGGACACCGAGGAGATCATCCGCACGGTCCAGATCCTGGCGCCGGGCTACGGCGGCATCAACCTCGAGGACATCGCCGCCCCGCGGTGCTTCGAGATCGAGCGCCGGCTGCGCGAGCTGCTCGACATCCCGGTGTTCCACGACGACCAGCACGGCACCGCCGTCGTCGTGCTCGGGGCGCTGCGCAACGCGCTGCGCGTGGTGGGCAAGCGCTTCGCCGAGGTCAAGGTCGTGGTCTGCGGGGTCGGCGCGGCCGGTTCGGCGATCATCCGGCTGCTCGGTTCCGAGCAGACCGCCGACGTGGTCGCGGTCGACGTCGACGGGATCGTGCACCCGGACCGCCCCGGCCTCGACGAGAACCTGGCCTCGATCGCGGCGCAGACGAACAAGGCGGGCAAGACCGGTTCGCTGGCCGACGCGCTGGTCGGTGCCGATGTGTTCATCGGTGTCTCGGCGCCGAACCTGTTCGGCGCCGACGAGCTCGCCACCATGGCCGAGCGCTCGATCGTGTTCGCCCTGGCCAACCCCGACCCCGAGGTCGACCCGTCGGTGGCCCAGCAGCACGCCGCCGTCGTCGCGACCGGGCGCTCGGACTACCCGAACCAGATCAACAACGTGCTCGCGTTCCCCGGGGTGTTCCGCGGCCTGCTCGACGCCCAGGCCCACGACATCACCGACGAGATGATGCTCGCCGCATCGGCCGCGATCGCCGGGGTGGTGCACGAGCCGAACCCGTCGTTCATCGTCCCCAGCGTGTTCGACACGACCGTCGCCCCCGCGGTGGCCGAGGCCCTGCGCGGCGCGGCCGGGAAGCAGGTCCGCAAGGGCGAGGTCGACGCGGGCTGAGCCGGGGCCCGGAGAGGGGCAGGTCACGGGCAGCGGAGGCGGTCGACGCCGGCCGGCGTGGCTACCCTGGAGGCGTGTCCGGTTCCGCTGCTCCGACCGTCGGCGTCCTCGCCCTGCAGGGCAACGTGCGCGAACACCTCGCCGCGCTGAGCGCGTGCGGGGCCCGTCCGGTACCGGTGCGGCGCGCCGCGGAGCTCGAGGCCGTCGATGCGCTGATCCTGCCCGGTGGCGAGTCGACCACGATGAGCACGCTGCTCGACGTGTTCGAGCTGCTCGAGCCGCTGCGCTCCCGGCTCGCGGCGGGCATGCCGGCCTACGGGTCGTGCGCCGGGATGATCCTTCTCGCGGACCGGATCCTGGACGGGCGTCCCGACCAGCACCAGCTCGGCGGGCTCGATGTCGTGGTGCGGCGCAACGCGTTCGGCCGACAGGTCCACTCGTTCGAGACCGACCTGGACTTCCGCGGCCTCGACAGCGGCCCGGTGCACGCGGTGTTCATCCGCGCCCCCTGGGTGGAGAAGACCGGTGGCGAGGTGGAGGTGCTCGCGAGCGTCCCGTCGGTGACCAGCGAGGGGGAGGACCCCGGGCCGGCGGCCGGGCGGGCCGTCGCCGTGCGTCAGGGCGCGGTGCTGGCCACCTCGTTCCACCCCGAGCTCACCGGCGACCGTCGCGTGCACGCGCTGTTCGTCGACATGGTCCGCGCCGCGGCCTGAGCGCCGGGCGGCCCGGGCGGGGGTGTGGCCGGGACCCGCCCGCCCCGGGGGGAGCGATCGGGAACGGGCCCCGCCGGTAGCATCGAGGGGTTCCTGCAGGTCCCCGCGGCGGTGACGCCGTGCGCGCCGGGGCCTGCCCGGCCGCGGTTCCGCGCGGCCCGCACGAGACGAGAGGTGGGTAGCCGATGAGCGGTCACTCCAAGTGGGCGACGACCAAGCACAAGAAGGCCGTGATCGACGCCCGGCGCGGCAAGATGTTCGCCAAGCTGATCAAGAACATCGAGGTCGCGGCGCGCACCGGTGGGGGCGACCCCGACGGCAACCCCACGCTCTACGACGCGATCCAGAAGGCCAAGAAGAGCTCGGTCCCCAACGACAACATCGAGCGCGCCCTCAAGCGCGGCTCCGGGGCCGACGCCGGCGGCGCGGAGTACCAGTCGATCACCTACGAGGGCTACGGGCCCAACGGTGTCGCGGTGCTGATCGAGTGCCTGACCGACAACCGCAACCGCGCCGCGACCGAGGTCCGCACCGCGATGACCCGCAACGGCGGCCAGATGGCCGACCCCGGTTCGGTGGCCTACCTGTTCGCCCGCAAGGGCGTCGTGCTGCTGCCCAAGGGCGACCTGGCCGAGGACGACGTGCTGATGGCCGTGCTGGACGCGGGCGCCGAGGAGGTCAGCGACCTCGGCGAGTCCTACGAGGTGATCAGCGAGGCCGGTGACGTGGTGGCCGTGCGCACCGCGCTGCAGCAGGCCGGCATCGACTACGACTCGGCGGACCAGACGTTCATCCCGTCGATGCAGATCGAGCTGGACGCCGAGGGCGCGAGGAAGATCTTCCGCCTGATCGAGGCGCTCGAGGACTCCGACGACGTGCAGAACGTCTACTCGAACTTCGACGTGTCCGACGAGGTCATGGCCGAGGTCGGCTGACCCGCCCCGCCTGCCCGCCACCACCCGCCCACCCGCCGCCCGCGGTGCGCGAGAGCGCCGTTCGCGCGGCCGGGTCGGGCGACGGCGCCGGCCGTGCGACCCGGCCGGGCGGTACGGGGCCGTCGGTGGGTGGGGGCCGGGCGGGTCCGGCCGGGGCTGTCGGGGGTGCGTCCTAGACTCGCCGCTGATGAGCGCCGCGACACAGAGCACCAACACAGCCGGGCCGAACAAGGCCGGGACGGCCAAGGCCGGCTCCGGTCCGTCCTCCTCGACGAAGGAGGACACGCCGCGGCTGCTCCTGCTCGACGGGCACTCCCTGGCCTACCGGGCGTTCTTCGCGCTGCCCGCGGAGAATTTCCGCACCGGCACCGGGCAGACCACCAACGCCGTCTACGGCTTCACCGCGATGCTGATCAACCTGCTGCGCGACGAGGAGCCGACGCACCTGGCGGTCGCGTTCGACGTCTCCCGCACGACGTTCCGGTCCGAACGCTTCGCCGACTACAAGGCGAACCGCACGACCACGCCGGACGACTTCCGCGGGCAGATCGACCTCATCAAGGAGGTCCTCGCGGCGCTGAACATCCCGGTGTTCGCCGTCGAGAACTACGAGGCCGACGACCTGATCGCCACCCTGACCACGCAGGCCGAGGCGCAGGGGATGAACGTCCTGATCACCACCGGGGACCGGGACGCGTTCCAGCTGGTCACCGACCACGTCACGGTGCTCTACCCGAAGCGCGGCGTGTCCGACCTGGGCCGGATCGACCCGGCCGAGGTCGACGCCCGCTACGGGCTGACCCCGGCCCAGTACCCCGACTTCGCGGCGCTGCGCGGGGACCCCTCGGACAACCTGCCCTCGATCCCCGGGGTCGGGGAGAAGACCGCCGCCAAGTGGGTGCGCGAGTTCGGCTCGCTCGCCGAGCTGACCGACCGGGTGGACGAGGTCAGGGGCAAGGCGGGCGACGCGCTGCGGACCAACCTGGCGAACGTGCTGCTCAACCGCCAGCTCACCGAGCTGGTTCGCGACGTCGACCTCGGGACCGACCCCTCGCAGCTGGAGGTGCGGCCGTGGGACCGCGACGCGGTGCACCGGCTGTTCGACGAGCTGGAGTTCCGGGTGCTGCGCGAGCGGCTCTTCGCCACGCTGTCCTCGGCCGAGCCGGAGGCCGAGGAGGGCTTCTCGGTGGAGGGCGCGGTGATCGAGCCGGGTTCGGTGCGGGCCTGGCTCGACGAGCACTGCCGTGACGGCCGCCGGGTCGCGCTGTCGTTCGGCGGGGTCAGCGGCCCGGTGGCCGCGCGGGACCTGACCGGGATCGCGTTCGCGGTGGGCGAGCCCACCGTCGAGGCGCGCGCGGCCGGCGCGACGGCCGGGGTGCCGCAGGCCGGTCACCTCGCGCTGTCCACGCTGACCCCGGACGACGAGGCCGCGCTCGGTGCATGGCTCGCCGACGCGTCGGTGCCGAAGGCGGCACACGACGTGAAGGCCGTGCTGCACGGGCTGCGCGCCCGCGGCTGGACCCTCGACGGGCTGACCAGCGACACCGCGCTGGCGGCGTACCTGGCCAAGCCGGGCCAGCGCACGTTCGACCTGGCCGACCTGGCGCTGCGGTACCTGCGCCGGGAGCTGCGCACGGAGTCCTCCGGCGACGGGCAGCTCTCGCTGCTCGGCGGCGCGGAGGAGGCGGACAACGAGGCCGCGCAGGCCGAGATGCTGGCCGCCTCGGCCGTGCAGGAGCTGGCCGACGCCCTCGACGCGGACCTGGCCGAGCGCGGCGGCTCCGAGCTGCTGGCCGAGCTGGAGCTGCCGCTGGCGTTCGTGCTGGCCGACCTGGAGGCGGCCGGGATCGCGGTCGACGCGGAGTACCTGGCCGGGCTGGAGTCCGAGTTCGGTGCCCAGGTCCGCCAGGCCGCGTCCGATGCCTACGAGGTGATCGGCAAGGAGATCAACCTCGGCTCGCCCAAGCAGCTGCAGGTGGTGCTGTTCGACGAGCTGAACATGCCCAAGACCAAGCGCACCAAGACCGGCTACACCACCGACGCGGACGCGCTGCAGAGCCTCTACGAGCAGACCGAGCACCCGTTCCTGCAGCACCTGCTGCTGCACCGGGACGCCACGAGGCTCAAGGTCACCGTCGACGGTCTGATCAAGTCGGTGGCCGACGACGGCCGGATCCACACCACCTACTCGCAGACGATCGCGGCCACCGGGCGGTTGAGCTCGACCGACCCGAACCTGCAGAACGTCCCGATCCGCACCGCCGCCGGGCGCCGCATCCGGGACGCCTTCGTGGTGGGCTCCGGTGACGGGACACCGTTCGCCGAGCTGATGACCGCGGATTACAGCCAGATCGAGATGCGGATCATGGCAGACCTGTCCGAGGACACCGCGCTGATCGAGGCGTTCCGCTCGCAGCACGACTTCCACGCCGAGACCGCGGCCCGCGTGTTCGGCGTGGCGGCCACCGACGTCTCGGTCGAGCAGCGCGCCAAGATCAAGGCGATGAACTACGGCCTGGCCTACGGCCTGTCGGCCTACGGCCTCTCGGCCCAGCTGCGGATCTCCACCGACGAGGCCAAGGCCATGATGGACGACTACTTCGCCGGCTTCGGCGGGGTGCGCGACTACCTGGCCGGCGTCGTCGACCGGGCCCGCAAGGACGGCTACACCGCCACCATCATGGGCCGCCGCCGCTACCTGCCCGACCTGGTCTCGGACAACCGCCAGCGCCGCGAGATGGCCGAGCGGATGGCGCTCAACGCGCCCATCCAGGGCAGCGCCGCGGACATCATCAAGGTCGCGATGCTCGGCGTGCACAAGGCGCTCAAGGCCGAGGACCTGCGCAGCCGGATGCTGCTGCAGGTCCACGACGAGCTCGTGATCGAGGTCGCCGAGGGCGAGCGGGACGTGCTGGAGACCCTGGTCCGGCGCGAGATGGCGGCCGCGGCGGAGCTGTCGGTCCCGCTGGAGGTCTCGGTGGGCTACGGGCGCAGCTGGGACGCCGCGGCACACTGAGGCCACGCTCGGGGCCGGCCCGGGGCTCGACCGCCGCCGGGCTCCTCGCCGCGACGGCGGGTCTGCGTGCCGGGCGTGCGAGCACGGACGTCGTTGCCCGGCCGGGCAACCATGTGGCCGGGTCGACCGTGGACCCGGCCGCCGGGCCCGGCCGCCGTGGACGGAGAGTGGGGGACGTGAGCGCGGAGATCGTGGGGGAACCGGCAGACGCGACGGCGGTGCAGCTCGTCGAGGCCTACCGGGCGGGGACGCTGTCCCCGGCCGAGGCGCTCGAGTCGGTGCTGGCGCGGATCGCGGCGTGCGAGCCGCGGCTGCGCG
>CBIHNM010000078.1:0-15950 GCA_966211265.1 uncultured Pseudonocardia sp.
GGCGGGCGGGGCCCCGGCCCTGCGCTTGGGGGAGCGCGGCCCGCCCCGGGGGTGTGTCGTGCTCCACGGCCTCGATGACCCCGCGAGCGGACCGGACCGGGAAGAACCGGGCGTCCTCGCCCTCGGCCTTGAGGCTCAACGCGAGCGACGACCCGACCAGCTCGTGGTCATCGACGATCAGGATCGGACCGGACGACGTCATCGTCCGGTCCCTCCGTGGTGCGCCATGCCGGACAGCCTAGGACCCGAGCGATCCTCGTGGTGGCACGTGTGCACACCGACATGCCGACGATGTCGAGCAGGTGACGCTAAGGCCGGCTCCCGGCCTGGTCGGCGAGCATCCGCAGGCCGCTCATCAGGCCGCCGAACAGGTCGCCCTCCTTGAACGAGGCCACCATGCTCATCAGCGCGAGCTTGGCACCGCGGTCGGGCAGGCGGACCTTGGCCTCGGCCCCGGTGACGATCTCCAGCACCCGCTGCTCGGGGCTGACCGCGACCAGCACGGCCTCGTCGGCGCCCTCGACCCGACCGTGCAGGTCGAGCGCCGTGCGGTGCGCGTCGGCACCGAGGTCGCCCAGGTAGATCGCGAAGCGCAGCCCGGTCTCGCGGCTGGTCAGCGTCAGGGCCTCGTCCAGGCGGGAGAGCTGGACCGGGCTGAACGGGTGCTCGTTCCCGGCCGGCTCGGTGTAGTTCTCGGCCGCGGAGACCCGGCCGGAGTTCGTGACGACCGCGCCCTCGGGCAGGTCGTCCGGGTTCACGGCGACGACCTGGCCGCCGTGCCCGTGCTCACCACTTGCCACCGGTACCTCCCCGCGTGTCCTGTGTCCTCGTCACGCCACTGCCGATGGCCGGGGCGTCACCGTGCGCCGGCAGGTGCGCGCCCTCCGGGTTGGCGGTCCAGAACAACGGCTCGTACGGCCAGGCGTCGCCGGCCTTGTAGCGGGCGCGACGGCGGCGGTAGCCCGCGCTGGTCCACAGCGCGATGGCCCCGTACAGCACGCCCGGCGCGACCACGAAGGTCAGCAGGGTCTCCACGACGGTCACGGTCGGAGAACCTATCCGATGTCGTCGTCGGGCACGTCCCGAGGTGGCGCATCCGACAGACGGCCGGAGGCGATCGCGCGCCGCAGCGCGTCGTGGTCGCGCTCGGTCTGGTCGGCGTAACGCCGGGCGAAGCGGCACAACGCCTCCCGGACCTTCCCGCCGCCGCCCAGGTAACCGGCGATCATCGACGCGCCACTGGTCCGGGCGTGCCCCTTGGCCAGCAGCATCCCGCAGACCGCGGCGTAGTCGGCCAGCGCGGTGGCGTCGAGCCCGTCCAGGACGACGGCGCCCTTCATGTCCCGGAACTGACGCACGTAGTACTGCCGCGCCGCCGACCCCCGCCGGTCCCCGATCGTGGTCCATCCCAGCAGCGGGTCCGAGACGGTCTGCAGGGCCTGCTGGTACTCCACCACCCGCTGTCCCTGGTGCGTGTGCCAGGCCTCGTCGCCGTGCACGAACGGCGCCACGACCGACCGTCGCGCCTGTTTGAGCTGCAGGAACAGGACGTCGTCGGGGCTGGAGCCCTCGCAGAGCGCGAGGTAGGCCCGCAGCCCGACCGAGCCGACCCCGACGACCTTGTGGGCGACGTCGACGGCGCGGTAGCCGCCGAGGATCCGGGCCCAGTGTGGCGGCAGCGTGTCGACGTAGTCGTCGAGGGCGGCGAGGATCCGCTCCCGGTGCTCGCCGTCCGGGCGGGTGATCAGCGGCGGCTCGACGACGATCCGCCGCGCGCCGCCCTCCGACGTCGCGAAACGGGGCAGCGCGCGGTCACTGGTGCGGGTGCGTGCCCGCTCGGCCGCGCTCGCCACCGCGGCGCGGGACTTCTTGTGCTTCGCGCCCTTGTGCAGCCGCCGGGCGTCGAGCCGTTCGAACGACCGCTCCAGCAGCGGCGCCTCGGCCAGGCGCGCGATGTGGCGACGGTAGGCGTGCACGCACCGCGCGACGGCCTCCTCGCACCGGTCCTCGGTCGCGTCGTTGTCCCGCCCGGCCACCCAGGTGCTGACCGCGAGCCGGCGCAGGTCCCACTCCCACGCTCCGGGGTGGGCCTCGTCGAAGTCGTTGAGGTCGAACACGAGCTCACGCTCGGGGGAGGCGTAGAAGCCGAAGTTGCCCAGGTGCGCGTCGCCGCAGATCACCGGATGGATGCCGGTGGAGGGCAGCACGGCGAAGTCGGCCGCGTGGACGGCCGCGGCGCCGCGCAGGAACGCGTGCGGCGACGCGCTCATCCGCCGGATCCGCTCCGGGACCAGGCTCGCCACCCGTCCGGCGTTCGTCTCGACCACCAGGTCGATCGGGTCGACCCGGCGCAGCGCCCGCGACCAGCCCTGCAGTGAGCTGCGCGGCGCGGTCCTGCGCAGGCGGCGGCCGATCCGGTACCGCTCGGAGCGCGGCGTGGCCGCGCGGGACAGCGACGCGAAGTCCTCGCCGTCGGAGCCGGGCAGCACGGGGTGGGAGGTCACGGCGCGGTCAGTGGCGCAGGTCGTCGTAGCGCTCGCGGCAGAGGCCCCAGTCCGGCAGCAGGCCCTCGTCCCGGGCCTGTGCGAGCGTCGGCGCGGCGGCGTCCTTGTCCGAGAGCACCGGCTCGACCCCGGCCGGCCAGGGCAGGGCCAGCTCCGGGTCCAGCGGCGTGATCCCGTGCTCGGCCGAGGGGCGGTAGGGCGTCGAGCACAGGTAGGCGACGACGGTGTCGTCGGTCAGGGCCATGAACGCGTGCCCGAGCCCCTCGGACAGGTACACCGCACGCATCGACGCGCCGTCGAGGTCGAGCGCCTCCGAGCGTCCGAACGTCGGTGACCCGACCCGCACGTCGGTGATCACGTCGAGGATCGCCCCGCGCGCGCAGTAGAGGTACTTGGCCTGCCCGGGCGGGGTGTCGGCGAAGTGCACGCCGCGGACCACGCCACGCGCCGACACGCTGTGGTTGGTCTGGGCGACGGTCAGGTCGAAGCCGAGGGCCTCGCGGAACGGCCGGCCCTGGAACGGCGCCACGAACATCCCCCGCGGATCGGGGAACACGGTCGGCTCGAACAGCCAGGCCCCGGCGATCGGGAGCTCGGTCGCCTTCACCGGCCCGCCCCCGCCTTGAGGGGCTCCCACCACGCCCGGTGCTCGCGGTACCAGTCCACGGTGGCGGCCAGCCCCTCGTCGAAGGAGGTGGCCGGGGCGTAGCCGAGCTCGTCGTGGATCTTCGTCCAGTCCACCGAGTAGCGTCGGTCGTGTCCCGGCCGGTCGGGCACCCGCTCGATCATCGACTCGTCCGCACCGACGGCGGCGAGCAGCCGGTGGGTCAGGTCGCGGTTGGTCATCTCGGTCCCGCCCCCGATGTTGTAGACCTCCCCCGCGCGCCCGCCCTCGGCGACCAGCGCGAGCCCGCGGCAGTGGTCGTCGACGTGCAGCCAGTCGCGGACGTTGAGCCCGTCGCCGTAGAGCGGGACCGTCGCGCCGTCGAGCAGGTTGGACACGAACAGCGGGACGACCTTCTCCGGGAACTGGTGGGGCCCGTAGTTGTTGGAGCACCGCGTGATGCACACGTGCAGACCGTAGGTGCGGTGGTAGGAGCGCGCGAGCAGGTCCGACCCGGCCTTCGACGCGGAGTAGGGCGAGTTCGGCTCGAGCGGGTGCGTCTCCGGCCAGGACCCGTGCGCGATGGACCCGTAGACCTCGTCCGTCGAGACGTGCACGAACCTCCCGACACCGGCGTCGAGCGCGGCCGCCAGCAGGACCTGGGTGCCCCCGACGTTGGTGGAGACGAAGTCGGCGGCTCCGGCGATCGAGCGGTCGACGTGGGACTCGGCGGCGAGGTGCACGACCAGGTCGACCCCGGACATCACCTCGGCCACCCGGCCCGGGTCGCGGATGTCGCCGCGCTCGACCGTGAGCCGGGCCGAGCCCGCCACCGGCTCCAGGTTCGCCATCGTCCCGGCGTAGGTGAACGCGTCGAGCACGACCACCTCCGCACCGGCCAGCGACGGGTAGGCGCCACCGATCGTCGAGCGCACGAAGTGCGACCCGATGAACCCGGCGCCGCCGGTCACGAGTACCCGCATCGTCCTCCCTTTGCACTGCACACACCGGCGCCACCAGGGTCCGCCGCCTCCTCCGTCCTCGCGACGGTGGCGTGGGGGTGCGCATTGCACAGCGCCCTCGGAGCCCCTGGCTGACCGGCCTGACGACCAGCGTGTCAGAGTCCGCCCGAGCCGTGACGGTGCGGGCCGTCGTCGGTGCGGAACCGGCGGTGACGAGAGGAGCAGGTGTGCGAGCGGTCGTTCTCGGTGCGGGTGGGCAGCTGGGGCGGGCCCTGGTCGCCGCCCTGCCCGGCGCGACCGCGCTGGCCCGCGAGCAGCTCGACATCGGCGACGCCGCCGCCGTCGAGGCGTTCGACTGGGCCCGGTTCGACACCGTGTTCAACGCCGCCGCCTACACCGCCGTCGACCGGGCCGAGACCGACCGCGCCACCGCGTGGCGGACCAACGCCACCGGCCCGGCGAACCTGGCCCGCGCGTGCGCGCGCCACGCCGCGACCCTGGTGCAGGTCTCCACCGAGTACGTCTTCGACGGCACCGCGGCCGGCCCGATCCCGGAGGACACCCCGCTGTCCCCGGTCGGGGTGTACGGGGCGTCGAAGGCCGCCGGGGAGGTCGCGGCGACCGCCCTCGCGCGGCACGTGGTGGTCCGCACCAGCTGGCTGGTGGGCGACGGGCACAACTTCGTCGCCACGATGCTCGGCCTGGCCGCGCGCGGGGTGTCCCCGAGCGTCGTCGACGACCAGGTGGGGCGCCCGACGTTCGCCCCGGACCTCGCCGGCGCGCTCGTCGCGCTGGCCGGCGCCGAGCCGGGCGTCTACCACGTCACCGGGGACGGCGAGCCGGTGAGCTGGGCGGGCCTGGCCCGTGAGGTGTTCTCGGCCGCCGGGCGCGACCCCGCCGACGTCGCACCGGTGAGCACCGCGGAGTACACCGCCGACCGTCCGGGCACCGCGGCACGACCGGCGAACAGCGTGCTCGGCCTGGGCCGCCTGGCCCGCGCCGGGATCGTCGTGCCGCCGTGGCGCGACTCCCTCGCGACCCACCTGGCGGGGGGATCGCGGTGACCGCGGGCATCATCCTGGCCGGCGGCACCGGGAGCCGCCTGCACCCGATCACCCGCGCGGTCTCCAAGCAGCTGCTCCCGGTCTACGACAAGCCGATGATCTACCACCCGCTGAGCACGCTGATGCTCGCCGGGATCCGGGAGATCCTGCTCATCTCCACCCCGCACGACCTGCCCGGGTTCGAGCGCCTGCTCGGCGACGGCCACGAGCTCGGACTCGAGCTCACCTACGCCGAGCAGCCCCGCCCGAACGGGCTGGCCGAGGCGTTCCTGATCGGCGCCGACCACGTCGCCGGGCGGCCCTCGGTGCTGGTCCTGGGCGACAACATCTTCCACGGGCCCTCGTTCTCGTCGCGGCTCAAGACCGCGGTCGACGACGTCGGGTCCGGCCGGACCGGGTGCGTGCTGTTCGGCTACCCGGTGCGGGACCCGCAGCGCTACGGCGTCGGCGAGGCCGACGCCGACGGGCGGCTGATCTCGATCGAGGAGAAGCCGGCACACCCGCGCTCGGACCGCGCGATCACCGGCCTCTACGTCTACGACGCCGGTGTCGTCGACATCGCCCGCTCGATCACCCCGTCCGCCCGCGGGGAGCTGGAGATCACCGACGTGAACCGCGCGTACCTGGAACAGGGGCGGGCCACCCTGACCGACCTCGGCCGCGGGTTCGCCTGGCTCGACACCGGCACCCACGAGTCGCTGATCGAGGCCGGGCAGTACGTGCGGGTGCTGGAGAACCGGCAGGGCGTGCGGATCGCCTGCGTCGAGGAGGTCGCCCTGCGGATGGGGTTCATCGACGCGCAGCAGTGCCTGGACCTGGGGCGCGCGCAGTCGGGTTCGGGCTACGGCGAGTACGTCGTCGAGGTCGCGCGCTCGTTCGGCGCGACCGGCTGAGGGGGAGGCGTCCCCGGTACCGCCCGGTTCAGCCGGCCTGCTGCCGCTGCGCCAGGCCGAGGGCGTAGTCGGGGTACCACTGCCCCGCGGCCGGCTCGCCGGGACGGCACGCGCCGTCGGACTCCCCGGGTCGCTTGACCCACAGCAGGGCGTCCACCAGCGGGTCTGCGGTGTCGGTGGTCGGGTTCGGGCCGAGCCCGCGCCCCGGCGGGTTGCAGAACGCCGGTGCGTCGCCGATCTCGGCCCCGGTCGCCGCGCCGCGGCCGTTGCGGCTGGTGTCGATCACGAAGTGGGACCCGCCGAGCTTCTGCGAGATCCTCCTCCCGAACTCGACGTTGGCCGCCGTCGGGTAGAAGTTCGCGACGTTGAGGCTGAACCCGTCGGCGCGCCGGACCCCGGAGCGGGTCAGGGCCGCGGCCAGGGCGTCGACGTCGGAGACGAAGCCGGGGTTGCCGGCGTCGATGTAGACCGTCGCGCCGCCGGCCTTGAGCGCGTCGATCGCCTGCCCGAGCAGGGCGTAGCGCTCGTCGCGCAGTGCGCCGTCGACGCAGCCGGAGATCTCGTGCGGGACGGCGTCGGGCTCGAGCACCACCGTCGAGGGCGTCGCGTCCAGCCCGCGGACCAGGGCCGCGATCCAGTTCCGGTAGTAGTCGCCGTCCGGCGCACCGCCGCCGGAGAAGCTGCCGCAGTCACGGTGCGGGACGTTGTAGGCGACCAGCAGCGGGCGCTGGCCCGCGCCCTCCGCCCGCGCCACGTAGTCGCGGGTCTCGGCCTCGACCGTGGCCACGTCGCCGGTGGACCACAGCGGGAACGGCTGCCCGGCGATCTTGCGGATCTGCTCCGCGTCCTCGTCGCGGCCCTGGTCCTCCCACTGCTGCACCTGCGCCCGGGCCGGGCTCTTCCAGTCCACGAAGTACCCCGAGTCCGACGCCGAGACCGTCGAGGCCGGGGCCGGGAGCGCGGGGTCCGGGGCGTCGGCGGCGGTGCCGCAGCCGACGACGGTGGCGGCGACCAGCGCACCGGAGACCAGCGCGGACAGGGCCGAATGGGTGCGCACGACCGCGGAGTGTGCCAGCCCCGGCGTACGGCTCACGTGACGTGTACCCAGGTCGCGGTCGAGGGCGTCCCGTTCCGGTCGACCAGGAACAGCATGTAGTAGCCCGGCGGCACCAGCGTGGCCTCGCCGGGCACCCGCAGACCGAGCGAGCCGTCCGGCCGGCGGGCGATCTCCAGGGCCACCGAGCGCTGCTCGATGTCGGTGGCGTGGGTGACGGCGCTGGGCCGGATCAACCGCGCCGCCGCGATGTCGCCGGCCTGCGGGGAGGTGACCGTCATCGTCTCGCCGAGCCCCGCCTCGGTGGGCGCGGTCGCGATCACCGGCTGCGGACCGTGGAACAGGTAGGGCGGGGTGAAGATCTCCAGCCGCTGCTCGAACGGGGCGGGCTTGGTGTTGTCCACGTTCTTGAACAGCGAGTTCCCGCCCGCGGTGAGCACCTGCCCGTTGGGCAGCAGCAGCGCCTCGGCGTGGTAGTCGCGCCCGACGGTGGGGTCGGCCATGTCGCGCAGCGTGTCCGTCGACGGGCTGTAGAGGCTCGCCTGGAGCACGTCGCTGGCGCCCTTGCCGCGGTAGTCCCGGGACCCGCCGGTGATCAGCATGTTGTCGTCGGGCAGCTGCACGACGTTGGGGTAGCGGGTGGGCGTGCGCAGGTCCGCGGCCGGGGTGTACGCGGGCCGCCGGGCGGTCAGGTCGATCGAGTCGATCCGCGCCGTGACCGCGGGCGACTCGCCGACCCCGCCGCCGCCGACGATGATCATCTTCTGGTTCTGCACCGGCCCCGCCCACGCCGAGCCGCTGGTCTCGGTCTCATCCGGGTCACGCAGGCCCGGCACCGGCCGGAACGAGTTGTCGGCGAGGTTCCAGAACCCGGGGGTCCGGCCGGCGTCGGCGGGCCCGTAGCCGGCGTTGGAGCCGGAGTAGAACAGCGTCCCCTCGCGACCGGTCTGGAAGATCGCCGGGTAGGTCGGGAAGTACCGGAACAGGTCCGGGCGGTCGGTCCAGCGCTTCGTCGCCGGGTCGTAGACCTCGTTCTGGCCGGGCAGGATCTGCCCGGTGCCGTCGAGCCCGGACACGGCGAGCACCTGGCCGTCGGGCAGCCCGGTCAGCGTCGGGTACCAGCGCTTCTGGGTCATGTCCCCGACCCGGACGTAGCGCTCGGCGAACGGGTCGAACTCGTAGGAGTCGGCGATGCCCTGGAAGTCCTGCTTGTCCATGGTCATCGCGGCGCCCATGCCGTAGACGTCCTTCGCCGCGACCGGGTCCAGCCCCGTGATCGAGTACTGGGCCGGGGTGTCGGTCATGCCGCCGTGGCCCTCCTCGGCGGACTCGACGAACACGACGGTCTCGCTGGCGGCGACCGTGGTGGCGGCGCCCTCGCCGGTCTTGACCGCCGGGGGCGCGGTGAACGCGGTGGTCGCCCGGTACCGGCGCCCGTCCGGGGCGACGAACTCGGTGCCCTCGGCGAAGTCGTGCCCGGCGTCGGGGTTCTCGTTGCGCACGCGCATCGCGCCGGCCGCCCGGCTCACCTGGCCGTCGAGCCTCTCGTAGCGCTGGGTGCCGCCGGCGACGAGCAGCTTGCCGTCGGGCAGGAAGGCGTGGCCGCCGCAGAACAGGTCCGAGGGCGTGTCGACCTTCTCGCCCCGGCCGGTCGCCGGGTCGTAGACCAGGGTGGAGAACGTCCCGGCGTCGAACTGCTTCTCGTCGTTGCCCGAGCCGGCGACGAGCAGGATCTTGCCGGTCGGCAGCATCGCGGCGTGGATGGCGTTGACCCGCTGGTCGGCGGGCAGCTCGACGACGTCCCAGCGTCCGTGCTCGGCGACGTAGGGCGCGCTGTGCAGGAGCGCCTCGTGCCGTGCCTCGGAGACCCAGGCCAGCGCGGGCGGCACGTTCACGGCGAGCAGCACCGCGGGGACGGCGATGAGGGTGGCGGTACGGCGGCGCCCGGCCAGGGCGCGGAGGATGCGGTCGACACGACGCGGCGTCACGCCACGGCTCCGATCTGGTCGTTGCTACGGGAGGTCGGGGAGGGCATCTCGATCGGCACGGCCACGGTCTCGGGCATCGCCCCGACGAGCTCGGCGGCCGAGGCGATCGCCTCCCGGGCCTGCCGGAGACCACCGAGCCAGATCAGCGTCGGGAGGAGGCTGACCAGCAGCGCGAGCGCCGGCCACATCATCACGTCGAGGTTGGCGTGGCCCAGTGCGAACGAGGCGAGGATGGCCAGCGCGAGCAGCACCGACCACTGCAGGTGGCGGCCGAAGGTGACCAGCCGGTCCGGGCTGGCGGCGGCGGCCTTCGGGGTGACGACGAACGTGGCCGGCCTGCGCAGGATCGTCGCCGTCAGCGAACTGGCATAGATCGGCGCGGAGAGCACCGACATGGCCATCCCGCGGACCCCGCTGGACCCCTCGAGCTCGTAGGGGCTCACGTTGTAGCGGCGGTTGCGCAGGTAGACCCACGTCTGGAACGCGATCGCGTCGACGTAGAGCGCCAGCCACAGCGACGGCGGCACGACGATGCCGGACACCCCGAAGGCGAGGTAGAGCGTCGCGTTGACCCCGCCGAGCATCCAGCCGATCGCCATCGACGGGTAGAACGCCGTGATCAGGACGTAGTGCAGCATCCGGCCCGGGCTCAGCCGGGGCAGGCGCGTGAGGAACGGCCCGCCGAGGATCTCGAACGTGCCGCGCGACCAGCGCAGCTGCTGGCTGAAGTAGTCCGTCCAGGACGACGGCCCCTCGCCCACGGCCACCACGTCGGGGGTGTAGACCGAGCGCCACCGCGCCCCGGTCCAGGGGTTGCGCCGGGCGTGCACGGCCAGGCCGGTCGCCATGTCCTCGGTGATCGAGTCGTGCAGCCCGCCGACCGTGCCCAACGCGTCGATCCGGATCGCGTTGTTCGTACCGACGAGCATCGGGATGCCGTAGGCGTTCGCGGCACGCTGGATCAGGCTGTGGAACGGGAACTGCTGCGACTCGGCGGCCCTGGTGACGAAGTTGTCGCAGTTGGCGTAGCACTGCGGGCCGACGACGAACGCGACGTCGGGGTCGCGGAAGTAGCCCAGCATCCGTTCCGCGTAGTTCGGCAGCGGCACGTGGTCCGGGTCGACCGAGAGGAACACGTCGTACTGGTGGCCCTCGGCGTGCACCCAGGCGTTGTAGTTGCCGTGCTTGGTCCTGGCCTTGAAGAAGCCCGAGGGCTGGTTGTAGATCTCGACGCCGCGGCGCGTGAAGTGCCGGACGCCGATCTCGCCGCACATCGCCCGCACCTCGGCGTCGTCGCCCTCGTCGAGCAACCAGACGTCGAACGTACCGGAGTGACGGATCCGCTTGGCCGCCTCCAGCGTCGCGCGGACCATCTCGACCGGCTCCTTGCCGGGCACGATCGTGGTCAGGAACGCGACCCGCAGGGCCGGGTCCGGCCGCACCGGCACCGGGTCGCGGGCCAGCACCGAGGCCACCGACAGCGAGAGGACGTTGACCAGCCGCAGACCCTCCACCAGCGCGATCGAGCCGATCACGAACACGTTCGCCGCGGCGATCCACCACCGCTCGTCGACGTCGGGGTGGTGCGAGGGCTGCAGCAGCCAGAGCACGAACAGCAGCTCGAACCCGATGTTCGCCCCGATGATCGCCAGCGACTTGACCCACTGCCGCGTCTGCTGCCCGTCGTGCAGGTTGCGGTAGCGCACGCGGTAGGTCTCGCCCGCCGGCGGCGGCTCGGTGATCGCGCCGGAGAGCTGGCTGAAGTCGCGCAACGACTGCGCGCCCCCGACCGGCCCCCCGGCCTCCGGTGCGGACACTGGCCTACCTCCACGCTGCGACGGAAAGGGGACAGAGGGCGCGACGGCATGGAGCGCGCGCCCGTTTCCCGGATCCGCCGCCCTGGTGATCATCCCCCTGTGGACCTCTCATCGACCGTTCCGCAGAACCCGTTACAGCGGACCCGGGAACGGTCGGCAGGGCCTCGCAAACTCCTTTACCCACCCGTGACCTTCACGCCCGACCGGCACTCCATCGCAGGTGGGATGCGACAGGCACTGCGCCGAACGGCCCACGCGAAGGCGACTGAACAGCCGAATCGGCCGCCGGAACGGCATCGCCTCCGCACCGGATCATCGAAATTGATGAAAGCGTCGCGAATCGCGACGAAAGCGTCCACGAACGGGCCGATCACCGTTCCGGCGACGGATCCCGCCGTTCGGCGTCGTGGACCGGGGGCTCACCGACGCAGAGGGCCCGCCGCCTGAACGGGGAAGGCGGTGGTTCGTTCGGCCGAACCTCAGGAGCGGCCCTCACCGGGCGTAACGCGCTCCACCGAGCGGACGACTGTGCTTGCGTCGCCGACCGCGTCACCGGCCGATCGATCATCGGACCGGTGACGGGGCGGCGCGGGTGACGAGCCGCTCGGCATCGCCATCGAGACTCCCCCCGAAGGAGCCGCACCTCGTGAGCACGTTCCCGGACGTCACCCGTGGCACGGATCCGACCGCGCCGGGGACGGCCTCACGCCGTCGGCGTCGGCCCGCCCGCCGGCCGCGTGTCACGACGATGGCCGGGCCCGTCCCGCGGGACGCGCCGCGGTGGCAGCGGCGCTTCTCCGCGGTGGTCGCGGTGAGCGATCTGATGACCATCGCCGTCGTCGTCACCGCGAGCGTGCTCGCCGGCCTGCCCGGCACCGAGGCCGGCGACCGCGCCCGCATCGCCAGCGGCCTGCTCGCCGCCGGGCTCACGGTCGTGGCGCTGCCGGTGTCGCGCGCGTGGGAGGGCCGGATCCTCGGCCAGGGGGCCGCCGAGTTCGTCCGGCTCGGCCGGGCCGTGCTCCTCGCCGACGTCGCCCTGGCCTTCGGCGGCCTGGCCCTGATGGTCGAATCGACCCGTGAGTGGGTCTTCCTCCTCGTCCCGATCACCGGGCTGGCCTGCCTGTCGACGCGGTACGTGCTGCGCAAGGCCCTGCACCGCCGGCGTCGCGACGGTCTGGGCCTGACCCCGGTGCTCGCCGTGGGCAGCGAGGAGGCGGTCGCGGACCTGGTGCGCCGCACCCGCCGCGACCCCCACTTCGGCTGGGAGGTCACCGGGGCGTGCACGCCGACCGGTCGCGGCACCGCCGGAGGGGCGAGCATCGAGGGCGTCGCGGTGGTGGGAGACCTGGACTCCGTCCCGCAGCTCGCCCGCGACGCCGAGCACCACGTCGTCGCCGTCTGCCGGGCCCCCGGCTGGGGCCCGGCCCGGCTGCACCGCCTGGCCTGGCAGCTCGAGGGCACCACCGCCGAGCTGGCCGTCGACCCGGGCCTGATGGAGATCGCCGGGCCGCGCATGCACATCACACCGGTCGACGGGATGCCGCTGCTGCGCCTGTCCCATCCCCGCTTCACCGGCATCTCCCGCGTCCTCAAGACGGCCCTGGACCGCAGCGGCGCCGCCCTCCTGCTGCTGCTCAGCGCGCCCGTCCTGCTCGGCCTGGCGCTGGCCGTCCACCTGCACGACGGCGGCCCGGTGTTCTTCACCCAGGACCGGGTGGGCGCCAACGGGCGGACCTTCAAGATGATCAAGTTCCGTTCGATGTACCCGGACGCCGAGCAGCACCTGGCCGCGCTCACCGAGCTCAGCGACGGCGCCGGCCCGCTGTTCAAGATGCGCGAGGACCCGCGCATCACCGGGATCGGCCGCGTCCTGCGCCGGTTCTCCCTCGACGAGCTGCCCCAGCTGCTCAACGTCCTGGGCGGCACGATGAGCCTGGTCGGGCCGCGACCGCCGCTGGCCCACGAGGTCGCGACCTACGCCGACGACGCCCGGCGCCGCCTCCTGGTCCGCCCCGGGATGACCGGGCTCTGGCAGGTCAGCGGCCGCAGCACGCTGACGTGGGAGGAGTCGGTGCGGCTCGACCTGCGCTACGTCGAGAACTGGTCGCTGGCACTCGACCTGGTGATCATCTGGAAGACGTTCGGGGCCGTCCTGAACAGCCGCGGAGCGTACTGACCCGGCCGCCCGACCCGACCACGACCTCGTACCGAAGGGACCCCATGCGCCTCCGCCAGTCCGACCTGTCCGCCCGTGCCCTGCCCGGCGAGACGATCGTGCTCGACCTGCGCACCTCGCGGTACCTCAGCGCGACCGGGACCGGCACCCGGATCCTCGAGCTGCTCGCCGAGGAGCGCAGCCTCGACGACCTGGTCGCGACCGTGTCCGCCGAGTACGCCGCCGACCCGGAGCGGGTCCGCACCGACACCCGGCTGTTCGTCGACCGGCTGCGCGGCGCCGGGCTCCTCGAAGGGTGACCGTGACCTCCCGACGGCCGGCCGCCCTGCGCCGGAGCGCCACCGGCCTGCCGGTGCTCGACCCCACCGACGTGCTCGACGGCTACCCGGCCGGACGGGAACGGGGGGACCCGCCGCGCCCGGCCGGCACCGACCCGGTCGCGGCGCTGCGGACGGCGCTGCGGACGGCGCTGGAACGCCCGCCGTGCGTGGTGGCGTTCTCCGGCGGCCGGGACTCGTCGCTGGTCCTCGCGGTCGCGGCCGACGAGGCGGCCCGCGCGGGGCTCGCGGCACCGGTGGCGTTCACGCTGCGCTACCCGGGCGACGCCGCGGCCGAGGAGTCGGCGTGGCAGGAGCTGATGATCGCTCACCTGCGCGAGCGCGGGCTGCCCCTCGACTGGGAACGTCGCGCCGTCACCGACGAGCTCGACCTCGTCGGCCCGCTCGCCGCGCCGGTGCTGCGCGGGCACGGCGGCCCGACCCACCCGGCCGCGATCGCGCCGACCGTCCTGCTCGCCGACGTGGCCCGGGGCGGCACGCTGGTGACCGGCAACTTCGGGGACGAGGTCCTCGGTGACCACCGGGCCGCGACGCTGCGAGCCGTGTGGCGCCGCCGCGGGCGGGACATGACCGCGTCGGACCGGCGGGCGACCGTGCTCGCCGCGGCCCCGGTGTGGGGCAGGCGGGCGCTGCTGCGCGGGCTCGTCGAGGAGCACTCCTGGCTGCGCGACCCGGCCCGCGCGGCGGCCCGCGAGCGGCAGGTCCGCGACGTCGCCGCCCAACCGCTGCGCTGGGACGCCGGCGTGCGCGCGGCGCTGCAGCCGCGTGCGGTGCGGATCGGCGCCGCCACCCGGGAACGGGTCGCCGCCGACCGCGACTGCGCCGTCGTGGACCCCCTGGGCTCGGCCGAGTTCGTGGCCGCGTTCGCCCGCTTCGGCGGTCGATGGGGCCGGCTCGGCCGGACCGCGGCCACCACGCTGCTGGGCGGCGGGCTCGTCCCGGGCCCGGTCGCCGGACGCCGGACCAAGGCCCGGTTCAACGGCTCCCGCTTCGGCCCGGCCAGCCGGGAGTTCGCCCGGCGCTGGTCGGGTGCCGGCGTGGACCCCGACCTGGTCGACGTCGAGGAGCTGCGCCGGGTGTGGGGCTCGGCCGCACCGCACGCCGGGTCGGCGATGCTGCTGCAGCAGGCCTGGGTCGCCGACGGGTGCCCGCGGTGAGCCCGGGCAGGGCGAGCGTGAGCGCGCGGACGGTGCGGGCGGCCCGGCTCGCGGGCGAGACCGCGGCCGCCGCGGTCCGGCTCGGCGTGATCGAGGTCGGGCTGCGCCGGTCGACGGTCCCCGACCTGTGCCGGTGGCTCCGGATCCGCATCGACGTCGACAGCGCGACCGCCCCCGGCACCGACCCGGCGGTGCTGCCCCGGTGGACGGCCACCCCGGTGCGCGCCTGCCTCGCCGTCGCCGCCCGCTGGCCCGCCGGGGACACGTGCCTGCGCCGCTGCCTGCTGCTCGGGCACCGGCTGCGCGCGCTCGACCCGGTGCTGCGGATCGGCGTCCGGCGGGACGAGGGCGGCGCGTTCGGCGCGCACGCGTGGCTGGAACTCGACGGCCGGACCCTCGACGGGTCGGCCGGCGGCTTCGCCACGCTGGCCGGCCCGCCCGGGCCGGTGAGGGCGTGATCCACCGCTACCGGGCGCACGGCCTGCACCTGGAGTCCGAGCTCGAGCTGCCGCTGCCGCCCGGGCCGACCCCGCCCACCGGCCCGGACCTGCGGCTGCGGCTCGGGACCACCGCGCCGGTGCCCGACCTCGACCCACCGGGCGAGCTGCTGGCCCGCCTGGCCGAACCCGGCGGGCCGGTGCGGTACGTGCTCGGCCGGGACACCGACCGCGCGGTGCTGCGCTACCCGGGGTTGTGCGAGTTCCGCGGCGACGCCCGCCTGCGCGAGGTCACCGTGCACCTCGCCCCCGGCCGGGACCCCGGGCTGGCCGCGGTGCTCGCCGCCGGCGCACTGCTGGCGGTGCATCTGCGGCTGCGCGGGCAGCTGGTGCTGCACGCCAGCGCGGTCCGGGTCGGCGACGGTGCCCTGGCGGTGGTCGGCGCCTCGGGCATGGGCAAGTCGACGCTGGCCACGCTGCTCTGCGCGGACGGCCACCCGCTCGTCGGCGACGACGTCCTGCGCGCCGACATCGGGAGCGAGAGCGTGTCGGTGTACCCGGGGAGCCTCGAGACCCGGCTGCGCGAGGGTGCCCGGCCGGTGGCGTCGTCGCTGGCCGCCGCCACCCGCTGCTCCCCGGACGGCAGGCTCGCGGTCCGGCCGGAGGCCACCCACACCGGAGGGCCGCTGCGGCTCGCCGCGTGCGTGGTCCCGCAGCCCCGCCGGGACCGGCCGGAGGTGGAGGTCGACCGGGTGCCGGTGTCGCGGTCGCTGATGCTGCTGGCCCGGTTCCCGCGGCTGCCGGGCTGGGTCGGCCCGGACGGGCTGGCCCTGGAGTTCCAGCAGCTCGCCGACCTCGTCGAGCGGGTCCCGGTGTACCAGGCCCGGGTCCCGTGGGGACCGCCGTTCCGGGACGGCATCGCGGCCGAGGTGCTCGGTGCACTCGGCGTCGTGCAG
>CBIHNM010000079.1:0-15929 GCA_966211265.1 uncultured Pseudonocardia sp.
GGGGGGGCGGGGTGCGGGCGGGGGGGCCCGGGCGGCCCGGGCCGGCACGACCGCACCCCGCCCGGACGGGACCCGCGCGCTGACCGGCCCGTACCCCTCCGCGCCGCCGCCGATGCCACCTCCGGTACCGGCACCGATCCCCGGCCGCCTGCCGCCGCCGGGCGGGTTCCGGGGCGGCGCCCCACCACCCGGCGCCCAACCTCCGGGCGGGCCACCGCCCCGTACGACGACGGTCGCCCCGGTCGGCGGGTTCACCGGTGCGGCGCGGGGACCGCGGTTCCGGCTGCTGCGTCGCCTCGGCTCCGGCGGGTTCGGCCGGGTGTGGCTGGCCCACGACGCGAAGCTCGGCCACACGGTCGCGGTGAAGTCCGCGCACGCCCCGGACGCCGAGACCGAGGAACGGATCCGCCGAGAGGCGGCCGCCCTCGGTGCGATGGCCCACCCCTGCTGCGTGCGCATCCACGACCTGGTGCAGGCCTCCAGCGATCCCGGACTGGTCGGGATGGAGGGCCTGGTGATCGTCATGGAGTATGTCGAGGGCCTCTCGCTGGGCCAGCTGGTCGCCGACCGCGGACCGGTCGACGACGTGTCCGCGGCCCGGATCTGGACCGGCATCGCCGGTGCGCTCGACACCGCGCACCGCCGCGGGGTGCTGCACCGCGACCTCAAGCCCGGCAACATCGTCGTCGACCCGCAGGGCAAGCCGCACCTGATCGACTTCGGGATCGCCCGCAAGCAGGGCGACTCCACCCTGACGATGGCCGGCTACGTGCTCGGCACCCCGGACTACCTGGCCCCCGAGGTCGCGGCGGGCAAGCCCGCGTCGCCCGCCTCGGACGGGTGGCAGCTCGCCGCGGCGGTGTCGTTCGCGCTGTGCGGGCAGCCGCCGCGCGGGGAGAGCCAGGACGCCGTCGCGGGCCTGCGCGCGGCCGCGGCCGGCGGGAAGCTGACCCACCTGCCCTCGCGCACGGCGCACCTGAGCCTGCTCAAGTCCGCGCTGCGCACCGACCCGGGACGGCGTCCGGAGCTGGCGACGGTGCAGGGCAAGCTCGACGACTGGCTGCACAAGCGCGGAGCGCGGATCGACGGGCCGGTCACCAGCATGTTCGACCGGATCTGAGCCGCCCCGGCCGTGCGGGGTGGCCCGGGGGCGGGCCCCGCCTATCCCCGGGTGCCCTCGCCGGCCGCCGAGCGCTCCTCGACCAGGCGCGGCCAGCTCCCGGGCGGGCCGGGCGAGCCCGGCTCGCCGTCCATCGCGTACGCGCCGGCCTCCAGACGTCCGATCAGCCCGCGCGCCCACTCCGCGCCACCGGCGGCATCGGCGGCCCACAACCCGAACAGCTCGCGGACGTGCGGTGGCCAGTCCCAGCCCTCGCGCCGCTCGTGGGCCGAGCGCTGCGCCGCCTCACAGGTGGCGAGCCGCTCGCGCAGCAGGGAGATCGCCTCGGCGCGCGGCAACGAGGGCAGGAACGCCAGCGCGGCACCGAGCTGGTCGGGGTGGCGGTCCGGGACCCGCAGCGCCGCACGGAGCAGGCGTCCGAACTCGGCCTCGCCGCGCTCGGTCAGCTCGTACTCCGTCCGCCCCCGCACGCCGACGTGGTCGAGCAGCGAGCCGGAGCGGGTCAGCGCCGCCAGCGCGTGGTAGATCGAGCCCCACTTGACGTTCGCCCACCGGTCGGCCTCCCAGGCCAGCAGGTCGTTGCCGATCAGGTAGCCGTGCGCCCGGCCGTAGCCGCGCACCACCCCGAGCACGAGCAGACGGGTGGCGGACACGACGGTCAGCCTAGGAGCACCCGTTCCCCCAGCGCGGTCACCCTGGTCCCGCTCACGAGCCGTAGGGGTGCCGGGCGCGGGCGTCGCGCAGCGCGCGACCCCACCACACGAGCTGGTCGGTGAGCACCGTCGCCGCGCCGGCCGGGCCGTCGCCGCGGACGCGGCCCCCGTCGTCGAAGGCGTTCCAGAAGTTCGCGAAGCTGACGCCGTCGCGCACCGGGGCGGCGTGCAGCTCGACGAACACCGGGCGCAGGTGCTCGACGGCGCGCAGCCCGCCGGAGATGCCGCCGTAGCTGACGAACCCGACCGGCTTGGCCTGCCACTCCCGGTGGAACGAGTCGATGGCCGTCTTGAGCCCGGCCGGGTAGCTGTGGTTGTACTCCGGGGTGACCACGACGAACGCGTCGGCGGCGGCCAGCCGCGCCCGCATCGCGCCGGTGGGGGCGTGCGGGTCGTCGGGGTTGCCGTCGAGGGCGGGGGACAGGTCGACGTCGGCCAGGTCGATCAGGTCGAGCTCGACGTCCGGGTTCCCGGCCAGGGTGCCGGTGAACCAGCGCGCCACGGTCGGTCCGAACCGGCCGGCCCGGACGCTGCCGATGATCACGGCCAGCCGGATCGGACCTTGCCCGGTCGTCCGGATGGCGGGTTCTGCCGTGGTGCTCATGCTGTCCTCCGTGCCCGGCGTGCGGCCGATCCGCACCGTCACCGGAGAACCTAGAAGCTGAATTCGGCTTCAGGTCAAGTCGTCGGCCTGCAACGCGAACCACAGCTCGGCCCGCACACCGGGGGAGTCCAGGTCGCGCTCGAGCAGGGCCGCGGCCTTGTCCATCCGCGCGCGCAGGGTGTGCCGGTGCACGCCCAGGCGGACCGCGGCGGGGTCCCACTGACCGTGCTGGGCCAGCCACTCGCGCAGCGAGCGGACGAGGTCGCCGCGGCCCCGGGCGTCGTGGGCGACGAGCGGGCGCAGCAGGGACTCGGCGAACGCGGCCGCGTCCGGGGCCGGGACGAGCCCGCGCAGACCCTCGCCGGCCAGCTCACCGAACCGGACCGTCCGGCGCCCCTGACGGGTGGCCGCGTCGAGGGCGTGGCGGGCCTGGCGCAGGCCGGCGCCGACGTCGTCGCCGATCGGGTCCGACACCCCCGCCCGGATCTCCGCCCGCCGGTCCGCCAGTGCCCTGACCGGCCCGTCGGACTCGGCGCCGACGACGGCCACCACGACGTCGTCGAGGGCGCCGAAGTACAGCGGACCGGACCGGGCCGCCACCGACTCCAGGACGTCGAGCAGCTCCCGGGTCGAGCCGGACCGCCTGCGCAGCAGCACGACCCGCGCGCCGGGCCCCGGCAGCGGCCCCCACAGCTCCTCGGCGATCGCGCGGGCCTCGCCCGCCGGGTCCTGCACCATCAGGCGCAGCAGCGCGGTCCGCAGCCGGCGCTCGGCCCGCCCGACCGCGGACGTGCGCGCGTGCAGCAGCGTCAGCACCGACACCGCCGAGCCGATCACCTGCCGGTCGACCGGGGAGAACGCGCGGTCCCGGCCCACCACCAGCACCGCTCCCGAGCCCGGCATGCGCATCGGTTGCAGTACGACCTGCCCGCCGTCCACCACGACCGTGACGCTGGTGGGGTTGCGGTGGGCGCGCACCCGGTCGATCTCCGCGAGCAGACCCTCGGCCCGGCCGAGGGCGGAGCGCGGGCAGGCGTGCCGCACGACGCCGTCGGGGTCGGAGACCAGCACCCACGCACCGAGCCGCCCGGCCAGCCCGCGCAGTACCCGGGCGGTGCCCGAGGGCCCCAGCGCCGCGGCGGTCAGCGCGCGCTGCGCCTCGTCGGTGCGCACGACCTGGGCGTAGGAGTCCGCGGCCAGCGACGCCGACACCGCCTTGGTGATCGCGATGAACGGCGTCCGTTCCGGGATCTCGACCAGCGCGAGACCGTGCTCGGCGCACGCCTCGACGACCTCGCCGGGGATCGTGTCGTGCCCGAGGCCGGTGCCGAACCCGAGACCGACCAGCCCGTGCCCGACCAGGCCGGCGACGTAGCCGGAGGGCCCGGCCGCGTCGGGCCCCAGACCGGTGGTGAGCAGGAGCTCGCCCCCGTCGAGGTAGGGCGTCGGGTCGGGCAGCTCGCTGCTGTGCACCCACCCGATCTCGCGGTCCAGATCTGCGGACGGACACGCGGAGCGCAGCCCGAGGGTGCGGTCCGCCACCAGCTGCCGCAGCGTGATCGGCATCGCCTGCCCCCCTCCCGACGGGTCGAAACCGGACGGAACGGCCATGTCGCCGTTCCCGGTTCGACGATGCGGACACTACCGCGCGGCAGGTGTGCCGGATCACGCTGTCGCCACGGCCCGATCCGGCGGGCGAGGAAGGCAGACCTGGTGACCCAGACCGCGGAGCGATACGTCGGCTCGTCCATGTTGCGCAAGGAGGACCCGGCGCTGCTGACCGGGCGGGGGACCTGGACCGACGACCTGGCCCCGCCCGGCGTGCTGCACATGGCCGTCCTGCGCAGCCCGCACCCGCACGCGCGCATCGAGCGGATCGACGTGTCGGACGCCCGGGCGCACCCGGGTGTCACCGCCGTGCTGACCGGCGCGGACCTGGCCGGCGAGTTCGCGGCCGGCATCCCGTGCGGGTGGCCGGTCACCGAGGACATCCGGATCCCGGACCACATGCCGCTGGCCCGCAGCGTGGTCAAGCACGTGGGGGACGGCGTGGCCGTGGTGCTGGCATCGGACGCGAACGCCGCCCGCGACGCCGTCGACCTGATCGACGTCGACTACACCGCGCTGCCGGCGGTCGTGGACGTCGAGGCGGCGATGGAGCCGGACAGCCCGCTCGCGCACGAGGAGCTGGGCACCAACCACTGCTACACCTGGCCGCTGGCCACCGGTGACGTCGACGTCGCGTTCGCCGAGGCCGAGGTCGTCGTGCGCGGGCGCTACCTGCAGCAACGGGTGCTCCCCTCACCGATGGAGCCGCGGGCGGTCGTGGTGACTCCGGACCCGGTCGGCGGCGGGTTCACCGTCTACACCTCGACCCAGGTGCCGCACTTCGTGCGCGACATCCTGGCCGCGATCTGCGGGGTGTCGGACACGAAGCTGCGCGTGGTCGCCCCGGACGTCGGCGGCGGGTTCGGCGCGAAGCTCAACGTCTACGCCGAGGAGGCGCTCGCGCTGGTCCTGGCGCGACGCCTGAACAGGCCGGTCAAGTGGACCGAGACCCGCTCCGAGCACCACCAGGCCACCACGCACGGGCGCGGGCAGGTCCAGCGGATGGCGGTCGCGGCGGACCGGGACGGCCGGATCCTGGGCATGAAGGTCGAGCTGCTCGCCGACATGGGCGCCTACCTGCAGCTGCTCACCCCGGGCATCGCCGTGTTCGGCGCGTTCACCTACTGCGGGCTCTACGACTTCGGCGCGTACTCCTTCACCTGCACGGGGGTGTTCACCAACCTCACCCCGACCGACGCCTACCGCGGCGCCGGGCGCTCCGAGGCCGCCTACGCCCACGAGCGGATCATGGACGACCTGGCCCGGGAGCTGGGGATGGACCCGGCACAGGTGCGGCTGCGCAACCTGCACCCCAGGTTCCTCGAGCCGCGGACCGTGCCGTCGGGGGTCATGTACGACTCCGGCGACTACGAGGCCTGCATGCGCCGGGCGATGGAGCTGGTCGGCTACGACGCGCTGCGCGAGGAGCAGGCCCGCCGTCGCGACTCCGGCGACCCGGTGCAGATCGGGATCGGGATCGGCAACTTCACCGAGTCCGGCGGGCTGTCGCCCTCGAAGGTCGCGGCCGGGGTGCGGCTGCAGTCCGGGGGCTGGGAGCAGGCATGCGTCCGGATGACGACCAGCGGCAAGGTCGAGGTCGTCACCGGCACCTCGCCGCACGGGCAGGGCCACGAGACGGCCTGGTCGCAGATCGTCGCGGACTCGCTCGGCGTGCACCCCGACGACATCGAGGTCCGCCACGGCGACACCATGGTCGCCCCGTTCGGCCGTGACACCTACGGTTCGCGCAGCCTGCCCGTCGGCGGGGTCGCGGTGTCCCTGGCCGCCGGGAAGGTGCTCGCCAAGGCGACCACGATCGCCGCGCACCTGCTCGAGGCCGACGAGTCCGACCTGGACTTCACGGCCGGGCGGTTCTCGGTCGCCGGGACGTCCGGGCCGGGGGTGACGATCCAGGAGGTCGCCGGTGCGGCCTCGCTGGCCGCGGACCTGCCCGAGGGCATGGAGCCCAACCTGACCGCCGACCACGCGTTCGACCCGCCGAACTTCACCTGGCCCTTCGGCACCCACATCTGCGTGACCGAGGTCGACACCGAGACCGGGTTCACCTCGATCCGCCGCTACGTCGCCGTCGACGACTGCGGCGTGATCGTGAACCCGGCCATCGTCGAGGGCCAGCTGCACGGCGGGATCGCCCAGGGCATCGGGCAGGCGCTCTACGAGCAGGCCACCTTCGACGCCGAGGGCAACCCGACCGCCGCGACGCTGGCCGCCTACACCGTCCCGTCCGCGTCCGACCTGCCCACCTTCGAGCTCGACCAGCAGGTCACGCCGTCGCCGACGAACCCGATGGGGGTCAAGGGGATCGGCGAGTCCGGGGCGATCGGCTCGTCGCCGGCGGTGGTGAACGCGGTGATCGACGCCGTGGCGCACCTCGGGGTGACCCACGTGGACATGCCCGCGACGCCGCAGGCGGTGTGGCGGGCGATCACGGCCGCGGGCGGCCCCGGCGACACGGCCGCGCGGGACGCTGACAACGGTCGCGCGACCGGCCAGACTGCCTGAATCCCGCGACCGGAAGGGGAGGCGCTGTCATGGTGGCCATCAACTGCGACATGGGCGAGTCGTTCGGCATCTACCACTGCGGCGACGACGAGGGGCTGATGCCGTTCGTGACCGTCGCCAACGTCGCGTGCGGGTTCCACGCCTCGGACCCGCGCGTGATGACGCAGACGGTGCGCCTGGCCAAGGCGCACGGGGTCAAGGTGGGCGCGCACCCGTCGCTGCCGGACCGGGAGGGCTTCGGCCGGCGCGAGATGAAGCTCGACCGCGACGAGCTCACCGCCGCCGTGGTCTACCAGATCGGCGCGCTGACCGGGTTCCTGCGCGCCGAGGGCATGGAGCTCAACCACGTCAAGGCGCACGGCTCGCTCTACGGGATGGCCGCCCGCGACGAGGAGGTCGCCTCCGCGCTGGCCGATGCCGCCGACGTGTTCGACGCGCCGTTGATGGGCATGGCGGGCACCGTCCACGAGAAGGTCTGGGGTGAGCGCAGCGCCGGGTTCATCTCCGAGTACTACGCCGACCTGGACTATCGCGACGACGGCTCGCTGATCATCACCCGGGTGCACGAGGCGTTCGACCCGGAGACCTCCGCGGCCGGCGCCGTCCGGGCCGTCACCGAGGGCACGGCGACCTCGGTCAACGGCAAGGAGCTGCCGGTCCGCGCGGACTGCGTGTGCGTGCACTCCGACACCCCCAACGCCGTCGAGCTGGCCCGCGCCGTGCACGACGCGCTCGGCCCGCACCTGACCTGACCCGTCCGTTCCCCGATCCCCCGAGCAAGGAGCTCTCCGTTGCCGCGTCACGAGGTCGTCTCCCCGATCCCCGGTGTCTTCTACCGACGCCCCGACCCGGACAGCCCGCCGTTCGCCGAGGACGGCGCGCCGGTGGCGCAGGACCAGGCGGTCGGGCTGGTCGAGGTGATGAAGTCGTTCCACCAGATCCCGGCCGGTGCGGCGGGCACGCTGGTCGAGTTCCTGGTCGCCGACTCCGACGAGGTCGACGCCGGGCAGCCGGTCGCGGTGGTGGAGACCGGATGAGGCGCCTGCTCGTCGCCAACCGCGGCGAGATCGCCGTCCGGATCATCCGGGCCGCGCGTGACCTGGGGATCTCCACGGTCGCGGTGCACAGCGAGGCGGACGCGGACGCGCTGCACACCCGGCTGGCCGATGTCGCGGTCGGGATCGGGCCCTCACCGGCGTCGAAGAGCTACCTGGTCGCCGACGCGATCCTGGCCGCGGCCAAGGACACCGGCGCGGACGCGGTGCACCCCGGCTACGGCTTCCTGTCCGAGCGGGCCTCGTTCGCGGCCGCGGTCGCCGACGCCGGGCTGACGTTCGTCGGTCCGGACGCGGCGACGATCGAGCGGATGGGCGACAAGGTCGCCGCCCGCGAGGTCGCCCGCGCCGCCGGCGTGCCGACGGTGCCCGGAACCCCCGGGGGCGTCGACGGGATCGACTCCGCGCTGGCCGCCGCCGACGACGTCGGGTACCCGGTGATGCTCAAGGCCGCGGCCGGTGGCGGCGGCCGCGGGATCCGCGTCGTCGAGGACGCCGAGGCACTGCGCAGCGCGTTCGGGCAGGCCTCGAACGAGGCGCTCAAGGCCTTCGGCGACGGCACGATGTACCTGGAGCGTTTCGTGACCCGCGCCCGGCACGTCGAGGTGCAGGTGCTCGGCGACGGGCGCGACGCGGTGCACCTGTTCGAGCGGGAGTGCTCGTTGCAGCGACGGCGCCAGAAGGTCGTCGAGGAGGCCGTCTCGCCCGGGATCACCGAGCGGACCCGCACGGCCATGACCGAGGCCGCGGTGTCGCTGTGCCGGGAGGCCGGCTACCGCAGCGCCGGCACCGTGGAGTTCCTCGTCGACGACGCCGACGGCGAGTTCTTCTTCATCGAGATGAACACCCGCATCCAGGTCGAGCACCCGACGACCGAGCTGGTCACCGGCGTCGACCTGGTCGCCGAGCAGCTGCGGATCGCGGCCGGGGAGCCGTTGCGCCACACCCAGGACGCGATCACCGCCCGCGGGCACGCGCTCGAGTTCCGGGTGTGCGCCGAGGACCCGGAGCGCGACTTCCTGCCCGCGCCCGGGAACGTGGGGCGGGTGACGCTGCCGTCCGGGCCGTGGGTGCGCTGCGACACCTGGCTGGAGCCGGACGGGCGGGTCCCGCCCCACTACGACTCGCTGCTGGCCAAGGTGGTGGTGTGGGGCTCCGACCGGGCCGAGGCGATCGCCCGGTCGCGCCGCGCGCTGGCCGAGTTCTCGGTCTCGGGCATCCCGACCACGGCCGGGTTGTTCACCGAGTTGCTCGACCAGGACTGGTTCGCCGCGGCCGACTTCCACACCGGGGCTCTCGAACAGTGGTTGAACGAGCGAGGGGAGAAGTCATGACTGCCCGCTACAGCTGGGGCGGCGACGAGTTCGTGTTCGTGGAGCTGGCCGAGGAGATGAGCCTGCAGGCCAACTTCAAGGCCGTCGCCATCACCAACCTGCTGCGGCAGGAGCGCCCGGACGGGATCCTGGAGATCTGCCCGGCGAACGCCTCCTACCAGGTCCGCTACGACCCCGACGTGCTCGAGCCGCGCGCCTTCCTGGAGCACCTGCGAAGCATCGAGGCCCGGGTCGGCGACGCGCTCGGGGTGACCCTGCCCTGCCGGGTGGTGGAGATCCCGGTGCTCTACCGGGACCCGTGGACCACCGAGACGCTGATGCGTTTCCGGGACTGCCACCAGGACCCCGAGGTCACCGACATCGAGTACGCGGCCCGGATCAACGGTTTCGCCGGCGTCGAGGAGTTCATCGCCGCGCACTCCGGGTCGCCGTGGTTCACCTCGATGGTCGGGTTCGTCGCCGGGCTGCCGTTCAAGTACCAGATGGTGCCCCGCGAACGGCAGATCATCGTGCCCAAGTACGTGCGCCCGCGCACCGACACCCCGAAGCAGACCGTCGGCTACGGCGGCTGCTTCTCCTGCATCTACTCGGTCCGCGGCGCCGGGGGCTACCAGATGTTCGGCATCACCCCCGCCCCGATCTACGACCCGCGCCAGACCAAGCCCGACTTCACCGAGCACAAGGTGTTCATGCGGTCCGGCGACATGGTCAAGTTCCGGCCGATCGACCGCGACGAGTACGACGACCTGGAGGCCTCGGCCGCGGCCGGGCAGTACCGGATCACCGCCCGGGACGTCGAGTTCGACCTGCAGCCGTTCCTGGACGACCCGGACGGCTACAACAAGCGCCTGCTGGAGGTCCTGGCATGAGTGAGCCTGCGAACGAGTCAGCGGCACCGCGCACGACCATCGAGGTCCGCAAGCCCGGGCTGTCCACGACGATCCAGGACGGCGGGCGCTCGGGCTACTACCACCTGGGCATCCCGCCCTCGGGCGCGCTGGACCAGTACTCGCTGACCGCGGCGAACGCCCTGGTCGGCAACGGCGCCGGCGCCGCGGCGCTCGAGATCGTCTACATGGGCCCGGAGCTGGCGTTCACCGGCCCGGCCGTGGTCGCGGTGACCGGTGCCCAGATCGCCCCGCGGGTGAACGGCCAGGCCCGGCCGCAGTGGGAGTCCTTCGACGTCGCCGAGGGCGACGTGCTCGACTTCGACTACCTCAAGGCCGGCGCGCGGGCCTACCTGGCCGTGTCCGGCGGTCTCGACACCCGGGTCGACCTGGGCAGCCGTGCCACCTACGTGATCGGCTCGCTCGGCGGGGTCGACGGACGCCCGATCGCCGAGGGCGACGTGCTGCCGGTCGGCTCCGGCGGGCCGGCACGTGCCGGGCTGGTGGTGCCCTCCGAGCTCCGACCGGCCCTGTCCAAGGACGTCGAGGTGCGCGTCGTGATGGGCCTCTACGACCACCGGCTCACCGACGCCGGCCGGGCCACGTTCCTGGACACGACCTGGACGCTGACGCCGGTCGCGGACCGGATGGGCTTCCGCTACGGCGGCGGGGAGCTGGAGACCGTCGACCGGGAGCCGCCGTTCGGGGCCGGGCAGGACCCGTCCAACATCGTCGACGCGCCGTACCCGATCGGCTCGATCCAGGTACCGGGCGGGGTGGAGCCGATCGTGCTGCACCGCGACGCGGTCTCCGGCGGCGGGTACATGATGGTCGCCACCGTGATCTCCGGGGACCTCGACGTCGTCGCCCAGTCCGCGCCGCGTACCCGCACCCGGTTCGTCGAGGTCGACCTGGACACCGCGCTCGGGCTCCGCGCCGACCGGCGCCGGCGGATCGCCGACCTGCACGAGGCACTGGGCTGAGCCCGGGAAGAACACGGCCGCCACCGTGGTTGGCGCGGGGGCGGACATCGACCTGAACGGACGGACGGCGCTCGTCACGGGCTCGACGCAGGGCCTCGGGCACGCGATCGCAGTCGCTGCTGCAGCGGCTGATCGAGCCCGAGGAGATCGCCCACGTGGTCGCCTACCTCAGCTCCGAGCCGGCCTCGGCGACCACCGGCGGGGCGATCCGCGTCGACGGCGGTTACGGGGACTCGATCCTGCCCTGCGCCGCCCCGACGAGCGCGGCCGGTCCGGGCCCAGTTGATCACTCCAGGTGATCGTGTGGATCTGTCCTGGTGAACATTGGGCTGTTCGGCCTAGAGTTCGCACCGACCGCGCAGCAGTCGAACGGAGGCACCCCCACATGGCCGGACGGCACCGGGCACACGCCCGCGTGGTCAGGACGATGCTGGCCGTCGCCGTCCCGGTCGTCGGTGCGGCGGCCCTCGCGGCCGCCGTCGTCCTGGGCAGCGCGAGCGGGGCCGGCCCCCGGCCGGTCGCGATCCCGACGTTCCCCGCCCCGGAGCAGGTGCTCGCCACGAAGGTCGCGGCCGTGTCGGCCGCGCCGTTCGCGGTGCACCGCGGTTCGGACATGGCCGGGGGAGCGGTCTCGGCGGCCTCCACCGCGGTCGACCGCCGGGTGGCCGAGCAGCGCGCGGCCGCGGCCCGCGCCCGCGCCGCGGCCCGGGCCGCCGCGCGCGCTGCGGCCGCCCGGTCCGCCGAGGCGGCCGCCCGTGCCGCCCGGACCCGTACCGCACCGCCCGCCGCACCTGCGCCCGCCGCGCCCCGTACGACGGCGCCGCCGACGACGACCGTCGCCCCGGCACCACCCCCGGCCCCGCCGCCCCCGAGGCCGACGGGTCCGGTGCGCCCCAGCCCCACCGAGGACGGCGACCGCGGCCCCCTGCTCGACGGCGGTCTGCTCGGCGGCGGGTCGCTGCTCGGCAGCTGAGACCCGCCCTGCCCCCGGCTCGGGTTTGTGATCGTCACCGTTCGGGAACGACGGGGTCGGGAGGCGATCACATGAGCGGACGCCATCGACACGGTGGACCGAGCATCACGCAACGAGCCCTGGCCGGGACGGTGCCCGTCCTCGGCGTGGCCGGCGCGGTGACCGGGCTCGTGCTCAGCAGCGGTGCCGCGGCACCACCACCGCCCGACGCCGCGACGCCGGCCGACGACGCGACGGCCCCGACCGCGGCCGAGACGACGGCGGCGCCGTCCGTGCGCACCGCCGTACCGGGCCGGGCGGAGCAGGCCGTGTCCGCGGTGGCGGCCGCGACCGACGCGGCACGCGAGCAGGACGCGCTGGCCCGGTCCCGCGACCAGCGCTCGGTGACCGCCGTCGTGCACGAGATCCGCGCCGAGGCCGAACGACGTGACGCCGTGACCCGGCAGGAAGGTCGTACCGAACTCGAGGCCTTCCGGGAGCAGCAGGCGCAGGACCGTGCACGGGACCTGCCGGGTCCCGACGGGCTCCCGTCCTCCCCGGTCGCGGGCTCCGATCCGTCGGCGCCGGCGGACTGCGAGATGTCCGGTCTGCCGCACCCGAGCCCGTTCGCCGACTCCGACGAGATCGTCGACCGGGACTGCGGCATGACCGACGACCGGGGCCGCGACCCCGTGCAGGACTCCTGGATCGAGGGCCAGATGCTCTCCTCGGGCCTGGACGAGCAGAGCTAGAGGTCCGAGACCGAGAGCCGCAACGCCGTACGGACCGCCCGCGCCCGGTCCGGCGACACGATCGCCCCGACCACCTCGCGCGGGTGTGGTCAGGCCGCGGTCGGGGCGTCCGGCCCGACCGCGACGCAGGGAACCGGCTTCGGGTGTGCCGGGTCCAGGGCGTTCTCGATGTGGCCGAGGGTGACCGGGTCGAACGCGACGGCCACGTGCTCGGCCAGGTCGGTCGGGCACCCGTCCTGCAGGACGATGTTCGTGGCGCCGTCGAGCTCGCCGCTGGTGTAGGGCACGACCAGCTCGTCGTACTTCGTCATGATCATCGTGTAGGTGACGCCGTCCACGGCGGGCCCGCCGCCGGAGTTCATCTTCTCGAGGAACTCCGAGCCCGTGAAGAACTGCCGGCAGGAGCCGCACAGCGGGTCGGCGGCCGCCCTGAGCGCGGGGTCGAGGCCGAACTGCTGACCGGTGCGGTCGAGGAACGCCAGGCCGCCGGTCTCGGTGCCGTCCCAGAGCGGGGTCATGCCGACGTAGCGGTCGACGTAGCGGTCGCCGCCGAGGAACTTGACGTAGTAGTTCGGCATCAGGCTGCCCTCGGAGTGCCCGACGATGTCGACCTTCTCCGCACCCGTGGCGCCGCGCACCCGGTCGACGAACGCGGCCAGCTCCTCGGCGCTCTGCTCCATCGGCTGCAGACCTCCGACCTGCGACAGCGGCGGGGGCGCGAGCGGGTTGCGACCGTAGGTCAGGGAGAACACGCAGTAGCCCTGCTGCGCGAGCTGCGGGGAGATGTAGGCCCAGTTGTTCGCCTGGTTCGCGCTGAGACCGTGCACCAGGACGACCGGGTTCGGGTGCTCCTCGTCGGGCTCGCAGTCCCAGTCGTTGGATCCCGCGGGGGAGGGGTCGAGCACCGACGGCGGCGGGGCCGGCGCCTGCTCCGGCGCGGCCTGGGCCAGCGGGGCCATCGTCAGTACGGCGGCCATCGCGGCGGCCGCCGTCCCGATCGCTGCCCATCGACGTCGGTTCATCCGTTCGGCCCCCTGCTTCGTCGCGCTCCGTGCTGATCACCAGGTCAACGACGGGCGGCCCGGAAGGTTGCGCGCGGCCGCCCGGGACGGCGCCGGGCTGCGGAGCCCGTCCCGGTCGCGGGTCCCCGGCGCAGGCCCATTGCGCCGGTACCGCCGCCGGAGGACAGTCGGTCCCGGGTCCTTCGAGGACCTGCTCGGCTCGCGCCGTCCGGGCGCGCCACCGGGCGTGGCGGGTCGCGTCACGCGTACCGAGGAGATCGAGCATGTCCGACAAGTCCCCGCGCCAGTCCAGCAGCAAGAAGTCGGGCAAGACCCTCAAGCAGAAGCGGGCGGAGAAGAAGTCCGCCGCCTCGGCCGAGGCCAAACCCGCGATCGTCCCGACGACCGGCCGGGGCAAGTAGGGCACCGGCCCGCCCCGGTCGCACTCCGCGGCCGGGGAGCGGTCGGGGGTACGATCGCGGCGTGCGTCTCACCCGACTCGACCGGTGGCGGCTGCTCCACGCAGCCGACTGACGCACGTCCGCGGGCTGCATGAGCAGCCCGTATGGACGCCCCGCGCGCCGCCCGGCACGTCTCGTGCAGCTCTTCGACTCTCCCGAGGAGCACAGACATGAGCTCGTACACCGCCACCGCCGCCCGGATGCCCGCCCTGCGCCGCACCGTCGCCACCGACCCTGGCCGGCACCGGGTCCTGACCGGGGAGCGGCCCACCGGCCCGCTGCACCTGGGGCACCTCGTCGGCTCGATCGTCGAGCGCGTGCGGCTGCAGCGTGCCGGTGTGGAGGTGCTGGTCGTCCTGGCCGACTACCAGGTCATCACCGACCGCGAGACGGGGGAGCGGGTCCGCGAGCACGTCCGCGGTGCCGTCCTCGACCAGCTCGCCGCAGGCCTGGACCCCGACACCACGACGATCTTCACCCACTCCGCGGTGCCGGCGCTGAACCAGCTGCTGCTGCCGTTCCTGAGCCTGGTCACCGAGGCCGAGCTGCACCGGAACCCGACGGTGAAGTCCGAGCACGAGGCGTCCGGGCGGGCGCTGTCCGGGCTGCTGCTGACCTACCCGGTGCATCAGGCCGCCGACATCCTGTTCTGCAAGGCCGACCTGGTCCCGGTCGGCAAGGACAACCTCCCGCACGTCGAGATCACCAGGACGATCGCCCGCCGGTTCGCCGAGCGCTACGGCCCGGTGTTCCCGGTGCCGGAGCCGATGGTCACCGCCAGCCCCGAGATCCCCGGTCTGGACGGCCGCAAGATGTCCAAGAGCTACGGCAACGCGATCGCGCTCGGCATGACGGCCGACGAGACGGCGGTGCTCATCCGGCGCTCGCGCACCGACGGCGAACGACGCATCACGTTCGACCCCGAGCGACGTCCCGGCGTCGCCGGGCTGCTGTCCACCGCCGCGCTGTGCACGGACAGCACGCCACAGGAGCTCGCCGAGGCGATCGGCGACGGCGGCAGCAGCCGGCTCAAGGAGATCGCCACCGAGGCCGTGAACGAGCGTCTGGCCCCGCACCGGGCCCGGCGGGCCGAGCTGGCCCGTGATCCCGGCCTCGCCGACGAGGTCCTGCGCCGGGGCAACGCCCGGGCCGACCGGATCGCCGAGGCGACGCTGGACGAGGTGCGCACGGCCATGGGGATGCGCTACTAGCCCGCGGCACCCCCCGGTGCCGGTCACGGCTCGCGTCCGGCCTCCGCCGCGGGCCCACGACCGTTCGCCGCCGGGTCGTCGTGCCAGGTCGGCAGCGCGAGGGTGGCGTTCATGCGGCGCAGCTCGTCGCGGTGCAGGGCGCTGAGGCGGCTCAGGATCTGCTCGCCGGCACCGGTCAGCAGTACCCTGACCGCGCGCGCGTCGTCGGGATGCGGCGCGCGTTCCACCAGCCCCTGCGTCTGGACCCGGTTGATCAGTTCGACCACGCTGTGGTGGCGGAGCTGGAGCCGGTCGGCCAGCTCACGGACCGTGGCCCATTCCCGCTCGGGGAAGCCCTTCAGCGCCAGCAGCAGCTGGTAGTGCTGCGGGGTCACGCCGTGGCTGCGCACGGTCTCCTCGCTGAAGCGCAGGTAGCGCCGGATCCCGAAGCGGAACCGGGCCAGGGCCTCGAAGTCCTGCTTGGTCAGCGAGGCAGGGTCTGCCCGGTCGTCCTCGGTCGCCACCACGCCATCCCACCACGCAGGCACTGCAGCTCCTCTCACCGTTCATGAAGTGTATCGTGACACGATATGTCGTGGTATGATAGAGCCTCCGCGAACCGGACACGCCGTCCGGACGGCACGGTCGGCCCTCGCCGGAGACACGCCCCGGCGGCGCAGGCCCGAGGCGGGGGATGAACGCCGGAGGGCGACATGATGATCACCGTTCTGGTTTTGATCGGGATG
>CBIHNM010000080.1:0-15917 GCA_966211265.1 uncultured Pseudonocardia sp.
CGGCCCGCGCAGCCGTGTCCAGCCCGGGGCGGACGCGCTGATCCGGATGGAGCTGAGCCTGCACGAGTGCTCCACCGGCGTGCAGCGCGACCTGACCGTCGACACCGCGGTGCTGTGCACCCAGTGCACCGGATCGGGGTGCGCCGAGGGCAGCAGCCCGGCGATCTGCGAGACCTGCGGCGGCAACGGCGAGATCCAGAGCGTGCAGCGCTCGTTCCTCGGCCAGGTCGTCACGTCCCGGCCGTGCCCGAGCTGCCGCGGCTTCGGCGAGGTCATCCCGGACCCGTGCCGCCAGTGCGCCGGGGACGGACGGGTCCGCTCGCGCCGCTCGGTCGGGGTCAAGATCCCGGCCGGGGTGGCAGAGGGGATGCGGGTGCGGCTGTCCGGCCAGGGCGAGGTCGGCTCCGGCGGCGGCCCGGCCGGTGACCTCTACGTCGAGGTCGAGGAGACCCCGCACGAGATCTTCACCCGGGACGGCCCGGACCTGCACTGCACGCTCCCGCTGCCGATGACCGCGGCCGCGCTGGGTGCGACGCTGCCGCTCAAGCTGCTCGACGACTCGATCGAGGAGCTGCACATCGAGGCCGGTACCCAGTCCGGCACGGTGCGGACGCTGCGCGGCAAGGGCATGCCCCGGCTGCGCTCGACCGGCCGGGTGGACGGCGCCGGTGACCTGATGGTGCACGTCGAGGTGTCGGTGCCGACCAGGCTGGACAAGGAGCAGACCGAGCTGCTGCGCCAGCTGGCCACGCTCCGCGGCGAGGAGCAGCCCGACCTGGTCGGCGGCGCCCGCAACGGCCACGGACTGTTCTCCCGCCTGCGCGACACCTGGGGCCGCTGACCCGGTGAGGGGCGATGGCCGCCACGGCGACCATCGCCCCTCACGGGGCGAGGAAGGACGTCATGAGCACGCTGCCGCTGTTCCTGGCCGAGGACCTGGGCGCGCTGCCCGCCGACGGCGGGCCGCTCGAGCTGACCGGTCCCGAGGGACGGCACGCGGCCACGGTGAAGCGGATCCGCCCCGGTGAGCGCGTCGCGCTCTCCGACGGCCGCGGCGCGGTCGCCGAGGCCGTGGCCGGGGAGTCCGGGCGCGACCGGCTGACGCTCCGGGTCGGACCGGTCCGCCGGGTCGACGCGCCCGCGGTGCGGGTCGCGGTCGCCCAGGCCCTGGTCAAGGGCGACCGCGGGGAGCTGGCCGTGGAGACCGCGACCGAGGCCGGCGCGGACGAGGTGATCCCGTGGCGGGCGGCCCGCTCGGTGGCCCGCTGGGAGTCCGGCCCCCGCGGGGACAAGGCGCTGGCCCGGTGGCGCACGACGGTGCGCGAGGCGGCCAAGCAGGCCCGCCGCCCGTGGGTGCCCGACGTCGCGGAGCCGGTGGACACCGCCGCACTCGCGCGCCGGGCCGGGGACGCGGACCTGGCCCTGGTGCTGCACGAGTCGGCGACCGAGGAGCTGGGCGGCCTCGCGCTGCCCGCGACCGGCACGGTGCTGCTCGTGGTCGGCCCGGAGGGAGGGATCGACGACCGGGAGCTGGCCGCACTGACCGCGGCCGGGGCCCGGATGGTGCGGATGGGACCGGAGGTGCTGCGCGCCTCGACCGCGGCCTGCGTCGCCCTGGGGGCCCTCGGGGTGCTGACCGGGCGGTGGGCCCGCCCCGCCCCGACCCGGTGACGATGACCCCGCCGCCCCGACCCGACGTGCCATGATCCGGTCGTGGATGTCCCCGATCACCGTGCACCGGGCGCGCCGGCGACGACCGTGCGGCGCCCCGGCGACCCGGCGGCGCCCCCGATGAGCCGGCGTCGCCTCGGCGCATCGCTGCTGTCGCTGGGCGCGCTCGCCGCCGTGCCGGCCCTGGCCTCCTGCGGCGGCTCCGGCCCCGGCGGCGCGGCACCGAACAGGTCGGCGGCCCCGGCCCCGGCGCCGGAACGCCGGGCCTACGGCTCGGACCCGAGCCAGTTCGGCGAGTTCACCGCCCCGGCCGGGTCGGGCGCCGCGCGCGGCATCGTCGTGGTCGTGCACGGCGGTTTCTGGAGGTCGGCCTACGACCTGTCCCTGGGCCGTCCGCTGGCCGCCGACCTGGCCCGCGCCGGGTGGGCGACCTGGAACATCGAGTACCGCCGCGTCGGCGACGGTGGTGGCTGGTCGTCCACGTTCGACGACGCCGCGCTCGCGCTGGACCACCTGGCGACGCTGGGCAGCACGCGCCTGGACCTGGGCCGGGTCTACACGCTGGGCCACTCCGCGGGCGGGCACCTCGCGGCCTGGCTGGCGGCCCGGCCGGGTCTCCCGCCGCAGAGCCCGGGCGCGGCGCCGAAGGTCCGGGTGGCCGGGGTGGTGTCCCAGGCCGGCGTCCTCGACCTGGTCGAGGGCGCGGAGCTCGGCGGCGGTGCCGTGGTGGACCTGATGGGCGGCGGACCGGCCGACGTGCCGCAGCGCTACGCGGTCGGCTCCCCGGCCGAGCGGGCCCCGTCGGGGGTGCCGTCGGTGTGCGTGCACGGGACCGCCGACGCGAACGTGCCGATCTCGCAGAGCGAGCGGTTCGTGCGACGCGCCACCGCCGCCGGGGACCGGGCCGAGCTGGTCCGGCTCGAGGGCGCGGACCACTTCGACCTGATCGACGTCGCGTCCCCGGCGTGGAAGGCCTGCACCGCGGCGCTGGAGCGGGTCTCTGCACGCTGACCCGGGCCCGGGGTCACCGCCCGGACAGGCGCTCCAGCGACGCCCCGGTCTTGGTCCGCTGCCCGGCCCCGGGATCCACACCCCGCTCGGTGAGGAAGCGCCGCACCGCGCCGGCGACCGTGGCGACGCGGTCGATCCGGCACCGCGCCGAGATCTCCACCAGGCGCGCGCCGTCCGGGTAGGTCCAGGCCTCGACGACCAGCGCCGGCCCGCCGTCGCGGGGTGTGGTGCGGCGGCGGACGACCTCGATCGGTCCCAGCCGGCACAGCGTGTCCAGGTCGATCCGGTGCGCGGCGTGGCCGCGGGCGAACGCGCGTTGCTCGGCCGAGAACAGCGAGCTCAGCGGCCGGCGCCCGCGCAGCGCCGCCCGGAGCGCGGCCGGTGCCAGCGACCGCCCGAGGGCCGCGGACCACCAGGACCTGCCGGGCAGCGCGTCCAGTTCGACCCGCAGGTTCGGCGAGCGCCGGATCCGCCCGGGCAGCGCCACCGGGTCGGCCCGGCGGAGCTTGACCACCGCGTCGTCGTCGCCGCGCTCGTTGCGCCGGGCACGCAGGATCAGCCCGCTGTCGCGCAGCGCCAGGTCGGGGGTGTCGAAGAACCACACCTGGCGGGTGCGCACGTCGCGCCGGGAGACCTCCGGCGCGGTGAGCACGGCCTCGTGGCTCGCCTCGGGCACGAGGAACTTGAGCTCCACGGTGCGGACCGTGCGCGCGCGGGCGCGCGCGTCGTCGAGGTCGGTCCACGGGTGGCAGCCGACGACGTCGGCCTTCTTCGCCTTGTCCGACCTCATGAAGGAGTGTGGTTCCCTCTGTGCACCCGATGAAACGTCGTGGTGATCAGGGGCGGGCGCTCGCGTCTGATGACCCGAGCATAGGCCCCGGCCTAGGATGGCGCGCGTGCTCGTCGACGCCTCCGGGTCCCTGCTGCTGTTGGTCGACTTCCAGACCCGGCTGATGCCCGCGATCGCCGACGGCCCGGCCGTCGTCGCGAACGCGGTGCGGCTGGCCGAGGCCGCGGGGATGCTCGACGTGCCGGTCGCGGCCACCGAGCAGAACCCCGACGGTCTCGGGCCCACGGTCGAGGAGCTGGCCGCCCACCCGCAGATGGTGCTGATCAAGACCGCGTTCGGCGCGACGTCCGAGCCCGGTTTCGAGACGCTGCTGCCGCCCAGCGGCGCCGAGCGGATCGTCGTGGCCGGTTGCGAGGCGCACGTCTGCGTGCTGCAGACCGTGATCGGGCTGTGCGAGCACGGGCACCGGGTGGTGCTGGTCGCCGACGCCGTCGGTTCGCGCACCGCGGCCAACCACCAGGCCGCGCTGGTGCGGGCCCGCGAGCACGGCGCCGAGGTGGTGACGACCGAGATGGTCCTGTTCGAGTGGCTCGCCAACTCCCACCACCCGCGTTTCCGCGACGTCCAGAAGCTGATCAGGTAGGCGTCACCGGAGGGCACCCGTGACGGGCTCCGGCGCGAACGCGCCGGGCGCGGCCCCCGACGGGATCGGTACCATCGCCGTCGTCCACCACGGGCAGAAACCGAAGGCAGGCGAGACGCACCCTTGACCGGAACCGAACCCGGCGACCCCGACGACGCACGGGAGGGCACGGTCCGGTCCCGCATGGTCGTGCCGGACGCCGCACTGCTCGCACTGCTCGGTTCGGCCGACGAGAGCCTGCGCATCGCCGAGGACGCGCTCACCGCCGACGTGCACGTGCGTGGCAACGAGCTGACCCTGTCCGGCGAGCCCGCCGACGTCGCGTTCGCCGAGCGGGTGTTCACCGAGCTGATCACCCTGGCCGAGCGCGGCCAGCAGGTGACCGGCGACGCCGTGCGCCGGACCGTCGAGATGCTCTCCGACTCCGGTGCCGAGGACCGCGAGCGCCTCGGCGAGTCCCCGGCCGAGGTGCTGAGCCTGGACATCCTGTCCCGGCGCGGCAAGACCATCCGGCCCAAGACGCTGAACCAGAAGCGCTACGTCGACTCGATCGACACCAACACCATCGTGTTCGGCATCGGCCCGGCCGGTACCGGCAAGACCTACCTGGCGATGGCCAAGGCCGTGCAGGCGCTGCAGGCCAAGACGGTGAACCGGATCATCCTGACCCGGCCCGCGGTCGAGGCGGGGGAGCGGCTGGGCTACCTGCCCGGCACGCTGTTCGAGAAGATCGACCCGTACCTGCGCCCGCTCTACGACGCGCTGCACGACATGCTGGACCCGGAATCGATCCCGAAGCTGATGGCGGCCGGGACGATCGAGGTCGCGCCGCTGGCGTACATGCGGGGCCGGACCCTCAACGATGCGTTCATCATCCGCGACGAGGCGCAGAACACCACTCCGGAACAGATGAAGATGTTCCTGACCCGCCTCGGGTTCGGGTCCCGGATCGTGGTCACCGGTGACATCACCCAGATCGACCTGCCGGGCAACGCCCGGTCCGGGCTGCAGGTCGTCCGGGAGATCCTCGACGGGGTGGACGACGTGCACTTCGCGACGCTCGACAGCGCCGACGTGGTGCGCCACCGCCTGGTCGGCGACATCGTCGACGCCTACGCCCGCTGGGACGCGGCCAGCCAGCGCCGGGCCGCGATCTCGGCCGGGAACACGGCCCCGCGCAACGGCCCGCCACAGGCCCGGCAGGCGGGCCGGCGACGGTGAGCGGCGGCCGGCCGGTGGCCGGCACCGCGGTGCGCCCGGGGAGCCGCCGGGCCGGTTCCGGCGGCGACTAGGCTGGTAGCCGGGTCGAGGGGTCGGCACGCCCGCCCTCCCGGCCCGTGCCGGGTACCAGCCGCGAACCAGAAGGTGTCAGGGGTCAACCGCCGTCGTGAGCATCGAGGTCGTCAACGAGTCCGGCGTCACGGTCGACGAGTCGCTGGTCGCCTCCGTCGCCCGTTTCACCCTGGACACCATGCGGGTCAACCCGGCCGCCGAGCTCGCGATCACCGCGGTCGGGCTGGACACCATGACCGAGCTGCACGAGCGGTGGATGGACGAGCCGGGTCCCACCGACGTGATGGCCTTCCCGATGGACTCCCTGGCCGAGGACAGCCGCCGCCCGGACGCCCCGGACCTGGGTCCGGCGTTGCTCGGCGACGTCGTGCTGTGCCCGGCGTTCGCGAAGGACCAGGCGCGCAAGGCGGGCCACACCCTGGCCGACGAGCTGCACCTGCTGACCGTGCACGGGGTGCTGCACCTGCTCGGCTACGACCACCTCGAGCCCGCCGACGAGCGCGAGATGTTCGCGCTGCAGGACAAGCTGCTGGCCCAGTGGCGGGACGGCCGGGCCCGGGCGCAGGCACAGCAGGCCCAGCGCCGCACCGACGACCGGCTGCTCGGCGCGGCCGGGCTCGAGGACGACTCGCGACCATGAGCACCCAGGACGTGCCCGGTCTCGCGGAGGAACCGTGACGACGGTGTGGTTGATCGTCATCGCGGTGGTGCTCATCCCGCTGGCCGGGCTGTTCGCCGCGGCCGACGCCGCGCTGATGTCGATCTCCCGGGCCCGGGTGGACGCGGTCGTGCGGGCCAAGCGGTCCGGGGCGAGGGCGCTGGCCGCCGTCGTGGCCGACCGGCCCCGTCACGTGAACCTGCTGCTGCTGCTGCGCCTGACCGCGGAGACGGCGGCGACCGTGCTGCTGGCCTCGGCGCTCGCGCCGGAGTTCGCCTCGCCCTGGATCGGCGTGCTGCTCGCCGGGGTGATCATGGTGGTGGTCAGCTACGTGCTGATCGGGGTCGGTCCGCGCACGCTGGGGCGCCAGCACCCCTACCGGATCGGGCTGCTGCTGGCCGGGCCGGTGCGCGCGCTGGGCACGATCCTCTCCCCGTTGTCGAAGCTGCTCATCCTGATCGGCAACGCGATCACACCGGGCCCCGGGTTCCGGGAGGGCCCGTTCTCCACCGAGGTCGAGCTGCGCGAGCTGGTGGACATGGCCAGCACCCGGGGCGTGGTCGACGAGGGCGAGCGCCGGATGATCCACTCGGTGTTCGAGCTGGGGGAGACCCCGGTCCGGGAGATCATGATCCCGCGTCCGGACGTGGTCTGGGCCGAACGCGACACCCCCGTCGACAAGGTGCTGCGGCTGGCGCTCAAGAGCGGCTACTCGCGGATCCCGGTGCTCGGCGAGAGCATCGACGACGTGATCGGGCTGGCATACCTGAAGGACCTCGTCCGCGCCCGCGACGAGGCCGAGCGCGAGGGGCGGCCGCGCGCGTCGCTGGTGGAGATCATCCGCCCGGCGACGTTCGTGCCGGACTCCAAGCGCAGCGACGAGCTGATGCGCGAGATGCAGCGCCACCGCAACCACATGGCCGTCGTGGTCGACGAGTACGGCGGCACGGCGGGTGTGGTGACGATCGAGGACATCCTCGAGGAGATCGTCGGTGAGATCGTCGACGAGTACGACGTCGAGGAGGTCCCCGACGTCGCCCCGGCGCAGGGCCGCACCCTGCGGGTCGCCGCACGACTGCCGGTGGAGGACCTCGAGGAGATCTTCGCCTCCGAGTACACCGGCACCGCCCGGGAGCTCGAGCTGCGCGAGGCGCTGGAGGCCGCCGACGTCGACACCGTCGGCGGGCTGCTCGCGCAGCGGCTGGGCAAGGTGCCGCTGCCCGGGGCCGAGGCCGAGGTCGCCGGGCTGCACCTGCTCGGGGAGGGCGGCAAGGACGCCCGTGGCCGCACCCGCATCACCTCGGTGCTGGTCACCCCGACCGACCCCGAGACCGCCGACACCGACGACGAGGCCCGTCCCGGTCGTGCCTCCGCCCGGCACGACACCGCAGACCGCACACCCGACACGGCGGAGATCGATCCGCCGGACCCGGCCGGACCCGACGAGGTCCCCGCGCCGCAGGAAGGAACCGATGTCCGGCACTGAACGCTCCGTACCGCCCGCCGGCGTGCCCGCGACCCCCCGCTACGACCTGGTCGTGGTCGGCGGCGGCATCGTCGGCCTGGCCACCGCGCACGCCGCGGTGCGCACCGGCCGTTCGGTCGCGGTGATCGAGCGCGAGCCGCGCCTGGCCGACCACCAGACCGGCAACAACTCCAACGTCATCCACTCCGGTCTCTACTACGCCCCGGGCGGCTACAAGGCCCGGCTGGCCGTGGCCGGGTGCGCCGAGACCGTCGCGTTCTGCCGCGAGCACGACCTGCCGCACCGGGTCTCGGGCAAGCTCGTCGTGGCCACCGAGCCCGACGAGCTGCCCCGCATGGCCGAGCTCGCGCGCCGCGGCGACGCCAACGGCGTGGAGAACCACCGGGTCGACGAGCACGGCATGCGCGAGCACGAGCCCGACGTCCGCGGGCTGGCCGCGCTGTGGGTGCCCTCGACCGGCATCTGCGACTACCGCTCGATCGCGGAGAAGCTCGGCGAGCTGGTCGAGAAGGGCGGCGGCGAGGTCCACCTGGGCCGGTCGGTCACCGGGATCGCCCGCCGGGTCGACGACGTGGTCGTGCGCACCGAGGGCAGCGGCACCGGGAGCGGCGCCGGCGGCGCCGGTGGTGAGGTCCTGGGCACCCAGGTCGTCGTGTGCGGCGGTCTGCGCTGCGACGAGCTGGCCCGGATGGCCGGCGCCGACCCGGGCGTGCGGATCATCCCCTTCCGCGGCGAGTACACCGGGTTCTCCGAGCGGGCCGCCTCGCTCGTCCGCGGCCTGATCTACCCGGTGCCCGACCCCGCGTTCCCGTTCCTCGGGGTGCACGCCACCCGCGGTGTCGACGGGAGCGTGCACGCCGGCCCGAACGCGGTGCTGGCGATGGCCCGCGAGGGCTACGACTGGCGCACGATCCGGCCCGGGGAGCTCCTGGGCACGCTCACCTACCCGGGGATGATCAAGGTCGCCCGGCGGCACTGGCGCTACGGCGTCGGTGAGGTCCACCGCTCGCTGTCGAGGTCGGCGATGGTCCGCCAGATCCAGCGGCTGCTCCCCGACGTGACGGCCGCGGACCTGAGCCCGGCCGGTGCCGGTGTGCGCGCGCAGGCGGTGAAGGCCGACGGGACGCTCGTCGACGACTTCCTGTTCCTGGACCAGGGCAGCGGGGCCGGGTCGGTGCTGCACGTGCTCAACGCCCCGTCGCCGGCCGCGACCGCGGCGCTGCCGATCGGCCGGGAGATCCTCGAACGCCTCACCGGCGACACCCCGGGTCCCCTGACGAGCGCCGCGTGAACGGGCCCGTCAGCGGCCTCGGCGGCGGGTTCGCCGATGTCCCCGAGGGTTTCCGGTCCGGGTTCGCCTGCTTCGTCGGGCGGCCCAACGCCGGCAAGTCCACGCTGACCAACGCACTGGTCGGCCAGAAGATCGCGATCACCTCCAGCCGCCCGCAGACCACCCGGCACGCGATCCGCGGCATCGTCCACCGCGACGACGCCCAGGTCGTGCTCGTCGACACCCCCGGTCTGCACAAGCCGCGCACGCTGCTCGGCTCGCGGCTCAACGACCTGGTCCGCACGACCTGGGCCGAGGTCGACGTGATCGGGTTCTGCGTGCCGGCCGACCAGCCGGTCGGGCGCGGCGACGAGTTCATCGTCGGCGAGCTGGCATCGGTCGCCACGCACACGCCGGTGTTCGGCGTCGTCACCAAGACCGACCTGGTCGAGCCGCAGGTCGTCGCCGAGCGCCTGGCCGAGGTCTCGAGGCTGATGGACTTCGCCGAGGTCGTGCCGACCTCGTCGCGGTCGGGGTTCCAGGTCTCGCTGCTGTCGGACCTGCTGGTCGCCCGGCTGCCCGAGGGGCCACCGCTCTACCCGGACGGCGACCTCACCGACGAGCCGGAGGAGACGCTCGTCGCCGAGCTGATCCGGGAGGCCGCGCTGGAGGGCGTGCGCGACGAGCTCCCGCACTCGATCGCGGTGGTGATCGAGGAGATGAACCAGCGGGAGAACGACAACCCGAAGGCCGCGCCGATGCTCGAGGTGCACGCCAACATCTACGTCGAGCGCTCCAGCCAGAAGGGCATCGTGATCGGCCGCAACGGCGCGCGCCTCAAGCACGTCGGCACCGAGTCCCGTCGCCAGATCGAGGCCCTGCTCGGCACGAGGATCTTCCTCGACCTGCACGTCAAGATCGCCGAGAACTGGCAGCAGGACCCCCGCCAGCTGCGCAAGCTCGGCTTCTGACCGCCCCCGGCCCCGCGGGGCGGCGCCGGGTGCGGGGCGGCCCGGCTGCGTAGGGTTGGGGCATGGCTCTGTACCGCGACACCGGGGTGGTGCTGCGCGTGCAGAAGCTGGGCGAGGCCGACCGGATCGTCACGCTGCTGACGCGCCGCTACGGCAAGGTGCGGGCCGTCGCCAAGGGCGTGCGCCGCACCCGCTCCCGCTGGGGCGCGCGGCTGGAGCCGTTCAACCACGTCGACGTGCAGTGCTACACCGGCCGCACCCTGGACGTGATCACCCAGGCGCAGACGCTCGACGCGTTCGCGCCCCAGGTCGTCGCCGACTACGGCGCCTACAGCTGCGGCTGCGCGATCCTGGAGACCGCCGACCGGCTCGTCTCCGAGGAGGGCGACCCGTCGCTGCGGGTCTACCTGCTGCTGGTCGGGGCCGTGCGGGCGCTGGCCGACCGGATCCGGGACCCGTCGCTGGTGCTCGACGCGTTCCTGCTGCGCGCGATGAGCCACGCCGGCTGGGCGCCCTCGCTCTCGGACTGCGCCCGCTGCGCCGACCCCGGGCCGCACAGCGCGTTCAACGTCGCCGGCGGGGGCGCGATCTGCCCGCGCTGCCGCCCGCCCGGGTCGGTGTACCCGGCCACCGAGACGTTCGGTCTGCTCGACGCGCTGCTGCACGGCGACTGGGACGTCGCCGACGGCGCCGGAGCGTCCGCGCGGCGCGAGGCCAGCGGCCTGGTCGCGGCGCACCTGCAGTGGCACCTGGAGCGGCAGCTGCGCTCGCTGCCGCTGGTCGAGCGGCAGCGGCGCGAGCGCGGCCTGGCCGCCCCGGGTGCCGCCCCGGCCCCGGCCGACCCGGACGCCCCCGGCCCGGGCCTCGCCGACCCGGTGCCGACCGAGCGTTGAGGCCCGCTCGGCTCCGGCCGTGCCGGGGCCGGTGTGACCCTGCCCGGACCGGCCCGGATAATCGTCGGGGAAAGGATCCGACCGGGAGGCAGACGTGACCGCACGCGACGCTCGACCCGATCCCGAGGACCGGCGGCCCACCGCCGAGACCCAGCGGATCCCCACGGCCCGCACCGAGAGGCTGCCGCTGCCCGAGACCGAGAGGATGCGGTGCGCTCCCGGCCCCGAGGGCCCCGACGACGACCGGGGCCCGTCCGCGCGCACCGAGAAGCTGCCCGAGGCCCGGCCGGACAGCTCCACCACCCCGATGCGCCAGGTCCGCCGCCGCTCCGAGGACGGTCCGTGGCCCGCCATCCCGATGCTGCCGGTGGTCCGGCCCGACGACGTCCCGCTCTCCGAGGTCGACCGGGTGCGCGAGAACCGCGGCGTGGCGGCCCTGCAGCGCTACCTGGAGTGGGACCGCACCCGCGACCCGCAGGCCCCCGGCTGGCCCGACCGGGACCCTCCCGGGGCCTGAGAGCCCGGACGGGGCCGGTGAACGCGGGATCGGCGGGCCGGACGCCACGACGTAGGGTTCGACCCGTGCCCTTCCAGCCGCCCGCACCGCACCCGTCGGGGGCGCGGCCCCCGGCCGTCCCGCCGGAGCTGGTCCCCCGGCACGTCGCCCTGGTGATGGACGGCAACGGCCGCTGGGCCAACGCACGCGGCCTGCCCCGCACGGAGGGGCACCGGCGCGGCGAGGCCTCGCTGATGGACGTCGCCCGCGGTTGTATCGACGTCGGCGTGGGGTGGCTCTCGGCGTACGCGTTCTCCACCGAGAACTGGCGCCGCAGCCCGGACGAGGTGCGCTTCCTGATGGGCTTCAACCGCGACGTCATCCGGCGCCGGGTGGACGAGATGCACGAGATGGGCGTCCGGGTCCGCTGGGCCGGGCGGCGCCCGCGGCTGTGGCGCTCGGTGATCCGCGAGCTCGAGGTCGCGGAGGAGAAGACCCGCCACAACGACGTGCTCACGCTGACCATGTGCGTCAACTACGGCGGCCGCGCCGAGATCGTCGACTCGGTGCGCGAGATCGCCAGGCTGGCCGCCGCCGGGAAGATCAGACCCGACAAGATCGACGAGCGGACGATCCGGCGCCACCTCGACGAGCCGGACATGCCCGACGTGGACCTGTTCGTGCGCTCCTCGGGCGAGCAGCGGACGTCGAACTTCCTGCTCTGGCAGAGCGCCTACGCCGAGATGGTCTTCCTGGACACGCTGTTCCCGGACTTCGACCGCCGCCACATCTGGCAGGCGATCGAGATCTACGCGCGCCGCGACCGGCGGTTCGGGGGCGCGACCGAGGGCGGCGCCGCGGGCGCCGACACCGATGCCTCCACGGCGGAGGGCACCGACACCGACGAGGGGGCATCGTGAACGACCCGGCGATCACCGGCATGCTCGAGACCGCACGTGCGGCGCTGGAACGCTTCCACGACGTGGAGGTCGACGACGACGGTGCGCTCACCTTCGCCCACGGCGGCGTGCTCTGCGTGGTGCAGGGCACCGAGCTGGAGGAGGGCCTGCCGGTCCTGAACCTGACCTGCGTCGTGGCCTGGGACCTCCCGCTGTCCTCCGACGTCCCCACCCACGTCGCGATGGGCGTGGGGGAGGGGCTGTTCGGCACCCCGCGGGTGATCCGCGGCGAGCACGGCTGGGACGTCACCCTGCGCTACGCGTTCCCGGCCGTCGGCCTCGACGAGCACCCGATGGGCACGCTGCTGATGCTGGTCGTGGCCAGCGCGTCGAGCATGCGGGCAGAGCTGGTCGAGGCGCACCCCGCGTGAGCCGCGACCCCGGACGTCCCGGCCGCGGCCGCGACGTCCGGGTGGGGCCTCAGCCCAGGGTCGGCGGCTCGGTCGGGCTGCCCTCCTCGCTCAGGTGCACCAGCGGCAGCGCCGCGAGCTCGGTCGGCGTCATGCCCTGCGCCACGCCCAGCACGTCGTTCTGCGCCTTCGCCATCCGCGCGTCCACCAGCCCGGACAGCGCGTAGGCGACCCGTCCGAGAAGCCGCACCGTCGTCTCGTCGACGATCGGGCGGGGGGTGGACACGATGGCCACGCCCTGCGGGGCGCCGTCGTTGGCCTGGGCCACGCCGATCGAGTACGACTCGCGCGGGTTCAGGTGCCGCGAGGCGTAGTGGTCGCGCAGCTTGGTGACCATGTCGTGGAAGCCGCTGACGTCGCCGTCGAGCTCGAGGGTGCCCAGGTCGTCGGTGGTCAGGGTCTTGGTCCGGCCGCTGAAACAGCGCACGTAGCCGATCAGTGCGCCGGTCCACAACGCCTCGACCAGGGCCGGGTCCGCGTCCACCTGCACCGGCCCGGAGTCCGGCGAGGCGAGCGCGGTGACCAGGTGCTCGCAGCACCGCAGGACGTACTGCAGATCCTCGAACACCGACGCCAGCTGGGCCAGCTCGCCGGACTCGGGGACGTCGATGGTGCGGACCGAGGACGGTGCCGGGACCGGGGCCTCCTCGGTCGGGGTTCCTCCGCTGTCGGTCACGTGAAAGTCCGCCTCCTTGCGTTGCCGGCCCGGAGGTTAGCGCTGCCGTGACGTGACTCGGATCTCGTTATGAGACGTCGCGCTCGGCGGCGCACCGCCGGCACAGCCCGAAGATCTCGATGGTGTGGCTGAGCTCGACGAAGCCGTGCTCGTCGGCGACCTTCTGCGCCCACGCCTCGACGGCCTGGCCCTCGATCTCGGCGGCCGCGCCGCAGCGGCGGCAGACCAGGTGATGGTGGTGGTGCGCGGTGTCGCAGCGCCGGTAGACGGCCTCGCCGCTGCCGGTGCGCAGCATGTCGACCTCGCCGCCGTCGGCCAGGGTCTGCAGCGTCCGGTAGACCGTCGTCAGGCCGATGCCCTCGCCGGTCCGCCGCAGCTCCTCGTGGATCTCCTGCGCGGAGCGGAAGTCGTCGAGCCGGTCGAGCAGGGCGGAGACCGCCGCGCGCTGGCGGGTCGCCCGCAGCCCGCGGGGGCCCGCGGTCGACCTCTCGGTGTTCTCCGCGATGCCCGCCCGGTCGTTCACGCGTCCTCCTCGACGTGGGCGACCGCGTCGACCACGATGTGCGCGAGATGGTCGTCGACCAGGGAGTAGAGGACCTCCCGGCCGCGCCGCTCACCCTCCACGACGCCCGCGGCCTTGAGCACCCGCAGGTGCTGGCTGATCAGCGGCTGGGTCACCCCGAGCGCGTCGACCAGGTCGTGCACGCAGCGGGCGTGCTCGAGCAGCTGCAGCACGATGGCGATCCGCACCGGCGCGGCGAGCGCCCGCAGCAGGTCGCCGGCGGCGGCCAGGGTGCGCGGCGTGCGCACCGGTCCGGGCGCGGCGATGGGGCGTTCCTCGGGGTGCTCACCCTCCGGGTCGCTCCTGGTCTCCGGTGCGATCGACATCGTGGTTCCAGTCTCCGGGAGCGGCGGCCACGCTCCCGGCGGTTGCGTCGCCGAGCCGGCCGCCCCTCCATCGTAGGCGGCGACTACCGTCGCGTCCGTGCTGCTGGTCTGCAGGTTCCGCGTGGCGGTCGGCGACGCCGAGCGTTTCCGCGCCCGCGCGCAGCGCGCGCTGGAGCTCCTCGGCCCGGCCCGGGGCTTCGTCGACGGCCGGGTCGGACGCTCCGTGGACGAGCCGGAGAACTGGGTCCTGACCGTCCGCTTCGCCTCGATCGACGCGTACCGCCGCGCCCTGTCCCCGTTCGAGGTGCGCGAGCACGTGGTCCCCCTGCTCTCCGAGGCCGACACCGACGCCCCGAGCACCTACGAGACGCTCCTGAGCACCACCGACGGCACCACCACCCGTCACGAGTCCCTGCTCGCCGACTGACCCGCCACTCCACCCCCGCACCCGGGGCCCGCACCCCGAACCCCCCGCGCACTCGGTCCGTCCGGCGCGCCCCGTCCGTCCGGCAACCTCCGCCAGTCCCGCGCACTCAGCCCGTCCGCGCGCGGTGAAGGCGTCGACGCGCTGTCCGTGCGGTGCGCGTCAGCGGCGCCGGTGCGCGTCTACGGGCGGGGTGCGCGGGTCGGGCGGGGTGCGCGGGGAGGGGTGTTGGCGTCGGGTTGTGCACATGTCGGTTCGGTGGGCCCGGTCGAGGGGCCCGTCCACAGCCGTCCGGAGCAGGGCGTTGTGCTGGGTGCGGGAGGGGGGCAGCTTTCGGGCCATGGACATCACCCGGGGGCGGCCGTTGCTGCGCTCCGACCTGCGCGCCGAGGGCGTCACCGGCGACGAGATCGACCGGGCTCGACACGCGGGCCGGCTGACCCGCCTGCGGCCGGGTGCCTACCTGAGCTCGGACGACGAGCGGCTCGCCGACCCGGAGACCCGGCACGCTCTGGCCGCGCGGGCCGCCGTACGCCAGCACGCGACGGTCGACGGGGCCGCGAGCCACGTCTCCGCCGCGGCACTGCACGGGCTACCGCTGTGGCGGGTGCCGCTCCGACGGTGCCACGTGACCAGGCCCGGCGACTCCGGTGGACGCCGCACGACCTACCTGCACCTGCATCGGGCCGAACTGGCGCCGGGCGAGGTCGTGCTCGTCGACGGTGTCCGGGTCACCTCACCGGCCCGCACGGTCGTCGACGTCGCGCGCACCCTGCCGTTCGAGCAGGCCGTCGCGGTCGCGGACGCGGCGCTGCACCGGGAGATCGTCGGCACCGGTGAGCTCGCGGACGCGCTCGCCCGTGCGGTGGGCGCACGCGGGCTTCCCGCGGCCCGGAGGGTGGTCGCGTTCGCGGACGGTGCCGCCGACGGCCCGGGCGAGTCGATCAGCCGGGTCCGCTTCGCCCGGGCCGGACTTCCCCGCCCGGTGCTGCAGCACGTGGTCCGGGACACGGCCGGCCGTGTCATCGCACGGGTGGACTTCTGGTGGCCGGGGAGAGGAGTGGTCGGCGAGTTCGACGGCAGGGTCAAGTACGACCGGCTGCTCGAGCCGGGACAGAACGCGTCGGATGTCGTCCACCGGGAGAAGCGACGCGAGGACGCGGTGCGGGCCACCGGTTCGCCGGTGGTGCGCTGGGACTGGCGCGACCTCGACGAGTTCGGCGAGGTCCTCGCCCGGCTCGCCACCCTCCTCGCCCCGTGACCCACGGTCCCGACCGACCCCACCCGGGCGCGCACGGAGCGCACCGAACCCGCAGTCGCGCACGGAACCGGCAGTCGCGCGCGCAGCCACGGGTCGCGCACCCCGCGCACCGCGCGT
>CBIHNM010000081.1:0-15916 GCA_966211265.1 uncultured Pseudonocardia sp.
CGCTTCCGGCCTCGCCGAGGACCCGGACCGGGTTCGCGCCCCGCACGGCGTCGTCCACCGGCGCGGCGGCGGCGGAGAACGCCGGGCAGGTGGACCCCGCGGTGCGTGAGGGCGGGAGGGCCGCCGAGCCGGTGCCCACGGCCCCGGGCCGGGAACGTGCCGGGGTCGGCGGCGCGCCGTCTACCGCCGGCGGCACGGTGACCACGCCGACCATCCCGGCCACCTCGTTCCCGACCGCGACGGTCGAGGCACGGAACCGGACGCGCACGCCCGAGGGCAGGTCGATCCGGTCGTCGACGGTCGTGTGCCGGCGCATCAGGTACCGGACGTGGCTCTCGAGCGAGTCCCGGTCGAGGGCCACCAGCGTCGACCGCATGCGGCTGTTCTCCATGACCAGCGTCGGACCGACGGCCAGGACGGCGTCCCGGGAACGGGCGTCGACGCGGGTGTACAGGTCGAACAGCGCCTGCTGTGCCGGGTCCCGGTCGCTGACGAGGTTCTGCTCGATGCGTGCCGCGGCGGAGGTGACCAGGGAGTGCAGGATCGGGGTCGAGTGGTCGGCGAAGCAGCTGATGTCGAGGACACCCTCGATCCGCCCGGTGAACGGGTCCCGGACCGGGGCGCCCGCGCACGCGAACGACTGCAGGGTGTCGACGAAGTGCTCGGGACCCACGATGTGCACCGACCGGCCGTACTCCAGCACCGTCCCGACACCGTTGGTCCCGACCGTCCCCTCGGCGTAGCCGAACCCCTGCGCGAAGCAGACGCGGTCGGTGACCCGGCCGAACGAGGACGAGCTGTCCTTGCGGGTCAGGAGCCGGGCCTTGTCGTCGGTCAGCGCGACGCACATCGGGATGTCGGCCACCTGCTCGGCCAGCTGGTCGCGCACCGGCTCCGCGCACCGGACCAGGCGTGAGCCGTAGTCGAGCTCGGTGAAGAACGGGCTCTGGACGGCCGAGGGCTGGACCCCGCAGGAGATGCTGCGGCGCCACGAGGCCACCACGTGGTCGGCCACCCCGCTGCGGAGCGGGTCGCTGGCCCCTTCGAGGAAGTCCGCCCGCGCGGCGGCCAGCACGTAGCGACGGTCCGCGGAGTCCCGCACGCCGGCACCTCCCTGTGTTCCTCCTCACATCGTGCGCCACCCGTCAAGGTCGTGCCGTGTCCCAACATCGGACAGGGCCTGCCGGTGGGACAGGGGCGACAGTCGTCCGAGCTGCTCGACGCCCGGTCAGGAAAGGAACGCCCCATGTCTCGTCTCAGCGGCAAGGTCGCCGTCATCACCGGCGGCGGTAACGGCCTCGGGGAGGCCATGGCCACCAGGATGGCCGAGGAGGGCGCCGCGGTCGCCGTCCTGGATCGCGACGAACGCGGCCGGGAGGTCGCCGAGAAGCTCGCCGCGAGCGGAGCGAGGGCGATCTTCACGCAGGTCGACGTCACCCGCGAGGACGAGGTGTCCTCGTCGCTCTCCGCGGTCGCCGAGGAGCTCGGCCCGATCACCGTGCTGGTCAACAACGCCGGCATCGAGGGGGTCAACAAGCCGACCGACCAGCTCGACCTCGCCGACTGGGAAAGGGTCATGGCGGTCAACTCGACCGCGGTGTTCCTGTGCACCAAGCACGTGATCCCCCACATGCGGACCGCCGGGTCGGGCTCGATCATCAACATCTCGTCGATCTACGGGATCCTCGGTGGTGCGGACGTGCCGCCCTACCACGCCTCCAAGGGTGCGGTCCGGGTCATGAGCAAGAACGACGCGCTGACCTACGCGCCGGAGAACATCCGGGTCAACTCGATCCATCCCGGCTTCATCTTCACGAACATGGTGCAGCGCTACGCGAGCGATGCCGGCCTCTCCGAGGCCGACGCGCGCGGTCTGCTCGACCCCGCCCACCCGCTGGGCGGCACCGGCGAGCCGGACGACATCGCCTGGGGCGCTGTCTACCTCGCCTCGGACCAGGCCAGGTGGGTCACCGGCTCCGAGCTGGTCATCGACGGCGGCTACACCGCCCGTTAGGGAGACGATCATGATCGAGAACCCGTTCTACACACACGAGTTCCACGGCGACTACGACCTCGTCGGCGTCGGCCGGCTCGACCTGGAGGAGGGCGGCTCGATCCCGGACTGCCGGCTCGCCGTCGCCACGTTCGGCACGCTGAACGAGGCGCGCGACAACGCCATCCTCGTCACGACCTGGTACTCGGGTACGCACCAGATCTTCCGCGACGTCTACATCGGTCCCGAGCACGCCCTGAACCCGGACCGGTACTTCATCGTCGTGGTCAACCAGATCGGCGGTGGCCTGTCGACGAGCCCGCACAACGCGTCCGGGGCCAACGCCGACATCGGGATGTCGCGCTTCCCGCACGTGCGGATCGGCGACGACGTGGTGGCCCAGGAACGGCTGCTGCGCGAGCACTTCGGCATCGAGACCCTGCAGCTGGTGGTCGGCGGGTCGATGGGTGCGCAGCAGACCTACGAATGGATGGTGCGCTTCCCGGAGAAGGTGAAGCGGGCGGCGCCGATCGCGGGTACGGCGCAGAACACCCCGCACGACTTCCTGTTCGGCACGGCGCTGATCGAGGCGATCACCTCCGATCCGGGGTTCAAGGGCGGGGAGTACTCGTCCCACGCCGACGTCGTCGACGGGCTCAAGCGGCACGCCGGGATCTGGGCGGTGATGGGCTTCTCCACCGAGTTCTGGAAGCAGGAGGTGTGGCGGGCGCTGGAGTTCGAGTCGAAGGAGGCGTTCATGGCGGGCTTCCTGGAGCCCTACTTCACCGCGATGGACCCGAACGACCTGCTGTGCATGGCGTGGAAGTGGCAGCGCGGCGACGTCGCCCGGCACACCGGGGGAGACCTGGCCGCGGCACTCGGGCGCAACGCGGCGACCACCCGGATCATGCCGATCAACGAGGACATGTTCTTCCCGGTCCGCGACCACGAGACCGAGCAGGCGTTGACGCCGAACTCGCAGCTACGGGTGATCGACGACGTGCTGGGCCACCTCGCGCTGTTCGGCGTGGCACCCACCTACATCGGGCAGGTCGACCAGCACCTCCGCGAGCTCCTCGCGACGTCCTAGGGAGGTGCGGGCCGTCACGCCGGCTCCCGAACGCGCCCGCCCTCACGCCTGCTGCGCACGGCGGCGGGCCGAGAGCCCGGACCGGTACTGCCGCGGTGGCCGGAGCCCGCGGTAGTTCTGGTCCAGGGCCGCGTTCCAGGTCCAGTAGGGGTCCACCAGGTGCGGCCGGGCGAGCGCGCACAGATCCGCCCGGCCACTGGCGATGATGGTGTTGGCGTCCTCGACCGAGGAGACGGCGCCGACGGTGATCGTCGGGACCCCGGTCTCCTGACGGATCCGGTCGGCGAACGGGGTCTGGTAGAGCCGCCCGTAGGCCGGGTCCGCGTCGGTGCTGGTCTGGCCGGTGGAGACATCGACGATGTCCGCCCCGTGCGCGGCGAGCATCGGGGCCAGGGCGACCGCGTCGTCGCCGTCGAAGCCGCCGTCTACCCAGTCGGTGGCGCTGATCCGCACGCTGATCGGCTTCTCCTCGGGCCACACCTCGCGGACGGCGTCGAGGATCCGCAGGCCCAGCCGGGCCCGGTTCACCAGGCTGCCGCCGTGGGAGTCGGTGCGCCGGTTGGACAGCGGCGACAGGAAGCTCGACACCAGGTAGCCGTGGGCGAAGTGCAGCTCCAGCAGGTCGAACCCGGCTTCGGCCGCGCGCCGGGCGACGTCGACGTGGTCGGCCACGACCCGGTCCAGGTCGGCCTCCGTCGCCTCCCGGGGGGTCTGGCTGTCCGGCCGGTAGGGGAGGGGGGACGGGGCGAGAATCTCCCAGTTGCCCTGCGCGAGGGGCTCGTCGATGCCCTCCCACATGACCTTCGTCGAACCCTTGCGCCCGGCGTGCCCGACCTGCGCGCCGATCTTGGCGTCGGTCCGGTCGTGGACGAAGGCCACGATCCGGGCCCAGGCGTCGCGCTGCTCGTCGGTGTAGAGGCCGGGGCAGCCCGGGGTGATCCGGCCGTCGGCGGAGGTGCAGATCATCTCTGTCATGACCAGGCCGGCCCCGCCCTGGGCGCGCCCGCCGAGGTGTACCAGGTGCCAGTCGTTCGGGACACCGTCGGTGGCCGAGTACTGCGCCATCGGCGAGACGACGATCCGGTTCGCCAGTTCCAGTCCGCGCAGCCGGAACGGATGGAACATCGGCGGGGTCCCGTCGTCGACCTCGCATGCGGCGGCCCGGGTGGCCGTGGCCAGCCAGGCGTCGACGCGTCCGACGTAGCCGGCATCGCGCAGCTTGAGGTTGTCGTAGGTGACCCGCTGGCTGCGGGTGAGCAGCTGGAACACGAACTGCTCCGCCGGCAGGTGCCGGTAGCGGCGCGCTCCCTCGAACCACTCCAGGCTCGTCTGGGCGGAGCGCTGCATCGAGGCGACGACCGGTTTGCGGTCCTCGGTGTAGGCCTTGAGGGCGGCGTCGACGGTCGGTTCCCGGTCCACGGCACCGGCCAGGCCGATCGCGTCCTCGAGGGCGAGCTTGGTCCCCGATCCGATCGAGAAGTGCGCGGTGTGCGCGGCGTCGCCGACCAGGGCGGTGTTGCCGGCCGACCAGCGTGCGTTGCGGACCACGCCGAAGGAGATCCAGCCGGAGTTGTTGCCGATCAGGCCGTGCCCGTCGAGCAGGCCGGCGAAGATCTCCTCGCAGAACCGCATGCTCGCCTCGTCGTTCTCGCCCGGCGCGCGAGGAACGTCGGCGAACTCAGCGAGGCCGGCGCGGCGCCATGTGTCCTCGTCGGTCTCGACGATGAACGTCGATCGCTCGCCGTCGAAGGGGTAGATGTGCGCCCAGAACAGGCCGAAGGCGGTCTCGACGAACTGGAAGGTGAAGCAGTCGAACGGACGCGTGGTGGCGAACCAGACGTACTTCGCGGTGCGCCGGTCCACCGTCGGGCCGAACTCGTCGGCCAGTGCGGTGCGGATCGGGGAGTTGACGCCGTCCGCGGCGATCACCAGGTCGTTGTCGCGGCGCAGCCCGACGAGCGCCGGGGCCTCGGTGGAGTACCGGACGTCGACGCCGAGCTCGACGGCCCGTTCACCGAGGATGCCGAGCAGCCGCTTGCGCTCCAGCGCGGCGAAGGCGTGCCCGTCGGAGCGTTCCCAGGTGCCCAGGAAGTCGACGTCGATCGCCGACCAGTGCCGGAACTCCGCGGCGATCCGGCCCAGCGACTCCGGGTCGGCGGCCTCGATGTTCTCCAGCGTCTCCTGGGAGAACACCACGCCGAAGCCGAACGTGTCGTCGGCGGCGTTGCGCTCGTAGACGGTGATCTCGCGGGAGGGGTCTGACTTCTTGAGCAGGATCGACGAGAACAGCCCACCGGGGCCGCCACCGACGGAGACGATCTTCTTCGCGGTGCTCACGGGACCGTCACCAGCCCTTCCTGGACGACCGAGGCCAGCAGGCGGCCGTCGGCGGAGAACAGCCGGGCCCGGCCGAGACCGGTGCCGCGGCCGGCGTAGGGGGAGTCCTGCACCAGGGCGACCCAGTCGTCCATCCGGCCGTCGTCGTGCCACCACATCGCGTGGTCCAGGCTCGCGGTGACGACGCCGTCGGTGGCCCAGGCGGCGCCGTGGTGGCGCAGGATCGGTTCCAGCATCGTGTAGTCGCAGACGTAGGCGAGCGCGCTGCGGTGCAGCGCCGGGTCGTCGGGCAGCCGGTCCCAGGCCCTGAGCCAGACGGTCTGGCGGCGCCCGCGGTCACCGTCGGCGTGTGTGTAGAGCGCGGACGGGGAGTGCCGGATGTCGAAGCTGCGGTGGAACCGCCAGTACTCGGCGTCGCGCGTCTCGGTCTCGCCGAGGACGTCGGCGGCACTTGGCAGCGTCTCCGGATCGCCGGCGCCGGCGGGCAGCGTGTCGGCGTGGGTGACCCCGTCGGCCGGGACGCCGAAATGGGCCATCGCCCGGAAGATCTCCTTGCCGTTCTGCACGCCGCGTACCGCGCGGTGGGAGAAGCCGCGTCCGTCGCGGATCCGCTCGACCTCCCAGCGGGTCTTGTCGTTCACGTCGCCGGCGCGCAGGAAGAAGCCGTGCAGGCTGTTCACCCGGCGGTCGTCGCCGACGGTCAGCGACATCGCCCGCTGCGCCTGCGCGACGATCTCACCGCCGTAGGCGCGCCCGCTCGGGATCACCTGGTGGGTGCCCAGGAACGCGTCGTCGCCGTCCGGGGTCAGCTCCAGTGCGGCCAGCAGCGGGGAGCTGTTGCGGGCTGTGCCGTCGGGCATCGGGACGGTCCGGTCGGTGCTCATGCGCGGCGGTACCCCTCGAGGATCGCGTCGTCGACCTCGGGGAGGTTGACGACGATGTTGTCCGGTGTCCGGCAGGTCAGCCACACGAGCTCCTCGGTGGTCGACACGTTGCCCTCGACGTGCGGCATGTAGGGCGGGACGAACACGAAGTCGCCCTCCGTCAGCTCGACCCACCGCTCGTAGTTCTCGCCGAACCAGATCCGACCCGTCCCCTTCAGGACGTAACCGCCGGTCTCGGCCTCCCCGTGGTGGTGCGGCAGCGAGCGGAAGCCGGGCTCGTTGGAGACCTTGCCGTACCAGATCCGGGTGGCCGGGGTGTGCTGCGGCGAGACCCCGGAGATGCGCACCGCGCCCCCGGACTGGCCGGTCCCGGCCTCCTCCGCCCCGGCCCGGGTCACGACCGGGACGGCCACGACGTCGAGCTCGGTGCCCTGCTTGTCGTCGCTCATGATGCGGTTCCTCCTAGAACGGCCGGGGCTCCGGCTCCGGGTGAGGTGGTGTCGTCGATGCGGATCGGGGTGCGCAGGACGCCGACGCCGGTCAGCTCGACCTCGACGACGTCGCCGTCGGAGAGCGCACGGGGCGGGTCGGCGGCCGCGCCGACGCCGGCCGGGGTGCCGGTGAGCACGACGTCACCGGGCCGCAGGCGGGTGAACGCGGAGACGTAGGACAGCAGCGTGGCGGCGTCGAAGACCAGGTCGGCCGTGTCGCCGCGCTGCACGGTCGTGCCGTTGACCCGGCAGCTCAGCGTCAGCCCGGTGCGGGGGTCCAGCTCGTCGGCGGTGACCAGGACCGGGCCCAGCGGGGTGGTGGCGTCGAACGCCTTGCCCGGCAGCCACTGGCCGGTGTGGTGCTGCCAGCTGCGCACCGAGAGGTCGTTGGCGCACGTCCATCCGGCGATCGCGGCGGCCGCCTCCCCGCGGGTCGCCCGGTACAGGGGCGACCCGAGGACCGCGGCCAGTTCGGCCTCCCAGTCCAGACCCTCGGCCCAGGCGGGGACGGTCACGACGTCGGACGGGCCGGTGAGGGTGTCGGCGAACTTGGTGAACAGGGTCGGGTGCTCCGGCAGCGGACGGCCCATCTCACGGATGTGCCCGGCGTAGTTGTGCCCGCAGCACACGATCTTCGACGGGTGCGGCACGACCGGTGCGAACCCCCGCGGGTCGAGGGCCGGGCCGGCCGCCGACCGGGCGGTCGCGATCCCGAGCGGATCCGCGAGCAACGTCCCGACGTCGGGGAACGGCAGTGCGGTCCACCGCTCACCGGCGGCGACCGCGGCGACCGTGCCGAGGCCGGTCCGCAGCGTGGCCAGACGCATCGTCGCACCCACTTCTATGTTGACTCGATGACGTACGACAGAAAAACACGATGTCCGGTCGATCGGCAAGCAGGGCCGGTACATCCCGCGCCGAGGGGACGAACGCCGCGTTTCCGGGCTACGACGGCGCTGCGAGGCCGGTCGCCGCGGTCGGTTCCGGGCTTGTCGGACGTGGCGATGACGTGCTGTGATGACGAACGTCATGTGAGTGGCATAAAGACCGCCGGGGTCGTCCCGGGGAGGGACACGATGACCGACCAACCGTTCTGGAACCCCAAGACCGAGCTGATGGCCCGCGAGGACCTGCGGGAGCTGCAGATGGCCAAGCTGCGCCGGGTCGTGGCGTGGGCGAAGGAGCGCAGTCCGCACTACCGGCGCGCGCTCGCGCACGTCGAGCCGGAACGGCTTCGGACCTGGGCCGATGTCGACCGCATCCCGTTCCTCACCCGCGACGAGTGGATGGCCTCGCAGCAGGCGCACCCGCCGTTCGGTGAGCTGCCGGTCACCGGCGCGGAGAACGCGATCAGGCTGCACACCACGAGCGGCACCTCCGGCCGCACCCCGTTGCGCGCGCTGGACTCGCGCAAGGACTGGTCGTGGGCGGCGGAGATGTGGTGCTACGCGTTGTGGGGCGCCGGGGTCCGACCGCACGACATCGGTTACGTGGCGTTCGGCTACGGCTCGTTCATCGGGTTCTGGGGCCTGCACAACGGCCTGGAGAAGATCGGCGCGTTGACCATCCCCGGCGGTGCGCAGACCACCACGGCGCGGGTGCGCCAGATCGCCGACTTCGGTGCGACCGTCGTCGCCTCCACCCCGACCTACGCGCTTCGGCTGGCCCAGGAGGCCGAGGAGCTGGGCATCGACCTGCCCGGCGGCCCGGTGCGAACCGTGATCCTCTCCGGCGAGCCGGCCGGGTCGATCCCGGAGACCAAGGCGTTGATCGAGCGCCGCTGGGGCGCGAAGGCCTACGACACCGCCGGCATGACCGAGGTGTCGACGATCGTCATGTTCGAGCCGGTCGAGCAGCCCGGCGGATGTCACGTGATCGAGGACCACCTGCTCGAGCAGGTGATCGACCCGGACACCGGACGCGAGGTCGGCTACGGCGAGCGTGGCGAGCGGGTGTGCACCTCGTTCGGGCGCAGCACCACGCCGCTGTTGCGCTACCGCACGTCGGACCTGGTGGTGAAGGTGCCGCACACGCGGTCGTCGTCCGGCCGGACCTGGGACCTCTACGAGGGCGGGATCATCGGCCGGGTCGACGACATGAAGCTGGTCCGGGGCACGAACGTCTACCCGGGCGCGGTCGAGGCGATCATCCGTGGTCTGGACGGGATCGAGGAGTTCCAGATCCGGATCGAGCGCCGCGGCGACCGGGACGAGATCGTGCTGCTCGTCGAGCCCTCGCCGGTCGTGGACGACGCCGCCTGGGCGCTGCTCTCGGACCGCCTCGGCGGCGAGCTCGCCGACGCCCATGAGGGCCTGCGCTTCCTGCTGCAGCGCGCCGCGACCGGTGAGCTGCCCCGGTTCGAGCTCAAGGCCCGCCGGCTCACCGACGCCCGTCCGACCGCCTGAGGAGGCCGTCCCATGACCACGACCGACCTCATCGGGGGATCGCTGACATCGGGCGAGCAGGCGTTGCTCGACATCTACACGGCTCTGTGCGATGCGGTGGCCCGCGACGACCTCCCACCGTGCGCATCGGCCAACCTGCGCGCCGCGCTGGCGCCGGTCGCGGTCGCGGTGACCGATCTGGGGCTGCGGTTCGAGCACCTCACCGCTCTGGGCGTGTGACGCGGCCCCGGATCGGGGGCGGCCCGCGCCGAGGGGACAGCGGGCACGCGCACCGGATAGGCGCCGCGGCGCGACGTTCGTAGCGTCGGCGGCAGAGCCCACCACCACGACCCGAGGAGCAGGCATGGCCGAACGGTCCTTTGCCGCCGAGGTGCAGAAGCTGCGTTCCGGCGCGGGCGAGACGCTGTACGTCGAGGGCATCCTGGCCGTGACGAAGGCGCTGCTGCAGTCCGGCGTCGCCTATGTCGGCGGCTACCAGGGCGCGCCGATCTCGCACCTGATGGACGTGCTCGGGGACGCCCGGGAGATCCTCGACGAGCTCGACGTCCGGTTCGAGAACTCCGCCTCCGAGGCGACCGCCGCCGCGATGCTCGCGGCATCGGTGCACCAGCCGCTGCGTGGCGCGATCACCTTCAAGTCCCCGGTCGGCACGAACGTGGCCTCCGACGCGCTGGCCAACCTGGCCTCCGGTGGAGTCACCGGCGGGGCGCTGGTGATCCTCGGCGAGGACTACGGCGAGGGCTCCTCGATCATGCAGGAGCGCTCGCACGCGTTCGCGATGAAGTCTCAGATGTGGCTGCTCGACCCGCGGCCGAACACCACTGCGATCGTGGACGCCGTCGAGGCGGGCTTCGAGCTGTCCGAGGCGAGCAACACCCCGGTGTTCCTGGAGCTGCGGCTGCGATCGTGTCATCTGCACGGCGGTTTCGTCGCCAAGGACAACCGGCGCCCGCCGATGACGGTCGCGCAGGCCGCCGACAGCCCCCGGCGTGCCGTCGACCGGATCGTGTTGCCGCCGGCGTCGTTCCTGCACGAGCGGGAGAAGCTCGAGCAGCGTTGGCCGGCTGCGGTGGAATTCATCCGCGAGCGGGGCATGAACGAGGTCTTCCCGGGCGACGGCGTCTGCGACGACGTCGGGATCATCGTGCAGGGCGGGCTCTACAACACCGTGAACCGGTCGATGGAGATGCTCGGCGCCTCGGACGCGTTCGGCCGCACCCGCGTGCCGACCTACGTCATGAACGTGACCTACCCGGTCATCGACTCCGAGATCGTCGAGTTCTGCGCCGGGAAGCGCGCGGTGATCATGGTGGAGGAGGGGCAGCCCGACTACATCGAGCAGAACCTGCACGCGATCCTGCGCCGCGCCGACGTGCCGGCGGTGCTGCACGGCAAGGACATGCTCGCCGCCGGCGGCGAGTACACCTCGCAGGTCGTGACCCGCGGGCTCGACGCGTTCCTGACGAGGTACGCCCCCGGCGTGGTCACGCACCGGCCGTCGCTGCTGCGCGACGTGGCCGACCCGGCGAGCCCGCTGGCCCCGCGGGTCGCCGCCGGCGTCGTCACGGCCCGCCCGCCGGGCCTGTGCACCGGCTGTCCGGAACGGCCGATCTTCTCCGGCCTCAAGCTCGCCGAACGCGAGACCGGGCAGCACCACGTCAGCGCCGACATCGGCTGCCACCTGTTCGCGATCAACGCCCCCTTCGACCTGGGCGCGACGACGATGGGATACGGCCTCGGCGCGGCCGGCGCGGCGGCGTTCTCCGGCGGGGGGTCGGAGAAGCGCTCGCTGTCGATCATGGGTGACGGCGGGTTCTGGCACAACGGCCTGACCTCCGGCGTCGGCAACGCGGTGTTCAACAAGAGCGACCAGGTGATGGTCGTGGTGGACAACGACTACGCCGCCGCCACCGGCGGGCAGGACGTGCTGTCCTCGCACGCGGACTCCGAGCGCCGCTCGACGCGGCACCCGATCGAGAAGGCCGCCCGCGGGCTCGGGATCACCCGGGCCACGACGATCGACCACACCTACGACGTGCAACGCGTCAAGGACACGTTCGTGCGCGCGTTCCGCCGGAAGGAGAAGGGCCCCGAGCTGCTGGTCATGCAGTCCGAGTGCCAGCTCAACCGCCAGCGCCGGGTGAAGAAGGAGCGGGCGGCGAAGCTGGACAGGGGCGAGCGGGTCGTGCGCGAGCGTTTCGGCGTCGACCCGGAGACCTGCACCGGCGACCACGCGTGCATCCGGATCTCGGGCTGCCCGTCGCTGACCATCACCGACAACCCCGACCCGCTGCGCAGCGACCCGATCGCGACCGTGCTGGACAGCTGCGTCGGATGCGGGGTCTGCGGCAACAACGCGCACGCGGCGGTGCTCTGCCCGTCGTTCTACCGCACCGACGTCGTCGACAACCCGAGCCGCTCGGAACGGCTACGCGCCCGTGTCCGCTCCTGGTGGATCTCTCTCGCGTCCCGGGGCCCGGAGCGCCGGGCCGCCCGGATGGAGGTGGCTTCCTGATGCCCACCCTGCGTCCCGCCCCGTCCCCGCAGGCCCACGGGGCCGGCTGGTACTCGGGCGGGCGGCCGATCACGATCGCGGTGCTCGCGATGGGCGGCGAGGGCGGCGGCGTGCTCGCCGACTGGATCGTCGCCGTCGCCGAGAACGCCGGGTACCACGCCCAGACGACGTCGGTGGCCGGCGTCGCCCAGCGCACCGGCGCCACGGTCTACTACGTCGAGCTCTACCCGCCCTCGGCCGTCGACGCGGACCCGGCGGGACACCCGGAGCCGGTGCTGAGCGTGTTCCCCAGCCCGGGGCAGGTGGACCTCGTCGTCGCCTCGGAGCTGATGGAGTGCGGTCGCGCGGTGCAACGCGGGTTCGCCACCCCCGACCGGACGACGCTGATCACCTCGACGAACCGGGTCTACTCGATCGAGGAGAAGATGCATCTCGGGGACGGCCGGGTGGACTCCGCGGAGCTGGTCGCGGCCGCGGGTCGGGCCGCGCACCGTCTGATCGCCGCCGACTTCGCCGCGATCGCCGAGCGGCACCGCAGCGTGATCTCGGCGGCCCTGTTCGGCGCGGTCGCGGGATCCGGGGTGCTGCCCTTTGCCCGGGAGCAGTTCGAACAGGCGATCCGCGACGCCGGCAAGGGGGTCGGGACCAGCCTGGCCGCGTTCGCCGGCGGTGTCGACGCGTGCGCGAACGCGCCGTCCGGCGGGCGGTCACCGGCCGGGCCGAAGCCGGTGGAGATCACCATCGGTACGCGCCCGGTCACCGAGACCGAGCGCAAGGACCGGGAGGAGGCGCGGCGCACCGCGATCGCCGCGACGGACCCGGCCTCGCTGGTCGGCCCGGACCTGGCCGATCTGGCCCGCCGGACCGTCGACCTGCCGGCCGCCGCCCGCTCGACGGTGCTGCACGGCCTCGTCCGGACCGGGCTCTACCAGGACCTCGACTACGCCGAGCGGTACCTCGACCGGGTCCGCGCGTTCGCCGCCGTGGACGCCGAGGCCGACGACACGGCCCGGCTGACCGTCGCCGCGTCCCGGCAGCTGGCGCTGTGGATGTGCTACCAGGACACGATCCACGTCGCGCTGCAGAAGACCCGGCAGCGCCGGATGGAACGGGTGCGCGCCGAGGCCCGGGCCACGACCGCCCAGGTGACGCGGGTCAACGAGTACCTGCACCCCCAGGTCGACGAGATCACCGACACGCTGCCCTACCGGCTCGGGCGCGTCCTGCGCCGGTCGGGCGCGTTCAACCGCCTGGTCACCCGGGTCACCCGCGACGGGCTGGTCCTCGACACGACATCGGTCACCGGCTACACCCTGCTGTCCACGATGGCCCGGATGAGACCGATGCGACCCCGCTCCCTGAGATTCGTCCGCGAGCAGGCCGCGATCGAGGAGTGGACGGCGTTCGTCCTCGACCTCGCCGCGACCGATCCGGATCTGGCCCTCGAGGTGGCCGAGTGTCCGCGCCTGCTCAAGGGCTACGGCGCCACCTACGAGCACGGCAGCGACAGCTTCGCGTTGCTCATGACGGCCGCGCGGCGGCTGACCGGCCGCGACGACGCCGCACCGGTGCTGGCCCGACTGCGCGCGGCCGCCCTGGCCGACGAGGACGGTGCGGCGCTGCGCGCCCAGCTCACCGGCGCCGGCCTGCCCACCTCCACCGAACCCGACAGGAAGAGCTGACATGAGCGCCTCCACCGGCCACGCCGCCATCGAGCTGATCAACGCCGACACCCTGGCCAGACCGTCGGGGTTCACCTACGCCGTCCGCTACGGCGACACCGTCCACCTCTCCGGTCAGACGGCGATGGACGCCACCGGCCGGATCGTCGACGGCGACATCGTCGACCAGTTCCGCCAGGTGCTGACCAACGTCATCACCGCGCTGCGCGCCGCCGGATCGGAGCCCTCCGACCTGCTCTCGGTGCGGATCTACCTGACCGACGTCCCCGGCTACCAGGCCCGTGGCAGGGAGATCGGCGCGGTCTGGAAGGAGCTGTGCGGTCGCACCTACCCGGCGATGACCGGGGTCGGGGTGACCGCGCTCTGGCAGCCCGAGGCGATGATCGAGATCGAGACGGTGGCGGCGCGCCGCGGGTGACACCGATGCCCGTCAGGAGCTCTCGAGCGCGCGGGTGACGTGCTCCCGTGCCGGACCGGCCAGGCGTGCGCGCAGCTCGCCGAACAGCTCCTCGGCGTGGCTGCCGGCCCAGTCCGCGGGCAACCCCTGCAGGGGCAGGCCCGGGTCGAGGTAGGGCAGCCGCCGCCAGACGGTCACCAGCGTCACGAAGTCGGCGAACGCCTGGCGGGGAGGGTGGTCGGACCCCTGCCAGGCCCGCAGCACGGGGCGCTGGCGCTCCAGGAACGCCGTGTACTGCGCGTCCAGCGCGTCCAGGTCCCACCAGGACGCGACGGTGTCGGCGAGCGGGCGCCCGGCGACGTGCCGGCTGCGGAACAGGTCGGTGAACCCGCGCAGCCCGGCCCGTTCCAGGGCGTGCGACACCTCGGGTTCCAGGTGCGCGGGAGCGACCCAGAGCCCGGGTGCGACGGTGCCCAACCCGAGCCGGATCAGCAGGCTGCGCAGCTGGTGGCGCTGGTCGCGGGCGCTCTCGGGTACCGAGAACGCGACCAGCAGCCACCCCTCGTCCGGGCCCGCGCGTCGCCGGGAGAAGATCCGTTCGTCGCCCTCGCCGAGCAGACTCCGCGCGGCCGCGGAGAGCCGGTAGCCGGCCGCGCCGCCGTGACGTTCGGCGTCGAGCAGGCCGCGCCGCTTGAGCCGGGACACCGCCGAGCGCACCGCCTGGCCCTCGACGCCGAGATCGCCGAGCAGCCGCACGAGCGACGCCACCGAGAGCCACCCCCCGCGCTCGCGGGAGTAGAGGCCGTAGACGGTGACGATGAGTCGCCGCGGCGGAACCGGCGCGGTGAGCTCGTCGGAGAGGGATTCCGGTCCGGCGACGGTCGTCACGAGATCATCGTACGGCCGCGCCGGGCTTGTGGCACCCGGGCGCCCGCCGGCGTGCCGCGGGGGCCGGGTGACGAGCCGGGATGCGCCGCGGCCGTCCGCACCCCGGCGAGGGGTGTGGCCGGCCGCGGCGGGGCGGGCGTCGGGTCCGGGCTCACCCCGCGTGCAGCGACGAGGGCGACGCCGGGGCGGGGACCGCCGTCGGCGGTGCGTGCCGGGCCAGCAGCGTCCGGGCGACCCGGGCGTAGGCCCTCGGGTCGACCGGCAGCAGCCACTCGCCCAGCCGGCGGACCCGGCCGAGGCCGGCGCCGAGGTCGGAGAGCATCTCGTCGATGTTGTGCACCGAGAACGGGATGATGTTGGTCCCGTGGGCGTGCTTGCCCTCGGTCCGCTCCTCCATCCAGCGCAGACGGGTCTGCACGTAGCGGCGGCGGTCCTCGAGCGGGGGCAGGTCCACACCGCCGGCCAGGTGGCAGCCGATCCACAGCGCCGCGACCTCCGCCGAGAGCGGCGAGAGGAACGAGGAGTTGTAGCCGCAGAACGTCAGGTCCGCGACGGTGTGCGGCAGGATCTGGCGGTAGAGCTCGAAGTTTCCGCGCTCGTCGACCAGGCGGTCGCGTACCTCCTGGGACAGGAACGGGATCCGCTGGTGGAACCCGGTGCCGCAGACCACGACGTCGGCCCCGACCACGGTGCCGTCGGCCAGCTCCGCGACCGGGCGGCCCTCGCGGACCCCCAGCCGCTCGATGACGGTGTCGCGGGCGACCCGGATCGACCCCTCGGTCACCCCTTCGTAGAAGCCCTCGGTGGCCAGGCTGACGGTGCTGCGCGCGATGTCCTCCAGCGAGCCGCCGGGCACCAGGCCGAGTTTCTCCAACCGCAGCTGGCGCACGATCTGGCCCTGCAGGCTGCCCATCATCTGATTCCGCACGCCCTTGCCCGGCCCGTGCAGGAACTTCTCGAACCCGGCCAGGTGCGCGTAGCGGACCAGGCCCTCGCCGAGGCGGGTGAGCAGCAGGTACTTGTAGTTCAGCGCGCCGGCGATCCGGCGCGGCATCTTCCACAGCAGCTCGCGGGCCACGACCGTCGTCGACGACGACACCGCGTCGAGCGCGACGGCGATGTCGCAGGAGGACTTGCCGTAGCCGACCACGACCACGTCCTTGTCGCGGGCCTGGTCGATCTCGGTGAACTCCGAGGCGTGGCAGTACCGTCCGCCCGCGGCGCGGAACTCCTC
>CBIHNM010000082.1:0-15780 GCA_966211265.1 uncultured Pseudonocardia sp.
TCCCGTCACCACCGTCCACCACCTCGCGTCGTGGAGCCCTGACGCACCGGGGACGGCCGCGATTTCGCGTCCGGGCTCCACGACGCGAGGGGTCGGGTCAGGAGACGGCGCCGCCCGGGCCGGAGCCGCGGCGACGCAGGTAGCGCTCGAAGTCGGCGGCGATGGCGTCGCCGCTGGTCTCGCGCAGGTCCGACTCGGCGTCCTCGGCGTCGGACTCGGAGGCCTGCTCCTCGAGCTGGCGGACGTACTCGCGGACCTCGTCGTCGGCGTCGGCCATCTCCGAGACCGTGCGCTCCCACTCCTCGGCCGCCTCCGGCAGCCCGCCGAGCGGGACCTCGACGTCGAGCGCCTCCTCGATCCGGTGGAGCAGAGCCACCGCGGCCTTGGGCACGCGGGCCTGGGAGACGTAGTGCGGGACCTCGGCCCAGTACGACATCGCCGGTACCCCGGCCTCGACACAGGCCTGCTGGAACACCGCCACGATCCCGGTCGGCCCCTCGTAGTTCGAGGGCTCGGTGCCCATCGACTTGAACGAGTCGACGTCCCAGGAGATCCCGTTCACCGGGGTGGGCCGGGTGTGCGGGACCTCGGTCAGCAGCGCACCGAGGGTGATGACCTTCGTCACGCCCAGCCGCTCGAGGTGACCGATCAGTTCACGGCAGAATGCGCGCCATCTCATGTTGGGCTCGATACCGCTGACGAGCACCACGTGGCGATCGGTGCCGGGCAGCGTGGCCCAGGACAGCCGGGTGGTCTGCCACTCGATCTTGCGGGTGACGCCGTCGGCCAGTTTCACGTGCGGCCGTGTGACCTGGAAGTCGTAGTACTCCTCGGGATCGATCGAGGTCAGGGGCTGCGCGTCCCAGCTGAGCTCGAGGTGCTCCAGAGCGGTGCTCGCGGCCTCGCCGGCGTCGTTCCACCCCTCGAACGCGGCGATCACCACCGGCTCGACCAAGGACGGCTGCTCGCCCGTTCCCGCGGCGCTCGGGTCTCGATCCGTCATCGCTACAGCCTACGGCCCGAGCCTCTCAGAATCCGGGCGAACCCCGTCCAGGAGGTAGCCTGACTGATCGTGTCATCAACGACGGGAGCGGATCACTCGGTGAGCAACTCTTCGGACGAGGACATCACGGTGTCGCAGAGCAGGCAGGACAGGGCGGAACGCATACGCGAGACGGAGGCTCGGACGCAGCGTCTCAGAGACATTCTGGACGAGCGGATCGGCGTCGTCGACGGCGCATGGGGCACGGTCATCCAGGGGATGCAACTGTCCCCGGAGGACTACCAAGCGGATTTTCTGGACGGGCATCCGAAGGACACCAACGGTGACCCGGACCTGCTCAACCTGACCCGGCCGGACCTGATCCTCGACAGCCACCGGCGCTACTTCGAGGCCGGCGCGGACATCACGACGACCAACACGTTCACCGCCACCACGATCGGCCAGGCCGACTACGCCCTCGAGGGCAAGGTGCGCGAGATGAACCTGGCCGCGGCGAAGCTGGCCCGCCAGGCCGCCGACGAGGCGGACGGGGACAAGTTCGTGGCCGGGTCGATCGGCCCGCTGAACGTGACGCTGTCGCTGTCGCCGAAGGTGGAGGACCCGGCCTTCCGCGCGGTCTCCTACCGGGAGGTCTACGACACCTACGCCGACCAGATCGCGGCGCTCGACGAGGGCGGGGTGGACCTGCTCCTGATCGAGACCATCTTCGACACGCTCAACTGCAAGGCGGCCATCGCCGCGGCGCACGACGTCGCGCCGCACCTGCCGCTGTGGATCTCGGTCACGATCGTCGACCGGAGCGGGCGGACGCTGTCCGGGCAGACCGTCGACGCGTTCTGGACCTCCGTCCGGCACTCCGAGCCGCTGATCGTCGGGCTGAACTGCTCGCTGGGCGCGGACGAGATGCGCCCGCACGTGCAGGCGCTGTCGGAGATCGCGGACACCTACACCGCGAGCTACCCCAACGCCGGGCTGCCCAACGCCTTCGGCGGCTACGACGAGACCCCGGACCAGACCGCGGCCCTGCTCAAGGAGTTCAGCGAGTCCGGCCTGGTCAACGTCGTCGGCGGTTGCTGCGGCACCGGGCACGACCACATCGCCGCGATCGCCTCCGCGGTGTCGTCGCTGCCGCCGCGCACCATGGCCGAGGTGCCCGAGCGGACCCGGTTCTCGGGTCTGGAGCGCTTCGAGATCGGCCCGGACACCGGGTTCGTGATGATCGGTGAGCGCACCAACGTCACCGGATCGAAGCGGTTCCGCCGGCTGATCGAGTCCAAGGACTACACCGGCGCCCTGGACGTCGCGCTGGACATGGTCCGCGGCGGCGCGAACATGCTCGACGTCAACTTCGACGCCGACCTCCTCGAGTCCGACGAGGAGATGACCACGTTCCTGAACCTGGTCGCCACCGAGCCGGAGGTGGCCCGCTGGCCGATCATGATCGACAGCTCGCGCTGGTCGGTGATCGAGGCCGGGCTGCGGTGCGTGCAGGGCAAGGGCGTGGTCAACTCGATCAGCCTCAAGGAGGGCGAGGAGCCCTTCCTGCGCCAGGCCCGCACGATCCGCTCGTTCGGCGCCGGCGTCGTGGTGATGGCCTTCGACGAGACCGGGCAGGCCGACACCGCGCAGCGCAAGGTCGAGATCTGCGAGCGGGCCTACAAGCTGCTCATCGACGAGGCCGGGTTCCCGCCCGAGGACATCGTGTTCGACCCGAACGTGCTGGCCATCGCCACCGGCATGTCCGAGCACAACGACTACGCCAAGGACTTCATCGAGGCCTGCCCGAAGATCAAGCAGCGCTGCCCCGGCGTCCACATCTCCGGTGGCATCTCGAACCTGTCGTTCGCGTTCCGCGGCAACAACGTGGTGCGCGAGGCGATGGACTCGGCGTTCCTCTACCACGCGATCAAGGCCGGCCTGGACATGGGCATCGTCAACGCCGGCCAGCTCGCGGTCTACCAGGACATCCCGGCCGACCTCCTGGAGATGGTCGAGGACGTCCTGTTCAACCGTCGTGAGGACGCCACCGACCGGCTGGTCGAGGCGGCGGACCGCTTCAAGGGCGAGGGCACCCAGCGCAAGCTGGACCTGACCTGGCGCGAGGGCGACGTCAACGCGCGCCTGTCGCACGCCCTGGTGCACGGCATCGTCGACTACGTCGAGGACGACACCGAGGAGGCCCGCCAGCTGGCGGACCGGCCCCTGCACGTCATCGAGGGCCCGCTGATGGACGGCATGAAGGTCGTCGGCGACCTGTTCGGCGACGGCAAGATGTTCCTGCCCCAGGTGGTCAAGTCGGCGCGGGTGATGAAGCGCGCGGTGGCCTACCTCGAGCCCTTCATGGAGAAGGAGAAGGAGGAGGCCCAGGCCCGCGGCGAGGTCACCTCCGACCGCGGCAACGGCACCGTGGTGATGGCCACGGTCAAGGGCGACGTGCACGACATCGGCAAGAACATCGTCGGCGTGGTGCTGGGCTGCAACAGCTACAAGGTGATCGACCTCGGCGTGATGGTGCCGGCTGCGCAGATCCTGGACACCGCCGTCGCCGAGAACGCGGACGCGATCGGCCTGTCCGGGCTGATCACCCCGTCGCTGGACGAGATGGTCGGTGTCGCGGCCGAGATGGAGCGGCGCGGGCTCAAGCTGCCGCTGCTGATCGGGGGCGCGACCACGTCCAAGCAGCACACCGCGGTCAAGGTGGCGCCGGCCTACGAGGGCACGACCGTGCACGTCCTGGACGCCTCCCGGGTCGTCGGGGTCGTCTCGGACCTGTTCGACGACGACCGCGCCGAGATCCTGCGCAAGAGCAACTCCGAGGACCAGGAGGAGCTGCGCCAGCAGCACGCGAACAAGGACAAGAAGCCGCTCCTGAGCCTGCAGGAGGCGCGGGACAACCGGGAGGTGGTCTCGTTCGACGAGGAGCCTCCGGTCCCGTCGTTCGGCGGGACCCGGCACCTGAACCCCTCGATCGCCGAGCTGCGCGAGTTCATCGACTGGCAGTTCCTGTTCCTGGCCTGGGAGATGAAGGGCAAGTTCCCGAAGATCCTGGACGAGCCGGTCGCACGCGAGCTCTACGACGACGCGAACGCGCTGCTGGACGAGGTCATCGCCGACGGCCTGTTCGAGGCCAGGGGCGTCTACGGCTTCTGGCCGGCGCGCTCCGAGGGTGACGACATCGTGATCGACGCCGACGGCGACGACGTCCGGCTGCCGATGCTGCGCCAGCAGACGAAGAAGCCGCTGGGGCGGCACAACCGCTGCCTGGCCGACTACGTGGCGCCCGAGGGTGACCACCTCGGTGCCTTCGCGGTGGGGATCCAGGGGGCCGAGAAGCTCTCCGGGCACTACCAGGACAAGCTCGACGACTATAAGTCGATCATGGTCAAGGCCGTGGCCGACCGGCTCGCCGAGGCCTTCGCCGAGTACGCCCACCTGCACGCCCGCCGCGAGTGGTTCGAGCCCGACGTCGACCCCTCGCCCGAGGAGCTGCTGGGCGAGAAGTTCCGGGGCATCCGTCCCGCGTTCGGCTACCCGGCCTGCCCGGACCACACCGAGAAGCAGAAGCTGTTCGACCTGCTGGACGCGACGTCGCTGGACATCGCGCTCACCGAGTCGTTCGCGATGACCCCGGCGGCGGCGGTCAGCGGGATGATCTTCGCCCACCCCGATTCGCGGTACTTCACCGTCGGCCGGGTCGGGCGGGACCAGATCGAGGACTACGCCGCCCGTCAGGGCACCGAGGTCGCCGAGGTCGAACGCTGGCTGCGTCCGAACCTGGGCTACTCCCCGGAGGAGACGGCGGCCGATGGCGCCTGAGGGTCCACCCTCGTCCCTCGCACGGTCCGGCGGTGTCGCTGATGCGGCACCGCCGGACCGTGTCGTGGGCCCGGTGCCGCCGGCGGGTGTGCTGCTGGACATGGACGGCACGCTGATGGACTCGGAGAAGGTCTGGGACCGGTCGCTCGACGAGCTGATGGGCCGGCTCGGTGCCGGGCCGCTGACGACCGCGGCCCGGCGCGAGTCGATCGGCGGATCGCTGTGGTCGAGCGTGCACATCTGCTTCCGCGAGGCGGGCCGCGACCCGTCGACGGTCTCCGCGGACGAGATGGCCGAGACCGGCGAGTGGTTGTTCACCCGCACCGGGGAGCTGTTCGGCGAGGGGCTGCCGTGGCGTCCGGGCGCACGTGAGCTGCTGGCCTCGTTGCGCGCGGCGGGCATCCCGGCGGCGCTGGTGACCAACACCATCCGGTCGCTGGGCGAGCTCGCGCTGGACACCCTCGGGCGGGAGAACTTCGCCGCGACCGTGTGCGGTGACGAGGTCGTGCACCCGAAACCGGCGCCGGACCCCTACCTGCGGGCCGCGGAGCTGCTGGGTCTCGACCCCGCCCGCTGCCTGGCCGTGGAGGACTCGCCGACCGGGGTGATCTCGGCGGAGACCGCCGGATGCGTGGTGCTCGTCGTGCCGTGCGAGATCCCGGTTCCCGGGGGAGCACGCCGGGTGCAGCGGGCGTCACTCGCCGGCGTCACCATCGATGATCTTGCCCGCGCCCACTCGTCGGTGCTCGGCACCGCGCCGGTGTGACCCCGTCGCGAACGGGCAGCCCGGCACGACGAGCGGAGCGGGCACGGTAGGTTCGTCACTCTGGGTGTACCACCTGGCGCAGAAGGTTGCCCGGCGATCTCAGACCCGCGAATAGGCTGGATGGCGGTACGGGCCAGAGTCGACACTGGTCGTGAAAGGGGTCAACACACGTGAAGACATTCGACGGCCTGTTCGCGGAGCTCAGCGCGAAGGCGGCCGAACGTCCGGCGGGGTCGGGCACGGTGGCCGCCCTCGACGCGGGCGTACACGCGCAGGGCAAGAAGGTGCTCGAGGAGGCCGGTGAGGTCTGGCTGGCCGCCGAGCACGAGCCGGACGACGCACTCGCCGAGGAGATCTCGCAGCTCCTCTACCGGGTACAGGTGCTGATGCTCCAGCGCGGGCTGGCACTGGAGGACGTCTACAAGTTCCTCTGAACGACCCCCGCGGAGCGCGGATCCGCACCGACGGGCGCACCACACCACCGGCCACACCTGGTATCGAGAACACTGTGACATCCGAGGAGAGCCCCATGCTCCGCGTCGCGTTGCCCAACAAGGGCACCCTGGCCGAGCCCGCCGCCACGATGATGCGGGAGGCCGGGTACCGACAGCGGTCCGACTCGCGCGACCTGTCCATGGTCGACGAGGAGAACGGCATCGAGTTCTTCTACCTGCGCCCCAAGGACATCGCGACCTACGTCGGCAAGGGCGACCTGCACCTGGGCGTCACCGGGTTCGACCTGATGGAGGAGTCCGGCAGCCAGGTGCAGACGGTGCTGGAGCTGGGCTTCGGCAAGTCCCGGTTCCAGTTCGCGGTCCCGTCCGGTCACGACTGGAAGCTCGAGGACCTCGACGGCAAGAAGATCGCCACCTCCTACCCGCGGCTGGTGCGCTCGTACCTGTCCGGCAAGCGGATCGGCGCCGAGATCGTCAAGCTCGACGGCGCCGTGGAGATCTCCATCCAGCTCGGGCTGGCGGACGCGATCGCCGACGTGGTGTCCTCCGGGCGCACCCTGCGCCAGCACGGGCTGACCGTGATCGGCGACCCGATCGCCTCCTCGCAGGCCACGCTGATCGAGCGCGAGCCGCGCCACGACCGCGCCGAGTCCGAGGAGACCACGGCCGTGAAGGCGATCTTCGCCGAGCGGCTGCGCGGCGTCGTCGTCGCCCGCGAGTACCTGATGATGGACTACGACTGCCCGAAGGGCCTGCTGCCGGAGGCGGAGAAGATCGCGCCGGGGCTGCAGGCACCGACCGTGTCACCGCTGTACAAGGAGGGCTGGGTCGCGGTCCGGACGATGGTGCCGGCCAAGGACACCAACCGGGTCATGGACAAGCTCGCCCGTCTCGGCGCCAAGGCCATCCTGACCTCGGAGATCCGGTCCTGCCGCGCCATGACGACCAACGGCGACTGAGCCCGCCCGGCAGGTCTGCACGCCGGCCCGACCCGACCGGGTCGGCCGCCTCCGGTCAGCGCGAGACGTTGAGGTGGCCGGCCAGGGCGTCGTGGCGGTCGCGGCTGTTCTCGTTCATCCCGGCGATGGTCACCTCGGTGCCGCGCGCCCGGTACCGGGTGGTGATCGCGTCGAGCGCGGCGACGCTGGAGGCGTCCCAGATGTGGGCGTCGGACAGGTCGATCACCACCCGCTCCGGGTCGTGGGTGTAGTCGAACCGGAACACCAGGTCGTTGCTGGAGGCGAAGAACAGCTGCCCGCTCACGCGGTAGATCTTCGTGCTCCCGTCCGGGTCGAGCACGCCGGTCACCTCGACCAGATGCGCGACCCGCCGGGCGAACAGCACCATCGCCACCAGCACGCCGACGCCGACCCCGTAGGCGAGGTTGTGGGTGCCCACGGTGACCGCGACGGTGGAGACCATGACCAGGTTCTCGCCGGCCGGCAGCCGGCGCAGCGTGCCGGGGCTGACGCTGTGCCAGTCGAAGGTGCCGACCGCGACCATGATCATGACAGCGACCAGGGCGGCCATCGGGATCGCGGCCACGACCGGTCCGAGCGCCATGACCAGGACCAGCAGGAACGCCCCGGCCAGGAACGTGGACAGCCGGGTGCGCGCCCCGGCGCCCACGTTGATCATGGTCTGGCCGATCATGGCGCAGCCGCCCATGCCGCCGAACAGGCCGGTGACGACGTTGGCCACGCCCTGGCCCCAGGACTCGCGGGTCTTGTCGGAGTGCGTGTCGGTGATGTCGTCGACGAGCTTCGCGGTCATCAGCGACTCGAGCAGCCCGACCAGGGCGATCGCCAGCGCCGGCGGGCCGATCACGGTCAGGGTCTGCCAGGTCGGCGGGACCGCGGGCAGGCCCGGGGTCGGCAGCGCCTCCGGCAGGGCGCCCTGGTCGCCGACCGTGGGTACGGCGATCCCGGCCAGCACGGTGAACGTGGTCAGCACGATGATCGCGACCAGCGGTGCCGGGACCACCCGGGTGAGGCGGGGGAGCCCGACCATGATGGCCAACCCGACCGCCAGCAGCGGGTAGACCGGCCACGGCACGTCGATCAGGTACGGCACCTGTGCGAGGAAGATGAGCACGGCCAGGGCGTTGACGAACCCGACCATCACCATCCTCGGCAGGAACCGCATCAGCCGGGCGACGCCGCACAGGGCGAACACGACCTGCAGGACCCCGCCGAGCAGGACCGCGGCAACCAGGTGGTCCAGGCCGTAGGCACGCGAGAGCGGGGCCACGACCAGCGCGATCGCCCCCGTCGCGGCCGAGATCATCGCCTTCCGGCCGCCGGTGAGCGCGATCGTGACGGCCATGGTGAACGAGGCGAACAGGCCGACCCGCGGATCCACCCCGGCGATGATGGAGAAGGAGATGGCCTCCGGGATCAGGGCCAGCGCGACCACCAGGCCGGCCAGCACCTCGGTGCGCAGCGTGCGGAAGGTCGGCCATGTCGGCCGGGTCGGGACGAGGGTGCGGAACGTGACGAGCGCAGGAGGGGGCATCGTGACTTTCTCTGACGGACGGGGAGCGATCCGGCCGCGCGACGCTGAGCCTCCGGCGCGCCGAACCCTACCCACGCGGGAGGGTTGCGGCGGTGCCGCGCCATGGTGATGTCGTGACCCTCACACGGCGGCGAGCATCAGGTGCCGGCCGCGTGGGCCGCTGGTTCTAGCGCCTGCGGATCGTCAGGGCCTGCGCGACGCGGCCGAGGTGCCCGTCGGCGTCGAACAGGGTCGCCGAGACCGTGCCGACGCCGGTGGGCCCGACGACGGTCGCGGCGTCCACCCCCGCCCACCCGGCGACCGGGTCGCGGTGCAGGTGCACGGTCAGCTCGGTGTTGACGAAGAGCCACTCGCGGACGTCGAGCGGGGCGGCCAGACCGTTCGCCGAGTCGGCTCCGATCATCAGGTTCTGCAGCGGGCTGGCCCGCTCACCCTCGACGATCGGCACCCGCGGCCGGATCCAGGCCCGCCCCGGGCCGGGCTCGGCCAGCCAGCCGTCCAGCCAGGCCCACTCCACCGCGTCCATGAACCCCGGGAGCCAGCCCTGCGGCCGGTCGGTCCGCACGGTCGCGTGCTCGGGGCCGGGCAGTGACGGCGCGAGACCGGACCGGTGGGCCGTGGTGTCCCCGCGGGCCAGGCGCCACGCGCGGGCGCGCAGGACGTCGCGCCCGCCCGCCGACATGGTCGCGTACAGCATCTCGATCGTCCGCCCGGACCGCTCCACCCCGGCGCGCACCTCGACCGGGCCGGCCGGGACGACGCCGAGGACCTCGACGGTGATCCGGGCCAGCATCGACGGCGGCGCGTCGGCCCGGCCGGGCTCGACCCGCTCCAGCGCGCGCACCAGCAGGGCCGAGGGCGGCCCGCCGTGCTGGGCGTCGGCGAACCACGGGCCGGTGCTGGAGAACGTGGCCTCGAAGCGCTCCACGGCGCCCGGCCCGGCGTGCCGCGCGGCGTCGAGAGGCAGGTAGAACGGCTGCAGGGCGGTCACGACCCGATCATGCCCCGCCCGGGCAGCGGGGCGCCCGGCACGGGCTGCCGCACGTGGCCGTCGTCACCGGGCCAGCCGGGGTAGGGCGGCGGGGTGCCGCCCCAGGCCGGGCAGAGGGCCTTGTGGTCGCAGGACCGGCACGCCGGACCGGGGTTGGGTCGGAAGTCGCCCTCCGGTGCCGCGCGCTGCACCGCGTCCCAGATCGCCCGCAGCAGCGTCGCGAAGCGGTGCAGCTCGTCGGCGTCGGGACAGTAGGTCAGCGACTCGCCGTCGGCCAGGTAGAGCAAGCGCAGCTCGGCCGGCACCACCCCGCGCTCCAGCAGTACCGCCAGCGCGTAGAACTTCAGCTGGAACATCGCGCCCAGCTCGCCGTACTCGTGCGGGGACCGGCCGGTCTTGTAGTCCACGACCCGGACCCGGCCCTGCGGGTCGACGTCGAGCCGGTCCAGGTAGCCGCGCAGCGGCAGCTGCGGGGTCAGCTCCACCTCGAGGAGCTCCTCGACCGCGGCCGGGGTGACCCGGCTGGGGTCCTCGAGGGTGAAGTAGGTGTCCAGCAGGGCGGTCGCCGAGTCCAGCCACAGCGCCAGCGCCGGGTCCTGCGGGCCGGTGAACAGCGCCGTCACCACCTCCGGCCAGGCCGCGACGAGCTCGTCCCAGGCCGGTCCGAGCAGCGAGCGCGCCGCCTCCGGCACCCGCTCGGCGGCCGGGAGCGCGAACAGCTTCTCCAGCACCGCGTGCACCAGCGTGCCGCGCACCTGGGCCCGGGTCGGCGCCTCGGCCAGCCGGTCGACCGCACGGAAGCGGTAGAGCAGCGGGCAGCGCCGGAAGTCCGAGGCCCGGGACGGGGACAGTGCCGGGCGCCGGCGCGCTCGCCCGGCCGCGCCCTCGTCCGGTGCCGCGCCGGGCGGGTCCGGCATCGTCTGGCTGTCCACGGCGCCGAGGCTAGGCCAGGGCCCCGACGGTGCCGTCCGGCGCTCTCCGGCCGCGCCCGGGTGCCACCACGACCGCCCCCGGAGCGCCGCGGGACCGGCCGCTCGAACGACCCCGCACCGCCCGGGCACCGGCCCGCACCCCGGCCTCCCCGGGCGCGTGGATAGCGTTGCGCCTCGTGCCCGACGCCGAGACCCCCGCCGACGAGACGTCCGCGGCCGAGCCCATCGCCCCGCAGCCCGACACCCCGGCGAGCCCCGATCTCCCGCAGGCCCCCGGGGCCGGGCCGGGCGACGGGGCTCCGCCCGCCGCCGGGGACGGGCCGGCACTGCCCCGCGGCGGCCCGTTCCGCGCCGGGGACCGGGTACAGCTGACCGACTCCAAGAACCGCCGCTACAGCATCGTGCTCGAAGAGGGTGGCGTGTATCACACCCATCGCGGCGGTCTGAACCACGACGAGCTGATCGGGCAGCCCGAGGGCTCGCTCGTGCGCTCCGCGGTCGGTACGCCCTACCTCGCCCTGCGCCCGCTGCTGTCGGACTACGTCCTGTCGATGCCTCGCGGTGCGCAGGTCATCTACCCCAAGGACGCCGCCCAGATCCTGATGTGGGGCGACATCTTCCCGGGTGCGCGCGTACTGGAGGCCGGTGCCGGCTCCGGGGCGCTGACCTGCTCGCTGCTGCAGGCCGTCGGTCCGACCGGGACCGTCACGTCCTACGAGATCCGCGCCGACCACGCGCCCGACGCGGAACGCAACGTGACGACGTTCTTCGGCCACACGCCACCCAACTGGCGCTTGCACGTGGCCGACCTCAAGGTCCACAGCGGCGAGGTCGACCGGGTCGTGCTGGACATGCTCTCGCCGCAGGACGTGCTCGACACGGTGCGTGACGCGCTCATCCCGGGCGGCGTGGTGGTGGGCTACGTGGCCACCACGACCCAGCTCTCGGTGCTGACCGAGAAGCTGCGCGAGATGCAGTGCTTCACCGAGCCCCAGGCGTGGGAGTCGCTGGTCAGGCCGTGGCACGTGGTCGGACTGGCGGTGCGCCCGGACCACCGCATGATCGGTCACACGGCGTTCCTGGTCACGGCGCGCCGCCTCGCCGACGGGGTCACCACACCGCGGCCGCAGCGGCGTCCCACCGCCACCCGCTGAGGAGCGCCCCGGCACACGATGTTCACCCGAACCCGTCCGATCCGACGGTGCGGTGACGGGCGGGAGGCCGCACAGTGTCGTCAAGGTGCCGTCCGGCTGAGGTCGGGATCACCGGTTCGACGCACCGCCGCGGTGCCGCCCGAACGGGTACCGTGGTGAAACGGAACACGGAGGGAGGCTGCCGTGAACCCACAGGACGATGGTCCCGGCAGGCGTGACAGCGGTGACCTCAGCCCATCTGAGGCCACCGAACAGATCCGATACCTCGAGAACGAGATCGCGACGCTGCGCCAGCGGCTGACCGAGACCCCGCGGCAGAGCCGCGTGCTCGAGCAACGACTCGCAGAGACCACCAGCCGTCTTTCCGCCCTCAACGCGCGCAACGAGAAGCTGACCGAGACCCTCAAAGAGGCTCGCGGTCAGCTCATCGCCCTGCGCGAGGAGGTCGACAGGCTGGCCCAGCCGCCCTCGGGCTACGGGGTGTTCCTCTCCCGCTACGACGACGACACCGTCGACGTGTTCACCTCGGGGCGGCGGATGCGGGTCCCGGTCTCGCCCGCGGTGGAGGGCGAGAAGATCCGGCCCGGCCAGTCGGTGCGCCTGAACGAGGCGCTCACGGTGGTCGAGGCGATGGGCTTCGAGCAGGTCGGCGAGCTCTACGCGTTGCGCGACATCATCGACCGGCCCACCGAGCAGGGTGCGCCCGGCCGCGGCCTGGTCGTCGGGAACTCCGACGAGGAACGCGTGATGTGGCTGGCCTCGCCGCTGTTCGACCTCGGGCAGGACGAGGACTCCTCGCCGCTCAAGATCGGCGACCACCTGATGGCCGACTCCCGCGCCGGCTACGCCTACGAGCGGGTGGCCAAGGCCGAGGTCGAGGACCTCGTCCTGGAGGAGGTCCCGGACGTCGCCTACGAGGACATCGGCGGCCTGTTCCGCCAGATCGAGCAGATCCGCGACGCGGTGGAGCTGCCGTTCCTGCACGCGGAGCTGTTCACCGAGTACGAGCTGCGCCCGCCCAAGGGCGTGCTGCTCTACGGGCCGCCCGGCTGCGGCAAGACCCTGATCGCCAAGGCGGTCGCCAACTCGCTGGCCAAGAAGATCGCGGCCCAGCGTGGCGACGACCCGGACGAGGGGCGTGCCTTCTTCCTCAACATCAAGGGTCCGGAGCTGCTCAACAAGTTCGTCGGCGAGACCGAGCGGCACATCCGCCTGATCTTCCAGCGGGCCCGCGAGAAGGCCTCGGCCGGCACCCCGGTGATCGTGTTCTTCGACGAGATGGACTCGATCTTCCGGACCCGCGGCTCGGGTGTGTCCTCCGACGTGGAGACGACGATCGTGCCCCAGCTCCTCGCCGAGATCGACGGCGTCGAGGGCCTGGAGAACGTCATCGTGATCGGTGCCTCGAACCGTGAGGACATGATCGACCCGGCGATCCTGCGGCCGGGCCGGCTCGATGTGAAGATCAAGATCGAGCGTCCGGACGCCGAGGGCGCCCAGGACATCTTCTCCAAGTACCTCACCGACACCTTGCCGGTGCACACCGACGACATCGCCGAGTTCGCGGGCAGTCGCAAGGCGTGCGTCGACGCGATGATCCAGCGGGTCGTCGAGCGGATGTACGACGAGACCGAGGAGAACCGGTTCCTGGAGGTCACCTACGCCAACGGCGACAAGGAGACGCTCTACTTCAAGGACTTCAACTCCGGCGCGATGATCCAGAACATCGTCGACCGGGCGAAGAAGTCCGCGATCAAGTCGGTGCTCGAGACCGGTCAGAAGGGCCTGCGCGTGCAGCACCTGCTGGACGCGATCGTCGACGAGTTCGCCGAGAACGAGGACCTGCCCAACACGACCAACCCGGACGACTGGGCGCGGATCTCGGGCAAGAAGGGCGAGCGGATCGTCTACATCCGCACGCTGGTCACCGGCAAGAACGACGCCACCGGCCGCGCGATCGACACCGCGTCGAACACCGGCCAGTACCTGTAGGCACGCTCGACCGGACGGGCCCGTCGCTGTCCTGCGACGGGCCCGTCGGCGTGTCCGATCCGTTCACGACTCCCGGGCCGGGCGGGCCTAGCGTTCCCGCCATGAGCAACGAGGGCATCGGCGCGCAGCTGGACATGATCGGGATCGTGGTGTCGGACATGGCCCGGTCCCTGGCGTTCTACCGGCTGCTGGGCCTGGAGATCCCGGAGTCGGCGGACACCGAGATGCACGTCGAGGTGCGCGTGCGCGGTGGGATGCGGCTGGCCTTCGACGCCGAGGAGGTGGTGGCGGGCTTCCACCCCGGCTACGTCCCGCCGGCCTCCGGCGACGGCCGGATCGGGCTGGCGTTCCTGCTGCCCGACGCCGCCGCGGTCGACACGGCCTACGCGCAGGTCACCGGCGCCGGGCACGCGGGCGTCCTCGAGCCGTTCGACGCACCGTGGGGCCAGCGCTACGCGACCGTGGCGGATCCGGACGGCTCGTCGCTGGACCTGTTCGCCTGGGTCTGAGTCGCCGCCGGACCGGCCCGGTGATCGCCGGACGTGGTGCGCATCGGGCCACCGGTGGCCACGATCCCACCCGGCTCCGGGCCGCGGGCGACCGGTCAGCCGGGGGCCACCAGCCCGGCGGGGGAGACCCCGGCCAGGGCGCGGACCTCACGGCTCAGGTGCGGCTGGTCGGCGTAGCCCGCCCGCGCGGCGGCCGCGGCCGGGGCGACCCCGGCGTGCAGCAGGCCGGCGGCGGCCCGGAAACGCAGGACGCGGCGGGCCACCGCGGGGCCGTACCCGAGCGTGGCCAGGCACCGGCGGTGCAGCGTGCGGGGCGTGACGCCCATCCGTGCGGCCACCTCGGCCGCGCGCACGCCGGCGGCGAGCGCGCGCAGGGCGGCGGGCGGGAGCGGGTCGGGCATCGCGCGGCGGTCCCGCTCGGCCGCGGACAGCAGTGCCGTCGTCGTCTCGAGCAACGTCGCCAGCCCGGCTCCCGCCCGGTCGCCGGCGGAGGGCTCGGGGCCGGACGGCCCGCCACCGACGGGTCGGGCACCACCGGGGCGAGGGACGGAGCGCACGTCGGCGAGGTCGACGCGGCGGTCGCGCACCGCGTCCGCGGGGACGCCGAGCAGGGTGGGCAGGATGCCGGGGCGGAACCGCAGCCCGACGGTGAGCGAACCCGCATCGGACCGCGCGAGGTGCGCGACGGTGTCCGGACCGGCCACGACCATCCGGCCGTCGAGCAGCAGCAGGTCCATGCACCCGTCCGGGAGCACCCGCTGCTCGTGCGACGGGGAGCCGGCGGGGAGCTCGGCGCGCCATCCGCACTCGACGAGCCGGTGCAGCGGCGGGGGCAGCCGTGCGGGCGCCACCTCGAGGTAGCCCGGGCGGTCCATGCGGGCGGAGCCTACCGCTGGTGAGGCCCGTCCGGCTCGTCCTCGACCCGACGCGAGAGAGCCCCGGCCGGGATCGCCGGCCGGGGCTCGTTCTCGCTCGGGGCCCGGTGTGGCCCCGTGTCCGGGAGGACCGGTCAGGACGTGCGCAGCACGGCCTGGATCTCCAGCTCGATGCCGACCTTCTCGCTCACCACGACGCCGCCGCCGTCGAGGGGCATGGAGATGTCGACGCCGAAGTCGCTGCGGTTGATCGTGGTGGTGGCGGTGAAGCCGGCACGGGTGCCGCCCCACGCGTCGGGACCGAAGCCGCCGACCTCGAGGGCGAGCTCGACCGGCTTGGTGACACCCTTGATGGTCAGGTCGCCGGCCAGCACGTGGTCGCCGCCGTCGGCGGTGATGCCGGTCGACCGGAAGGTCCACTCGGGGTGGTTCTCGACCTCGAAGAAGTCGGCCGACCGGATGTGGCCGTCGCGCTGGTCGTTGCCGGTGTTGATCGAGGTGGCGTCGATCGTGGTGCTGACCGAGGAGTCCTCGAAGTTCGCGGCGGTGACGATCTCGCCGGCGAACTTGTTGAACTGGCCCTTGACCTTGCTCACCATCATGTGGCGGACACTGAAGGTGATCATCGAGTGGGTGGCGTCGATGTCCCAGGTGCCGACGGTGTAGTTCGGGATGCAGGTGGTCTAGGGAGCGGACAGGTGTGATCCTCCGATGATTGTTTGAACTCTCACTTGTTGAGAGCGATACTAGTACCAACGACTTGAGCGTTCAAC
>CBIHNM010000083.1:0-15734 GCA_966211265.1 uncultured Pseudonocardia sp.
GGCTGTCCGGGGCCGTCGCCGACCGGACGGCGATCGAGCAGCTCAGCACCGACACCCCCGACCTCGACCTGCCCACCGCCTACCGGGTGCAGCGCGAGCTGCGCGACGCCGCGGGCCCGCTGGCGGGCTGGAAGCTGGGGGTGACCTCGCGGGCCAAGCAGGCCCAGGTCGGGGTCAGCGACCCGGTGTTCGGGTTCCTGGCCGGGGCGAACGCGGTCGACCTCGGCGAGCCCCTGGACACCTCGGGGCTGATCCAGCCGCGTTGCGAGCCGGAGATCGTGTTCGTGCTGGGCCGGGACCTGTCCGGTCCGCACGTCACCGCGACCGACGTGCTCGGCGCGACCGCCGGCGTCGCGGTCGGCATCGAGGTGCTGGACTCCCGGTTCACCGACTACCGGTTCACGATGGCCGACGTGGTCGCGGACAACACCTCGGCCGGACGGTTCGTCGTCGGCACCCCGGTGCCGGTGACCGGGATCGACCTGCGCCTGGTCGGGGTCGTGCTCGAGCGCAACGGCGAGGTCGTCGCGACCGCGTCCGGTGCCGCCTCGCTCGGGCACCCGGCCGCGGCCGTGGCTTGGCTGGTCCGCCAGCTCGCCGCGGACGGCGAGGGCCTGGCCGCCGGCGAGGTCGTGCTCTCCGGCGGGCTGACCGCCGCCACCCCGGTGACCGCTGGCGACGTCGTCGTCGCGTCCATCGACCGGCTCGGCACGCTCGAGCTGGCCTGCCGATAGGAGATGATTCCTCGTGCCCCTGATCCAGGTGACCCTCGCCAAGGGCCGCACCCCCGAACAGCTCAAGGCCCTCGGGCAGGCGCTGACCGAGGCCGCCGAGTCCTCGATCGGCGCGACGCGGGAGTCGATCCGGGTGGTGCTGACCGAGTGCGAGCCCGACCACTGGTTCGCCGGTGGTGAGACCCTCGCCGACCTGAGGGCGTCCGGGAGGCGCTAGTGCTCCTGCCGATCACCGGGCCCGGCGTCGTGACCGGCGACGACGGGCGCGCGTTCGCGGTGTTCGAGGTCGAGGGCGGCTACCGCGTCACCGATGCGGTGTGCCCGCACAACAAGGGCCCGCTGGGCCAGGGCTGGGTGCGGGACGGGCGGACGGTGGTCTGCCCGTGGCACTGGTACCGCTTCGACCTCGACACCGGGGCGTGCGCCACCTCGCCGCAGCACGTGCTGGGCGTCTACCCGGTGGTCGAGCGCGACGGCCTCCCGCACGCGGACGTCGGTGAGCCGGCGGCGCCGCTGTCGCTCTCGGAGCGGCTGCGCGCGCACGCCCGCGGCGACGGCTGAGGCCGGACACGCCCCCGCCCACGACGATCCGTTCGGCCCACACCGCGCACGTGCTCCGTAACCGGAGCGGACCCCCTCGGCGGTTGCCGCTCCCCCCGCCTCCGGGTGTGATGGACCGGTGCGCCGCCTCCTGCTCCCCGTGCTGGCCTGCGCCCTGTTACTGGCCGGGCTCGCACCGGCGGCGTCGGCCGGCACCGTCACCGCGGCCCCGGCCACCGGCGCCGCGCCGGTCGACTACGTGGCGCTCGGGGACTCCTACGCCGCCGGGGTCGGGGCGGCGCCGGACGGTCGCAGCGGGGAGTGCCGGCGCAGCGATCGGTCCTACCCCGCCCGGTTCGCCGCGGCCACCCGCCCGGCCACGTTCGTCACCGTCGCGTGCAGCGGGGCGACCACCGGCGCGGTGCTGATCAGGCAGGTGCGCACCGTCTCCCGGCAGACCGACCTCGTGACGATCACCGTCGGCGGCAACGACACCGGATTCGCCCCGGTGCTGGGCCTGTGCAGCACCGTGCCGAAGGACGAGGACTGCCTGCGTGCGGTCCGCGGTGGCGAGCGGGCCGCGCGCTACCTGGTCCCGGTCGGGCTGACCGCGATCATCGCGGCGGCGAAGGTGCAGTCGCCGAAGGCGAGGATCGTCGTGCTGGGCTACCCGCGGCTGTTCGCCCCCGGCCCGGCCTGCGACGTCCCGCTGGTGCCCAACGCCGCCCGGCGCGCCGCGCTGAACCGCGGCGCGGACACCCTCAACGCGTCCCTGCGCAGCACCGCGACCCGGTTCGGCGCCCGCTACGCCGACGTCTCCGGCGCGTTCGCCGGGCACGGCGTGTGCAGCGCCGACCCGTGGATCAACGGCCCCACCGCCCCGACGGCGGCGGCCCGCTACCACCCGACCTCGGCCGGCTACGCCGGCGGCTACCTGCCCGCCCTGCGGTCCGCGGCACCCCGCACCTGACCCGCGCCGGCGGCCCGGACGGTCGCGGCGCCCCGTCCCGCCACGGGTGGGACGGGTCAGTGTTCGGGCTCGTGCCCGATCGCGGTGCCACCGGTCGTCGTGATCTCACCGGTCCAGCCGCAGCCGCCGCACCAGCAGTAGAAGCGGCGGTCGTCGCCCTCCCAGAACTCGGTGGCCAGGCTCAGCTCCGCGGCGCACCGCGCGCAGTACGTCGGGGCGTCGCGGCGGTGGGCCTCGGCGTCGGCGGCGAACCGGCGGTCGCGGACCGCCGGTTCCCACGGAGCGGGGCCCGGGCTCACGCGCCCGGACCGGAGTCGACCTGGGCCTGCGTCCCCGGCTGCAGCGTCGCGTCGCCGATGCCGCCGGCCGGGGTGAACGGCTCCCGCCCGGCGGCCCGGTCCTTGCCGACCTGCTCGGCCGCGCTGATGTGGATCTTCTTGATGGTGTCGAGCATCGGCGAGAAGCGGGTCGAGCCCATGTCGCAGAAGTCCAGCGCGAACTGCGCGCCGCCGGCGTGGAACTTGTCCTTCTCGCACGGCAGGTCGATCCGGTCGTGGCGCTCGCGGATCGTGCCCAGCGGATCCTCGCCGCGCTCGACGCGGTCGGCCTGCTCGCGGAACATCTTGCGCAGCATGGCCACGCCGATGTCGCTGCGGCCCAGGTGCTCGGTCGTCCGGTCGGTGATGTGCCCCTGGGTGCACCAGGCCATGATGTCCTGGCCCTCGACGTAGTTCACGACGTGGCGGCCGCGCTGGTCGAACACGGGGATCTCGTAGTCCGGCACCGTGGGCTGCGGGACCGGCTCGTAGCCCTCCGGCGCGTGCACCGTGTAGAGCATGAACCGGGTGGTCGTCCGGTTGATCGGCACCCGGATCTGCATCTGGTGGATGCCGCCGCCGCCGACCCGCATGTTGTAGGGGAACACCAGCGGGTGGCCGACCTTCCAGTCGTCGTTGTCCTCGCTGGCGCCGGCGAGCACCCGGCGCTTGATGATGCCCCACTCGAAGGCGTCGAACCCGATCCGCTGGTGCTCCTTGCCGAACGACGCGGGCGCGGTGAACCCCTGGTGCCGTCCGATGAACTCGAAGTAGCGCCCGTGCAGGAACTCCACGTGGTGCGGGTCGACCGCGTTCTCCATGATCTGCACGTAGTTGCACGGCAGGTCGGCCCAGCCGATGTCGCGGAACCCGTCCATCACGTAGGTGTCGAAGCGCGGCAGCTCCGGCGCGGGGCCCGGCCCGACGTAGGCCCAGACCAGCCCGCCCATCTCCTCGACCCGCCCGGCGTCGGCGCGGACCCGGTTCTGGAACTTCGTGTTCTCCTTCTCCGCGGGCTGGTCGACACACGCGCCGTCGGTGTCGAACTTCCAGCCGTGGTACGGGCAGCGCAGGCCGTCGTCCTCGACGACGCCGTAGGCCATCGACGCCTTCCGGTGCGGGCACGGCTCCGGGATGATCCCGTAGCGCCCGCGCGGGGACCGCCACAGCGCGAAGAACTCGCCGAGCAGCTCGACCCGCTTGACCGGGAACTCCTCGAGCTCGCGGGTGAACGCGACCGGGTACCAGTAGCGCCGCAGCACCTCGCCCATCCGGGTCCCGGGCTCGACCCGGGTCAGCTCGTCGTTCTGCTCGGCGGTCAGCATCGCTGGTGGCTCCCCTGGAGGTGGTGGTCCGACACCACCGCAACGGTAGGGAGCCGGTTCACCCCCGGACAAGCAATCCTTCCCGCGGAGAGGGAAACCCGCGGGTCGGCGCGCTCAGCCGATGGACGTGACCGCCGCCAGGACCTCCGCGAACGCCGCCTCGGCCAGCGCCGCCATCTCGGCGTCGGTGCGGTCCTGGATGGGGTGCGGCACGAAGACCGCGGGCACCTCGGCGTAGCCGAGCGCCCGGGCCTGGGCGGCCGCGGCGTCGACGAACTCGGTGGAGGCCACGAACGCGGTCACCACTCCCTGGCCCTCCAGGGCGACGAAGTCGTGCACACTGCACGACGTGCAGGAGCCTCAATCGGCCAGCGCGGAGATCACCACGTCGCACTGCGTGCCGATCTCGCGGCGCAGGTCCGGCGGCATCGGCTTGGCGAAGGTCGGCTTCGCGTAGCGGCGCACCTCCACGCCCCGGCCGGCGAGCAGCGTCTCGAGCCGGTCGAGGAACTCCGGGCCGCGCGGCTTGGAGATGTCGAGCAGCCCCACGCGCAGCCCGGTCAGCTCCGCCGGGCGCTCCCGTGCGGTGCGGTGCGCCGGGGACCGCTCCCCGGTCGGGTCCAGAACGATCACGGTCGTACCTCCCTCGTGACGGGTGTGCTGCCGCCGGGTCCGCCGACCCAGCCGCCGATCACCGACGAGAACATGCCCGCGCCGCCACCGGCGTGCACCAGCATCAGCCCGCCGGGGCGGAACTTGGGCAGCGGCCCGGTCAGCTTCGCCGCGGGGACGCCCTCCTCGATGCCGCCCGCGCCGCGGACGATGTCGTCGGGGTCCAGCATCAGCGCCCGAGCCAGCGCGGACTCCAGGTCGGCCCGCGACCACCCGGCCCCGCCGAACACCCGGGCGTGCTCGGGGCAGACCACCAGGGTGGCGTCGAACCCGGAGGGCAGCTTCGGGTGCGCGACGCCGCGCAACCCGGCGGCCAGCGAGCCGACCAGCGACTCCGGTGTGCGCGAGATCTGGTCGGCCAGCCCGCGCGGCCCCTCGGCGGCGAACACGGTGACCGCGGAGACCCCGGGTGCGACCCCGCGGGAGACCGACAGCGGCTCCCACGGCGAGCCCGCCTCGTCCTCGGCGAAGCAGAATCCCAGCTTGCCCGGGTGCCCCAGCGCCGCGCGGTCCACCTCCCCGGGGCGTCCGCCGCCGACGTTGCGGATCACCAGCTGCAGCGCGCGGCCGATCGTGGAGTTGGCCCGGTTGCCCTGGCCCAGCGCGTTGCCGCGGGCGTTCATGCCGATCTCGGCGGCGACCGGGCCGTTGACCACGATCGCCGGGCCGGCGCCCCAGGTGGTGGCGAGCAGGCCGTGCGCGTTGAACTCGTCGGTGCACGCGGCCTCGACCGCGGCCAGCACCACCGGCAGGTACTCCGGGCGGGCGCCGGCCAGCACCGCGTTCACCGCGACCTTCTCCACGGTGACCTCGACCAGGTCCGGCGGCACCGTCGCGACGACCTCGCCCGGGTCCCGGGTGGTGCCGGCCAGCATCCGCAGCACGCGCGCCGGGGTGGGCGCGACGACCGGGAGGCCGTCGGACCAGCCGCGGTCGAACAGGGCCTCCGCCTCGTCCTCCAGCGCGGTCACCTCGATGTGGCGGGCACTCAGCGAGGAGCCGTGGGTGCGGACGAGCAGCTCGTCGGCGAACTCCGGGTCACCGGTGCGCGACCCGCAGCCGGGCCGGTGCTCGGGCAGGCCGGGACCCAGCCCGCCGACCCCGGCCAGCGACTCCCAGTCCGGGCGCGACCAGCCCTCGGTGCGGCCGGTCTCGGTGCCGCCGTCGAAGCGGAGCAGGGTCGGCACCGTCCGCACGTCCAGCGCGACGCTGACCTCGAGGGCGGTGTCGTCGCGGGCCGGCACCGACTCCGGGAAGGTGGGGTCGTCCTGGGTGTAGACGGTGACCCCGGGCAGCCCCGCGAGCACCGGCTCGACCAGGACGCAGGTGGGGCAGTCCCGCTTCACGACGGCGACGAGGCCGTCGCGCGGTACATCGACGACGGTGTCCGGCACGGCCGGGAGTCTAACCTGCGATCATGAGCGACGACGGCGGCCGCGGCGCCCGGCCCTCGTGGCGGCTGGAGTCGGTGGCCAACGCCGCGCGGCTGCTCAAGGAGTTCTCCCGGACCGACCGCGAGCTGGGCGTCTCCGAGCTCTCCCGGCGCCTCGGCCTGGCCACCTCGACGGTGCACCGGCTGCTCGCCACCCTGACCGACGAGCGTCTGCTCGAACGCACCCCGGCCGGCTACCGGCTCGGGATCGCGCTGTTCGACCTCGGCGCGAGCCTGGCCCCGCACCTGGACCTGCACGAGGCCGCGATGCCGGTGATGGCGACGCTGCGCGCGAGCACCGGGGAGACCGTGCAGCTCGCGGTCCTCGACGGGTTGGAGTCGGTCTACATCGACCGGCTGGAGAGCCCGCACACCGTCCGGATCTTCTCCCGGGTCGGGACCCGCCTCCCGGCCACCGCCACCAGCACCGGGAAGGTCCTGCTGGCCGCCCTGCCCCGCGCCGAACTCGACGAGCGGCTGCGCGACTGGGTCCCGCGGCGGGTCACCCCGCACACGATCGTCGACCCCGGGACGCTGCGCAGCCGCCTGGCCGAGTGCGCCGCGCGGGGCTGGGCGGAGAACCGCGAGGAGTCCCGGGTCGGGGTGGTCTCGGTCGGCGCCCCGGTGCACGACGCGCACGGCGCCGTCGTCGCCGCGCTGTCGGTGGCCGCCCCCACCGACCGCGCCGGCCCGGCCGCGCTGCGCCGGATCCGGACCTCGGTGATCGAGTCCGCGGCGTCGGTCTCGCGCCGGATCGGGTGGCACCGGATCTAGCGGCGCTCACCGTCCCGCCGCCGACGGCGCTCCCCCGAGACGCCGGGTGATCTCGTGCGCGGTGCGCCGCACCGTCGCGGCCAGCTCCGGCCACGTCTGCCCGCACGCCGGGTCGCACAGGTGCGCGAACGTGACGCTCACCGCGGCCAGCGCGTGCCCGTCCGGCCCGAGCACCGGGTGCGCGACCGAGGCGAAACCCGGGCTGACCTCACCGTCCTCGCACGCCCAGCCCCGCCGTCGTTCCGCGGCCAGCGTCGCGTACAGCGCGCGCAACGACGCCGGACCGCGCGCGGTCCGGCGCTCCAGCGGGGTGCCGGTCGAGAGCAGGGCCCGCAGCTGGGCCCGGTCGGTGCCGGCGAGCACGGCACGCCCGGACGCGGTCAGGTGCGCCGGCAGCCGCACGCCGACGGCCGTGACCAGCCCCTCGGGCCGGGCCGGGCGCTCGCGCAGCAGGTAGAGCAGCTCCCGGCCGTGCAGGACGCCGAGGTGCCCATCGTGCCCGACGCGCTCGACCAGGCGTCGCAGCAGCGGCGCGGCGAGCCTGTCCAGCGGGTCGTGGCGCACGAAGGCCGACCCGACCTCGAACGCGGCCATCCCGAGCCCGTAGCGCCGCTGGTCGGGCAGGTGCACCACGAACCCGGCCGACTCCAGCTCGGTGAGCAGGTGGTAGACGCTCGAGCGGGGCAGCTCCAGCGACGCCGCGATCGTCGAGGCCGCCATCGGCCCGTGGTGAGCGGCGAGCAGTCGCAGTACCGCCAGCCCACGGCGCAACGCCGGAACGCCACCGGTCACGGTCCCACCTCCGAGCTGTCTGGGATCCCAGACACCAGCAGTGTGCGCCCTCTCGCCCCGGACGTGTCGAGGCGCTGCACTGGGGCGTGCGATCCCGCAGCGGGACGCCGGGACGGACGGAGGTCGCCGGGATGGGTGCAGGAGCGGCGCGGGGCACCGGGCGCACGGCGCGGAGCTGGGCCACCGAGGGGGCCCTGCGGATGCTGGACAACAACCTCGACCCCGAGGTGGCCGAGCGGCCGCAGGACCTCGTCGTCTACGGCGGCACCGGCAGGGCCGCCCGCGACCACGCGAGCCTGGCCGCGATCCGGCGCTGCCTGGTCGACCTCGGGTCCGACGAGACGCTGCTCGTGCAGTCCGGACGCCCGGTCGGGGTGTTCCGCACCCACGAGTGGGCACCGCGGGTGCTGCTGGCCAACTCGAACCTGGTCGGCGACTGGGCGACCTGGCCGGAGTTCCGGCGTCTGGAACAGCTCGGCCTGACGATGTACGGGCAGATGACGGCCGGCTCCTGGATCTACATCGGCAGCCAGGGGATCCTGCAGGGCACCTACGAGACCTTCGCCGCGGTCGCCCGCACCCGCTTCGGCGGGTCGCTGGCCGGAACGCTGACGCTGACCGCGGGCCTGGGTGGGATGGGCGGCGCGCAGCCGCTGGCGGTCACCATGAACGGCGGCACCGCCCTGGTCGTGGAGTGCGACCCGGCGCGGGCGCACCGGCGGGTCGAGACCGGCTACCTCGACGAGGTCGCCCCCGACCTGGACGCCGCGCTGGCCCGGGTGGCGGCGGCACGCTCGTCCCGGGAGGCGGTGTCGGTGGCGGTGATCGGCAACGCGGCGCAGGTGCTGCCCGAGATCCACCGCCGCGGCGTCGACGTCGACGTCATCACCGACCAGACCTCGGCCCACGACCCGCTGTCCTACCTGCCGGTCGGGGTCGAGCTCGCGGACTGGGCCGAGTACGCCCGGAACAAGCCCGAGGAGTTCACCGACCGGGCGCGGGAGTCGATGGCGGCGCACGTCGAGGCGATGCTCGCCTTCGCCGATTCCGGCGCCGAGGTCTTCGACTACGGCAACTCGATCCGCGGCGAGGCCCGCCTGGCCGGGTGCACCCGGGCGTTCGAGATCCCCGGGTTCGTCCCGGCCTACATCCGGCCGCTGTTCTGCGAGGGCAAGGGGCCCTTCCGGTGGGCGGCGCTGTCCGGCGACCCGGCCGACATCGCCGCCACCGACCGGGCCGTGCTGGAGCTCTTCGGCGACGACGAGCCGCTGGCCCGCTGGATGCGCCTGGCCGGGCAGAAGGTGCGCCACCAGGGGCTGCCGGCGCGGATCTGCTGGCTCGGCTACGGCGAGCGGGCCCGGGCCGGGGAGCGGTTCAACGACATGGTGGCCTCCGGGGAGCTGTCCGCGCCGGTCGTCATCGGGCGCGACCATCTCGACTCCGGCAGCGTCGCCTCGCCGTACCGGGAGACCGAGGCGATGGCCGACGGCTCGGACGCGGTCGCGGACTGGCCGCTGCTCAACGCGCTGCTCAACACCGCCTCCGGTGCGAGCTGGGTGTCGATCCACCAGGGCGGTGGCGTCGGGATGGGGCGCTCGATCCACGCCGGGCAGGTGTGCGTCGCCGACGGCAGCGACCTGGCCGGGCAGAAGATCACCCGGGTGCTGACGAACGACCCCGGGACCGGCGTCGCCCGGCACGCCGACGCCGGGTACGCCCGGGCGATCGAGGTCGCCGACGAGCGGGGCGTGCGGATCCCGATGCGGGAGCAGCCGTGAGCCCGGCCCGCGGCGGGGCGGTCGGACTGCTCGCCGAGATCGCCGACGTCGGGCGGGACCGGGCCCGCGGCGGGTACTCCCGCCACCTCGCCACCACCGCCGGGTCCGAGCTGCACGACTGGTTCGGCGAGCAGGCGGGTCGGCGCGGGCTCGACGTGGAGACCGACCGCAACGGCAACGTCTGGGCCTGGTGGGGCGTGCCCGGCCCGGACGCCGTCGTGACCGGCAGCCACCTGGACTCCGTGCCCGGCGGCGGGGCGTTCGACGGGCCGCTGGGCGTCGCGAGCGCCCTGGCCGCCCTCGACGCCCTGTCCGCACGCGGGTTCGCACCGGGCCGCCCGCTCGCGGTCGTGGTGTTCGCCGAGGAGGAGGGCGGCCGGTTCGGCGTGCCCTGCCTGGGCTCGCGGTTGCTCACCGGCTCCCTCGACGCCGACCGCGCCCGCGGGCTGCGCGACGCCGAGGGTGTGAGCCTGGCCGAGGCGCTGACCGCCCGCGGCGGCGACCCGGCGGCGCTCGGACCGGACCCGCGGCGGCTCGCGCTCCTGGGCCGGTTCGTGGAGCTGCACGTCGAGCAGGGGCGCGCGCTCGGGGTACCGGTGGGCATCGGGTCGACGATCGTGGCGCACGGGCGGTGGCGGCTGCGGTTCACCGGCCGGGGCGACCACGCCGGCACCACCGCGCTCGCCGACCGCCGCGACCCGATGATCCCGGCCGCCGAGACCGTGCTGGCCGCGCGCCGCACCGCCCTCGGCGCGGGCGCCCGCGCGACCGTCGGACGTCTCCTGCCCCACCCCGGCGGTACGAACGTGATCGCCTCGACGGTGGACCTGTGGCTCGACGTCCGCACGTTCGACGGGGAGCCGGGACCGGTCGTCGACGAGATCGCGCACGCCGCCCGCGCGGCGGCGGCCGCCGAGGGGTGCTCGGTGGAGGTCACGACCGAGTCGCGGTCGGGCGCCGTCACCCTCGACCGGGCGCTCGCGGCGCGGATGTCGGCCGTGGTACCCGGCGCCCCCGCCCTGCCGACCGCGGCCGGGCACGACGCCGGGGTGCTCGCCGCGCACGTGCCGGCCGGGATGCTGCACGTGCGCAACCCGACCGGTGTCAGCCACGCCCCCGACGAGCACGCCGAGGACGACGACGTGGAACAGGGTGTCCGCGCGCTGGCCGACGTGCTCGGGGAGCTGGCCCGATGACCGGGCGGGCGCGACACCTGCAGCTGTGGTGCGAGCACGCCTGGCTTCCGGACGGGCCCGCGGCGGCCGTCGCGATCGAGGTCGCCGACGGCCGGATCACCGCCGTGCGCCCCGGTGCCGCCCGCACCGGCACCGAGCTCGCCGGCGTCACGCTGCCCGGGTTCGCCAACGCCCACTCGCACGCCTTCCACCGCGCCCTGCGCGGCCACCCCGCCCCGCAGGCCCGCTCGTTCTGGAGCTGGCGCGAGGACATGTACCGCGTCGCCGAGGGCCTCGACCCGGACTCCTACCGACGCCTGGCCACCGCCGTCTACGCGGAGATGGCGCTGGCCGGCTACACCTCGGTCACCGAGTTCCACTACCTGCACCACGGCCGCGGCGGGCGCCCCTACGGCGACCCGAACGCGATGGGCCACGCGCTCGTCGACGCCGCCGCGGCGGCCGGGATCCGGCTCACCCTGCTCGACACCTGCTATCTCGCCGGCGGCATCGGCGAGCCGCTGTCCCCGGTGCAGCGCCGCTTCGCCGACGCCCACGCCGACGCCTGGGCCGAGCGCGTCGACCCGCTCGTCAAGCTCGACGACGGCGACCGGGTCCGGATCGGCGCGGCCGTGCACTCGGTGCGCGCCGTGCCCGAGGCGGAGCTGCCGATCGTCGCGGAATGGGCGGCCGGGGGGCCGCTGCACGTGCACCTGTCCGAGCAACCGGCCGAGAACGCGGCGTGCCTGGCCGCCTACGGCCGCACCCCGACCGCCGTCCTGGACCACGCGGGCGTGCTCGGACCGGACACCGTCGCCGTGCACGCCACCCACCCGAGCGCCGACGACGTCGCCCGCCTCGCCGCGACCGGCACGCGGGTGTGCCTGTGCCCGACCACCGAACGCGACCTCGGCGACGGCATCGGGCCGGCCTCGCAGCTGCACGACTCCGGGGTCGGGCTGTGCCTGGGCAGCGACAGCCAGGCCGTCGTCGACCCGCTCGAGGAGGCGCGCGGGATGGAGATGCACGAGCGGCTGGCGCACGGGGTACGGCAGGCCTTCTCCCCCGGCCAGCTGCTGGCCGCGGCCACCGACGGCGCGGCGCTGGCCGTCGGGGCACCGGCCGACCTGGTGACCGTGGCGCTGGACTCGATCCGGACCGCGGGCATCGCCCCGGTCGGGGTGCTGCACGCGGCCGGCGCGGCCGACGTGCGCGAGGTGCTGGTCGGTGGCGGGTGGGTCGTCCGCGAGGGCGTCCACCGGCTGCTCGACCGGCCCGCGGCGACGCTCGCGGCCGAGATCGCCGCGCTCCGGGGGGCCTGAGTGTCGACCCTGGTCACCGGCATCGCCGAGCTCACCACCCACGACCCGGACGGCCCGGCCGGTCGCGGGCCGTTCGCCCTCGTCCTGGACGGCGCACGGGTGGCCTGGACCGGGCCGGCCTCCGGGGCCCCGCCCGCCGACGACCGCGTCGATGTCGAGGGGCGCGCCGTGCTGCCCGGGTGGGTGGACTCGCACACCCACCTGGTGTTCGCCGGGGACCGCGGAGCCGAGTTCGCGGCCCGGATGGCCGGGCGCCCCTACGCCGCCTCCGGCATCCGCACCACGGTCGCCGCCACCCGCGCGGCCACCGACGGCGCGCTCGCCGCCGGTCTGTGGCGCCACGTCGAGGAGGCCGCCCGGCAGGGCACGACCTGCCTGGAGACCAAGACCGGCTACGGCCTCACCGTCGTCGACGAGGCCCGCGCCGCACGGCTGGCCTCCGGGGTGGTCGACGAGGTCACGTTTCTCGGTGCGCACGTCGTCCCGGAGGGCACCGGCGCCGACGCCTACCTGGACGAGGTCTGCGGCCCGATGCTCGACGCCGTCGCCGCGCACGTCGGCTGGGTCGACGTGTTCTGCGAGGACGGCGCGTTCGACGGGGAGGCCTGCGCCCGGGTGCTGCGGGCCGGCGCCGCGCGCGGGCTGGGCCTGCGGGTGCACGGCAACCAGCTCGGCCCCGGGCCCGGGGTGGCGCTGGCCGTCGCGCACGGCGCGGCCAGCGTCGACCACTGCACGCACCTGAGCGACGACGACGTCGACGCGCTCGCCGGCTCGGACACCGTCGCCACGCTGCTGCCGGCGTGTGACCTGTCCACCCGCCAGCCCCCGGCCCCGGCCCGGCGCCTGGCCGACGCCGGCGCGACGGTGGCCCTGGCCAGCAACGCCAACCCGGGCAGCTCGTACACGACCTCGATGCCGCTGTGCGTCGCCCTGGCCGTGCTGCAGGGCGGCCTGTCGGTCGCCGAGGCCGTGCGCGCGGCGACCCTGGGCGGGGCGCGGGCGCTGCGCCGCACCGACGTCGGCACCCTCGCCGTCGGTGCCCGCGCGGACGTCCAGGTCCTGGACGCACCGTCGGCGACACATCTGGCCTACCGTCCGGGTGTCCCCCTGACCTGGGCGGTCTGGAGGGCGGGCCGCCCACTCACCGCCGGCGGCCCCGCCCACGACCCGATGCGAGCACCACGATGAGCATCCCGACGACCTCGCCGTGCGCCCCGGCCCCCGGCGCCCCCTCGCCGCTCCTGCTGGACGGCACGTCGCTGAGCACGCGCACGGTCGGCGACGTCGCGCGTGCCGCCGGGCCGCCGGACCTCGTCGTCGACGGGGCCGCGCACCGCCGGGTGGCCCTCGCCTCCGCCCTGGCCGCCGACCTCAGCACCCGGCGCGTGGTCTACGGACGCACCACCGGCGTCGGCGCGAACCGCGTCGAGCCCGCCGACCGCGCCGACCTCAGCGGGCACGGCCTGCGCCTGCTGCGCAGCCACGCCGGCGGCACCGGTGACCGGCTCGACGCCGCCCACGTGCGCGCCACCATGCTCGTGCGGCTCAACCAGCTGCTCACCGGGCACTCCGGGGTGTCGCCGGTCGTCGTGGACGCGCTGGCCCGGACCCTGCGCACGGGGGCGCTGCCGGTCGTGCACCGGCTCGGCGCGATCGGCACCGGCGACCTCGCGCCGCTCGCCCAGATCGCGCTGGCCCTGGCCGGTGAGGGGCGGTGGGAGGGCCCGGCCCCGGACCCGGTGCCGTTCGACGGCGGCGACGCGCTCGCGTTCCTGTCCAGCAACGCCGCCACCCTGGCCGACGCCGCGATCGCCGCGCACCGCCTGGACGTCATCCTGGCCGCCAGCCACGTCGTCGCGGCGCTGTCCTACCTCGCACTGGAGGGCAGCCCGGAGGCCTACGCCGAGCCGGTGCACCGCGCCCGCCCACACCCCGGGCAGATCCGCTGCGCCGAGCGGATGCGGGACCTGCTGGGCATGCGCGACACCCCGGCGAAGGGCCGCCGGATCCAGGACCCGTTCGGGCTCCGCGCGTTCCCGCAGGTCAACGGCCCCGCCCTGGACGTGCTGGAGTACCTGCACCGGGTGCTCGACATCGAGATCAACGCCGGCGCGGAGAACCCGCTGATCTCGCACGAGCACGGCGACGCCTACCACCACGCGCACTTCCACACCGCCTACGTCGCGACCGCGCTGGACCAGACCCGCGCGACCGTGCACCAGGTCGCGGAGCTGTCCGCGGCCCGCCTCGGCGACCTCGTCGAGCCGGACCAGAGCGGGCTGCGCGCCTTCCTCGCCGACGGCCCCGCCGGCAGCTCCGGGGTGATGATCCTGGAGTACGTCTCGCACGACGCCCTCGCCGCGCTGCGCCAGGCCGCGCTGCCGGCGACGCTGGGCACGGCGGTGGTCTCGCGCGGGTTGGAGGACCACGCGAGCTTCTCCACCCAGGCCGCCCGCGCCACGGGCGACGTCGCCGACGCCTACACCCGGGTGCTGGCCTGCGAGCTGGTCGCCGCCGTCCGGGCGATGCGCATGCGCGGCCACGACGCGTCGCACCTGCCGGTGGGGGCCGCGTTCCACCGCGCCGACGACGTCCTCGACCCGCGCACCGAGGACCGTCCGCTGGCCGAGGACCTGCGGGCCGCGGCCGCGCTGCTCACCGACCCGGACTGGTCGCGGGTGTGAGGCCGGCGGGTCACCGGCCCGGGATCGCCCTCCCGCTGAACACGTACTTCTGCGCCAGGGCCACCGGGTCGTAGGCCGCCGGGGCCGCGGCCTCGGCGGCGGACTGCACGACGGTGACCGGGCGCGACTGCACGATGCACACCGGGTCCCCGGCACGACGGTGCCGCGAGATCACCCACTCGACGTCGACCGGGTAGCCGTAGTGCTCCTCGATCCGCAGCACCGCGGCCACGATCGCCGAGACCTGCTCGTCGTCGAGGACCTGCCGGTCGGCCAGCTTCTCCGGCATGTCGATCTCGGTGACCCGGCCCTGCGCGTAGTCGAACGCCGAGACGATCCGCTTGTGCGCCACGGTGTACTTGAGCAGCCGGCCGTCGGTCTTGCCGACCTCGACGTGGTCCGGGTCGACGACGCCCTGCACGACCGCCTCGCCCCAGCCCCAGTTCGTCTCGATCACCACCCGGTCCGGCTTGCCGGTCACCGGGTGCACCGAGAACGCCACCCCGGACGCCCGGGCATGGATCAGCTCGATCACCCCGACCGCGATCGGCATGTCGTGGTGGCTGATCCCCTTGCGCAGCCGGTAGGCCAGCGCACGGGCGGTGAACAACGACCCCCAGCAGGCGCGGATCGCGTCGATCACCCGGTCCGGCCCGGACACGCCCAGGTAGGTGTCGAAGATGCCGGCGAAGCTGGCGTCGGCGGCGTCCTCGCCGGTGGCCGAGGAGCGCACCGCGGTCGGCACGTTGACCTCGGTGCGGCGCAGGCACAGTTCCTCGTAGGCCTCGGTCAGCTCCGCCGCGAGCCGCTCGGACATCGGGGTGGAGGTGAACAGCTCGCGGATCCGCGCCGAGGCCCCCTCGACCTCGGCGTCCGACGGCGCCGCCCCGAGCGACGAGAGGATCTGCTCGACCTCGCCGTCGAGCCCGGTCTCGGCACAGTGGCGCCGGTAGGCGTCCACGGTCACCGCGAAGCCGTCGGGCACCTCGACGCCGCAGTGGTGCAGGTCGGTGAGGCGGCCCATCTTCGATCCGGCCACCGCGACCGCGGTGTCCGCGTCGACCCCGTCGACCCAGACCACCGCGGCACCGGCGGCCCCGTCCGTCACGAACCGACCCCCTGTGAGTGGCGCTGGTCGTGCTCGCGACCCTCGCCCCTCACGGGGGGGGCGGCGGCCGCCCGCGTGGGGGCGGGCCCCGGGCCGGGGGATCCGGCGTCC
>CBIHNM010000084.1:0-15691 GCA_966211265.1 uncultured Pseudonocardia sp.
GACCGGCGGCGCCGTGCGGATCGTGTCCGGGCGGGTCACCTCCGGTTTCGGCTCGCGCTGGGGCACCTCGCACAAGGGACTCGACGTCGCCGCCCCGATCGGCACCCCGATCCACGTGCCGATGGCCGGCACCGTGATCAGCTCCGGTCCGGCGAGCGGCTTCGGGATGTGGGTCCGGGTCCGGCACGCCGACGGCACGGTCACCGTCTACGGCCACATCAACCGGTCGCTGGTGAAGTCCGGGGAGAAGGTGACGCCCGGACAGCAGATCGCCGAGGTCGGCAACCGCGGCCAGTCCACCGGCCCGCACCTGCACTTCGAGGTCGTCACCCCGGGCGGCACGAAGATCAACCCGAAGCCGTGGCTCGACGAGCACGGCTTCCGCTACGGCGCCTAGCGCCCTCCCGCGCCCCGCCGCCCCGGCCCTTCCCGCGGTGCTGTGCCGACCGGTCGTGGGCGGGCGACCGCGACCGTCCGCGTGCGGGTCCGGGGCGCGAGACCCCGCGCGCGCAGTATCGTTCGCCTCCCGCCGACGAGCACGCCGGTCGATGCCCGGGCGAGGGGGAGGGGCGGTCATGGCCACCATCACCGACGTCGCGGCGCGGGCGGGGGTGTCCACGGCGACGGTCTCGCGGGCCTTCAACGGCAAGGCGACGGTCGACCCGGTGCTGGCCGAGCGGGTGTTCCGGGCCGCCGGCGAGCTCGGCTACCGGCCCAACGGGCTGGCCCGCAACCTGCGCCGCCAGGCCACCACCGTGCTGGCGCTGATCGTCTCCGACGTGCAGAACCCGTTCTTCACCTCCCTCGCGCGCGGGATGGAGGACACCGCGCAGACCGCCGGGTACTCGGTCGTGCTGTGCAACTCCGACGACAGCGCGGCCAAGGAGCGCCGCTACCTCGAGGTCGCCCTGGCCGAGCGGATGGCCGGTGTCGTGCTCTCGCCGACCGGGCCGGTGGACGGGGTCGCGATGCTGCGCGAACGCCGCGTCCCGGTGGTCGCGGTGGACCGGCCGGTGCCCGGGGACGCGGGCGGCACCGTCGACCAGGTGCTGGTGGACAACCGTGGCGCCGCCCGGGAGGCGACCGGTCACCTGGTCGCACAGGCGTACGAGCGGGTCGGCTGCCTGACCGGACCGGCCGGGGTCGCGACCGCCGACCAGCGCCTCGACGGGCACCGGGACGCGCTCGTGGCGGCCGGGCGTCCGGCCTCCCCCGGGTACGAGTGGCGGGCCGACTACCGGCCGGCCGGAGCCCTGGCCGCGGCGCGCGAGCTCCTCGACCGCGCGGACCGCCCGGACGCCCTGATGACCGCGAACAGCGCGATGGCGATCGGGGTGCTGGAGGCGATGAACGAGCGCGGGCTGCGGCCCGGCCGCGACCTCGGCCTCGTCGCCTTCGACGACGCGCCCTGGACCCGTGCGGTCGTCCCGCCGCTGTCCGTGGTCGCCCAGCCCGCCTACGACATCGGGAGCGAGGCCGCCCGGCTGCTCCTCGCCCGGATCGCCGAGCCGGACGCTCCGGCGGTGACCACGGTGTTCGAGGCCCACCTGGTCCCGCGGGGGAGCTCGCGGCGGGTCTGAGCTCCCGCCCCAGTCTGGCATCCTGCACCGACGGTCCCGCGACGGTCGGGTCGGGCGCCGGGAATCGGTCCACAACCCGGCCGTGGAGCCCGGTCGCCGGGGTCGCTGTACACAGCCGTCCGGACCAACGGCGCCCGGTGGTCGGGGGCGGTACGGACCATCGGCGCCATGACCACCGACGCCACAGGACCTTCCCCCTCCGACGGACCCGCCGCCGCCCGGCCGCAGCCCGAGCCGTCTCACGAGCCGCACCGGCCGCCGCGGACCTGCCGTGCGAGACCCGGACCGGAGGCGCAGGCCGGCCCGCTCGGCGCGGCCGACCGGGCCGACCTCGACCGCCTCGACGACCTGACCGGCGCGTCCGACCTGGCCGACCTCGTCGGCTCCCGGGCACCGCTCGGCGCGGTGGTGCGCGTGAGCGGGACCGCGGACCTGGTCGCCTCGCTGCCGGTGCTGATCGGCTTCCACCCCCGCGACTCGCTGCTGCTCGTGGGGTTCGGCGGCCCGAACGGGAGGCGGGTGGGGCTCACGGTCCGGATCGACCTGCCCGAGCCCGACGACGTGGGACGCGTGTGCGTGGACGCGGTCGCGGCACTGGCCGGCGAGGACCCCCGCGGCGCCGCCGTCGTGGTGGTGCACACCGCGGTGTCCGGGTCGCCGGGCCCGTACCGGCGCGACGTCGCCGCGGCCGTGCAGCGGCTGCTCGTCCGGGCCGGGATCGAGCCCCGGGTCCTGGTGTGGGCGGCCGGTACCGGTCACGGGGACCGCTGGGCCTGCTTCGACCTGCCCGGACAGCGTTGCGGGTGCACCGGGCTGCTGCCCGACCCGACGTCGACGGCAGCCGCGGCCGCCGCGGTACGGCGGGGAGCGGTCGTGCTGCCGGACCGGGCGGCGCTGGCCGAGGTGCTCGCCTCGGACAGCGAGCCGGCGCTGCGCCGGCGGGCGGGGCTGCGCGCCGCCGAGCTCGACCGGGCGGGAGCGCGGGCGGCGGCGGGCGGTGACCCGGGGCCCGAGCGCGGCGCCGACCACCTGGAGCTGGTGCGGCGCTGTCTGGACGAGGCCGCCCGGGGCCGGCTGGTCGTCGACGACCGCACCGTCCTGGACTTCTGCGCGGCGTTCGACGTGCCCGCGGTCCGCGACGCCGCGGTACGCCACTGCCTCGGCCGGGACGCACCGCACGCCGAGCAGCTGTGGGCTGCGCTGTCCCGGTCGATGCCGGCTCCGGAGGCCGCCGACCCGGCAGCGCTGTTCGCGGTCTGCGCGCTCCTGCGCGGTGACGGGGCGCTGGCCGCGATCGCCGTCGAACGGGCGCTGGACGCGTTCCCCGCGCACCGGCTGGCCGGGATCGTGGACGCGATGCTGCGCAGGGTCGCCGGTCCGGTGCCGCTGCGCCGGCTGCTGGAACAGGCCTACGGGCCGTCCCGATGAGCGTGTGCGGCCGGGCCGGCTCGTCAGGGACGGCCGGCGGCGAACGCCCAGGCGTCGCCGACGATGCGCTCCAGGTCGGTGCGGCCGGGCTTCCAGCCCAGGTGCGCCGCGGCCCGGTCGCTCGAGGCCACGAGAACCGCGGGGTCGCCGGCCCGGCGCGGCGCCGTGACGGCCGGGATCGGGTGCCCGGTGACCGTGCGGCAGGCCTCGATCACCTCGTGGACCGAGAACCCCTGGCCGCTGCCCAGGTTGTAGATGTCGTGCCGGCCCGCCACGGCGTGTTCGAGCGCGAGCAGGTGCGCGTCGGCCAGGTCGTCGACGTGGATGTAGTCACGCACGCACGTGCCGTCCGGCGTCGGCCAGTCGTCGCCGAACACCGAGATCGACTCCCGGGTGCCCAGGGCCACCTGCAGCACGAGCGGGATCAGGTGGGTCTCCACCGCGTGCCGTTCGCCGATCCCCTCGTGCGCACCGGCGACGTTGAAGTAGCGCAGGCTCGTCGCGGCCAGCCCGTGCGCCTGGGCGTAGGAGCTGATCATGTGGTCGATCGCGAGCTTGCTGGCCCCGTAGGGGTTGGTCGGGCGGGTCGGCGAGGTCTCGGGGATCGGGACCTGCTCCGGCTCGCCGTAGGTCGCGGCGGTCGAGGAGAAGACCAGCCGCGGGGTGCCGTGCGCGCGGATCGCCTCGAGCAGCCGGAACGAGGCGACGACGTTGCCGTTCCAGTACAGCTCCGGGTGCTGCACCGACTCGCCCACCAGCGAGCGCGCCGCGAAGTGCAGGACGCCGTCGAAGCCCTCGGCGAGGACGTCGGCGGCGGCCGCACCGAGCTCGCCCTCGACGAACCGGCATCCCGACGGCACGGCGTCGCGGTGGCCGGTCGAGAGGTCGTCGAGCACGACGACCTCGTGGCCGGCCTCGCACAGGTGTGCCGCGCACACGCTCCCGACGTATCCCGCGCCACCGGTGACGAGAAGCTTCACCTGGTCCTCCTACTGGGCCCGGACCAGCACCGCGTGCGCGACGAGCGGGGCCACCGTGGCCTGCTCGCCGTCGGCGACGACCGGTACCGGGTCGCCGAAGCGCGGGATCGCCTGGACCTCCACGGAGTGACCCGGGACGATCCCGGCCAGCTTCAGCTCGCCCATCAGGTCCGGATCGACCTGCACGTGCTCGGCGATCCGACGGATCTCGACCTGCCCGCCGCCGCGGCGGGCGAACTCGTCGAGCCGTTGCAGGCCGACCTCGAGGCTGGGCGGCACCGACGCCGAGGTCGAGGTCTCGTTCTCGGCCAGGTCCAGGTCGTCCAGGCCCGGGATCGGGTTGCCGTAGGGCGAGACGGTCGGCTTGTGCAGCAGCCGGACCAGCTTGCGCTCGACGTCCTCGCTCATGACGTGTTCCCAGCGGCAGGCCTCGGCGTGCACCAGCTCCCACTCGAGCCCGATCACGTCGATCAGCAGCCGTTCGGCGAGACGGTGCTTGCGCATGACCGCGACCGCGCGCCCGCGGCCGTCCTCGGTCAGCTCGAGGTGCCGGTCGCCGGCCACGACGACCAGCCCGTCACGCTCCATTCGGGCCACCGTCTGGCTCACGGTGGGCCCGCTCTGCCCGAGGCGTTCGGCGATCCGCGCGCGCAGCGGGACGACGCCTTCCTCCTCGAGTTCGTAGATGGTCCGCAGATACATCTCTGTGGTGTCGATGAGCTCGTTCAACTCGGGCCCCTTCGGTCGTTCCCCAGTCTAGACGTGCAACGTCACGGGCACGCTGCGACCTTCCGGGGCAGGATGAGAACTGTGTCCGATCTGATCACGCCTGCTGTTCTGGCCCGCGAACTGGGGATTCTCGCGGGCCCCGGCGACCCCGGCGGTTCCGGGGCCCGGACCCCGGTGGTGCTCGACGTCCGGTGGCGGCTCACCGGCCCGCCCGGGCGCCCCGACCACGCCGCCCGGCGGATCCCCGGAGCGGTGTACGTCGACCTCGACACCGAGCTCGCCTCGCACCGCCGCGCCGGTGGTGGACCTGCCGCGGGTGGACGGCACCCGCTGCCGGACCCGGCGTCGCTGCAGGAGGTGCTGCGTCGGGCCGGGGTGCGGCAGGACTCGACCGTGGTGGCCTACGACGACGCCGACGGCTCGGTCGCCGCCCGGGCATGGTGGCTGCTGCGCTGGTCGGGGCTGCCGGCCGGGCGGGTGGCGGTCCTCGACGGGGGCTTCGCGGCCTGGCTCGCCGACGGGCTGCCGCTGGCCGGGGGCGAGGTCCCCGAGCCCCGGCGGGTGCCCGAACCGCCGGTGGTGCCCGGCGACCTGGTCGTGCACCCGGGCGGCATGCCGGTCCTCGACGCCGACGGCGCCGCGGCGCTGGCCCGTCGCGGTGCGCTGCTCGACGCCCGGGCCGGGGCGCGCTACCGCGGCGAGACCGAGCCGGTCGACCCCCGGGCCGGGCACATCCCCGGAGCGCTGAGCGTGCCCTCGGCCGGGAACGCCGGCCCGGACGGCCGGTGGCTGCCTCCCGGCGAGCTCGCGGCCCGGTTCCGGGCCGCGGGCGTGTCGGATCCGGCGGCGGTGGGTGCCTACTGCGGGTCCGGGGTCACCGCGAGCGCGCTGGTCCTGGCCCTGCAGTACGCGGGTGTCACCTCCCCGGACGCGCCCGCGGCCCTGTACCCGGGGTCCTGGTCGGAGTGGAGCTCGGACCCCGCCCGCCCGGCCGCGACCGGGCCCGCCGCGGACGGGGAGGGCACCGCCGGTGGTGGGCCGGGCGGGGACGCACCGGAGCGCGACGGCCCCGGGGCGGGGCTGCGGTGACGCCGCCGATGGCCGGAAGGTCGTGTCTCGCCTACGGTCTGCGACCATGAATCCGCGCACGTCGGTCGTGTGGACCCCGGAGTTCCTGGACTACCAGCTCTCCGACGACCACCCCCTGAACCCGGTCCGGCTCGATCTGACGATGGAGCTGTCCCACCGGCTCGGCGTGCTCGACGACGTCGAGCTGATCGCGCCGGAGCCGGCCACCGACGTGGACCTGACCCGGGTGCACACCCCGGGCTACCAGACCGCGGTGCGCTCGGCGCCGGAGGCGCCCTTCGGGGTAGGGCACGGCCTGGGCACCGAGGACAACCCGATCTTCTTCGGGATGCACGAGGCGGCGAGCCTGATCGCGGGCGGGTCCGTGCGCGCCGCCCGCGAGATCCACGAGGGCCGCGCCGACCGTGCGGTCAACCTGGCCGGGGGCCTGCACCACGCGATGCCGGACCGGGCAGCCGGGTTCTGCGTCTACAACGACTGCTCGGTCGCGATCGCCTGGCTGCTCGAGCAGGGCTACGAGCGGATCGCCTACGTCGATGTCGACGTGCACCACGGCGACGGCGTGCAGGCCTCGTTCTACGACGACCCGCGGGTCATGACCGTCTCGCTGCACCAGCACCCGCTGACCCTGTGGCCCGGCACCGGATGGGCCGGCGAGATCGGACGCGGTGCCGGGGAGGGGTACGCGGTGAACCTCGCGATCCCGCCCGGCACCGGTGACGCGGGCTGGCTGCGTGCCTTCCACGGCGTGGTGCCCTCCCTGCTGGAGAAGTTCCGGCCCCAGATCCTCGTCACCGAGTGCGGGGCCGACACCCACGCCGAGGACCCGCTGGCCAACCTGGAGCTCTCGGTCGACGGCCACCGGGCGATCTACCACTCGCTGCGCGAGCTGGCCGAGCGCACGGCGGACGGCAAGTGGCTGGTGCTCGGCGGCGGCGGGTATGCGCTGTTCCGGGTCGTGCCGCGGTCCTGGACGCACCTGCTCGCCGTCGCGCTGGACCGCGACGTCGCACCGGACCGGCCGCTGCCCGCGGACTGGATCGCCCGCGCCGCGACGCACACCCGGGCCCCGCTCCCGGTGGCGATGACCGACAACGCCGACCCGGCGTACGCCCCCTGGGGCGGTGCCGGCGCCGACCGGGTCGATCCCACGATCCTCGAGACCCGCCGTGCGGTGTTCCCGCTGCACGGCCTCGACCCCGACGACCCCCGGGACTGACACCCATGTCCGCCGACCGACCTCCCGACCCCGGCGCCACGCCCACCCCGGGCGGCACGCCACCCACCCCGGACTCCACGACGGCCACACCCACGCTCGGGTCGGTCGCCGTGGACGGCGCCCGGCCGGAGGCGCTGCCCGAGTCCTACCCGCGGCACTGGGAGGCCGACGTCGTCGCATACGACGTCGGGATCGTGCACAAGCGCCCCAACAACGCCGCCCACGACGACGGCCGGCTGGCCTTCCACTCCCACCTCTACGTCCGCACCCGCTACCTGCGCTACTTCGGGCCCTACCCGCGGATCTCGGACCGGGACCTGCAGCGCTTCACCGTCGTCGACCACCGCACCCGGGTCGCGTTCCTGGCCCTGCTCGGCGGCGAGATCATCGCGGTGGGCCGCTACGAGGGCCTGGGCCTGCCCGACGAGCCGGTCGTCTCGGCCGAGGTGGCGTTCGTGGTGCGCGACGACCACCAGGCCCGGGGGCTCGGGTCGATCCTGCTCGAGCATCTGGCCGCCGCGGCCCGGGAGAACGGGCTGAGCCGGTTCGAGGCCGAGGTGCTGGTGGAGAACCACGCCATGGTGCGGGTGTTCCGGGAGGCCGGCTACGGCGTGACCCGGGCGTTCGCCGAGGGCGTGCTGCACCTGGAGTTCGACATCGACCCGACCGAGCGCTCGATCGCGGTCCGCGACTCCCGGGAGCAGGCCGCCGAGGCGCGCAGCGTGGCCAACCTGCTCCACCCCGCCTCGGTCGCGGTGATCGGCGCGTCGGCCGACGAGTCCAAGATCGGGCACGCGGTGCTGACCAACCTGCTGCGGGCCGGGTTCACCGGCCCGGTGTACCCGGTGAACCCCGACGCCCGGTCGGTGCGCGGCGTGCGCGCCTACCCGACGGTGACCGACATCCCGGACGAGGTGGACCTCGCCGTGGTCGCCGTGCCGGCGGCCGGGATCGACGACGTGATGGACTCCTGCCTGGCCAAGGGCGTCAAGGTGCTGGTGGTGATCAGCTCCGGGTTCGCCGACGCCGGGGGCGGCGGCACCGTCGCCGAGCGCCGGATCGTCACCGAGGCCCGCTCGCACGGCATGCGGGTGGTCGGGCCGAACGCGCTCGGGGTGGCCAACCCGAGCCCGGCGGTGCGGCTCAACGCCACGCTCGCCCCCAAGCTGCCCGGCCACGGCCGGACCGGGTTCTTCTGCCAGTCCGGCGCCCTGGGCACGGCGATCCTGGCCAGCGCCCGGTCCCGCGGGCTGGGGCTGTCCTCGTTCGTCTCGGCCGGCAACCGCGCCGACGTCTCGGGCAACGACCTGCTGCAGTACTGGCAGACCGACCCCGACACCGACCTGGTGCTGCTCTACCTGGAGACCTTCGGCAACCCGCGCAAGTTCGCGCGGGTCGCGCGGCGCCTGGCCCGCACCAAACCGGTGGTCGCGGTGAAGAGCGGCCGGCACACCGCGCCGGTGCCGTCGCTGGCCGCGATCTCCCCGCCGATCGACGAGGCCAGTGTCGAGGCGTTGTTCGAGCAGTCCGGCGTGATCCGGGTGGAGACGCTGCCGCAGCTGTTCGACACCGCGCTGCTCCTGGCCTACCAGCCGTTGCCGGCCGGGCGCCGGGTCGCGGTCGTCGGCAACTCGACGGCGCTGAACCTGCTGGTCACCGACGGTGTGCTGGACGAGGGGCTGGAGCTGGCCGGGGACCCGGTGGACGTCGGCACGAGCGCGTCCCCGGAGCAGTTCGCGGCCGGGGTGGCCGGCGCCCTGCGCGGCCCGGACGCCCCGGACGCGCTGATCGCGGTGTTCGTGCCGCCGGTGGCGATGCCGGGCGCGGACTACGCGCACGCACTGCGCGACGTGGCCGACGGTGCCGGCATCCCGGTCAGCGCGGTGTTCCTGGCCGTGGAGGGCATCCCGCACGAGCTCGCGGTCCCCGGCCCGGACGGCTCCCCGGGCCCCGGCTCGGTACCCAGCTCCGCCAGCCCCGAACGGGCCGCGGCGGCGCTGGGCCGGGTGACGCGCTACGCCGAGTGGCGCGACACCCCGGTCGGCGAGTTCGTCGTGCCCGAGGGGATCGACACCGCACGCGCCCGCGCGCTGGTCGCCTCCCTGGGCGGCGAGCGCGAGCACACCCTCACCGACCAGGAGGCGGTCGAGCTGCTGGGGTGCTACGGGATCGACGTCACCGCGTTCCGCGCCGTCCGCGGGCCGGAGGCCGCCGTCGAGGCCGCCGCGGAGCTGGGGTTCCCGGTGGTGCTCAAGGCGGTCGGGCAGCGCTGGCGGCACCGCAGCGACTTCGTCGGCGTGCGGCTGGACCTGTCCTCGCCCGAGGCGGTGCGGGCCGCGCACGCGGAGCTGGCGCGGGTCACCGGCTCCGACGAGGTCTACGTGCAGGCGATGGCGCCCAAGGGCACGTCGTGCGTGCTCGAGGTGGTCGACGACCCCTCGTTCGGGTCGTTGCTCTCGTTCGGGCTCTCCGGGCTGGCCACCGAGCTGCTCGACGACCGCGCCTACCGGGTGCTGCCGGTGTCCACCGACGACGCGGCCCGGCTGGTCCGCGCCCCGCGGGCGGCGCCGCTGCTGACCGGCTACCGCGGTACCGAGCCGGTGCGGATGGACACGCTGGAGGACCTGGTGCTGCGGGTCGGCCAGCTCACCGAGGACGTCCCCCAGGTGCGCTCGCTCGCGCTGGACCCGATCCTGGCCTCGGCGCAGGGCGCGTTCGTGACCGGCGCGCGCCTGACCCTGGGCCCGCCCCCCAGCCGTGACGACGCCGGCCCCCGCCGCCTGCGCTGACCCCCGCGCGCAGCCCCGGTCGGACGAGAGCTCCGCTCGTTCGACCGGGGCCGGGGAAGGGGGGTCAGCGGCGGAAGGAGACCTGCAGGGTGGGGGCGGAGGTGTCGGCGAAGAAGTCGTTGCCCTTGTCGTCCATCACCACGAACGCCGGGAAGTCCTCGACCTCGATCTTCCAGACGGCCTCCATGCCCAGCTCCGGGTACTCCAGGACCTCGACCTTGCGGATGCAGTCCTGGGCCAGGCGCGCGGCCGGGCCGCCGATCGAGCCCAGGTAGAACCCGCCGTTCGCGGCGCACGAGTCCACGACCTGCTTCGAGCGGTTGCCCTTGGCCAGCATCACCAGGGAGCCGCCGGCCTCCTGGAACTGCTGGACGTAGGAGTCCATCCGCCCGGCCGTCGTGGGGCCGAACGAGCCCGACGCGTAGCCCTCGGGGGTCTTGGCCGGCCCGGCGTAGTACACGGCGTGGTCGCGCAGGTACTGCGGCATCTGCTCGCCGGCCTCGAGCCGCTCGGCGATCTTCGCGTGCGCGATGTCGCGGGCCACCACCAGCGGCCCGGTCAGCGACAGCCGGGTCTTCACCGGCAGCGTCGAGAGCTGCGCGCGGATCTCGTCCATCGGGCGGTTCAGGTCGACCCGCACCACGTCGTCGGAGAGCTGCTCGGACTCCGCCTCCGGCAGGTACCTCGCCGGGTCGCGCTCGAGCTGCTCCAGGAACACCCCGGCGGGGGTGATCTTGGCCTTGGCCTGGCGGTCGGCCGAGCAGGACACCGCGATGCCCACCGGCAGCGACGCGCCGTGGCGCGGCAGCCGGATGACCCGCACGTCGTGGCAGAAGTACTTGCCGCCGAACTGGGCGCCGATGCCGAAGTTGCGGGTCAGCTCCAGGACCTGCTGCTCCAGGTCGGTGTCGCGGATCGCGTGCCCCAGCGGCGAGCCCGCCGTCGGCAGCCCGTCGAGGTAGCGGGCCGAGGCGAGCTTGGCGACCTTGAGGTTGTACTCGGCCGACATGCCCCCGACGACCACGGCGAGGTGGTAGGGCGGGCAGGCCGCGGTGCCCAGGCCGCGCAGCTTCTCGTCCAGGAACGCGGCCAGGCGCCTGGGGTTCAGCAGCGCCTTGGTCTCCTGGAACAGGAAGGTCTTGTTGGCCGAGCCGCCGCCCTTGGCCATCACCAGGAACTCGTAGAACGGGTCCCGTCCGGGCTTGGCGTAGAGCTCCACCTGCGCGGGCAGGTTGGTGCCGGTGTTGCGCTCGTCCCAGAACGACATCGGCGCCATCTGCGAGTAGCGCAGGTTCAGCTCCTGGTAGGCCTCGAAGACCCCGCGCGAGACCGAGGCCTCGTCGTCGCCGCCGGTCAGGGTCGTCTCGGTCTTCTTGCCGACGACGATCGCGGTGCCGGTGTCCTGGCACATCGGCAGCACGCCGCCCGCCGAGACGCAGGCGTTGCGCAACAGGTCGGTCGCCACGAAGCGGTCGTTCCCGGAGGCCTCCGGGTCGTCGACGATCGACCGGAGCTGGGCCAGGTGCGAGGGGCGCAGCAGGTGCTGGATGTCGGTCACGGCGGCGCGGACGAGGCCGGTCACGGTCGCGGGCGGGACCTCGAGGAAGGTCCTCCCGCCGGCGGTGAAGGTCTCCCCGGCCGGCAGGTCGAGCTCGCGGTACTCGGTCTCGTCGGCCCCGAGCGGGAGTACGTCGGTGTGGTGGAACTCGGGCATGGCTCCGGACGCTACCCGGCGCACCCGGCCGATGACGCGGGGAGAGACGCACGCGACGCCCGGCCGCCCGCCCGGGCCCGCCGACCGCTAAACGAAGGGTCCTCCGTTTGCGCGCGCGGGCGTCGGTGCAGCGCAGTAGCGTGAGGTCCATGCCTGGCTCGATCCTGGGAACGTCCGTCCGCCGCGTCGAGGACCACGACCTCATCACCGGTGCCACCACCTTCGTGGGCAACCTGCGGGCCGAGGGCCTCGCACACGTCGCATTCGTCCGCTCACCCCTCGCGCACGCCGTGGTCACCGGCATCTCCACGGCCGAGGCCGCCGCCGCGCCGGGAGTGCTGGCCGTGCACACCGCGGCCGACCTGGAGCTGCCGGCCCACCACGGGCTGATGGTGCTCAACCCGGACATGCCGCGCCCGCCGCTGGCCACCGACCGCGTCCGGTTCGTCGGCGAGGCGGTCGCGATGGTCGTCGCCGAGTCCAAGGCCGCCGCCGTGGACGCCACCGAGCTGGTCGAGGTCGACTACGACCCGCTGCCCGCGGTCACCGACCCGGAGGCCGCGCTCGCCGCGGGCGCCGAGCTGCAGTTCCCCGACAGCGGCAGCAACATCGCGGCCGGGCTGCGCTCCCCGGAGCCGGACCCGCTCGCCGGCGCCGAGGTCGTCGTCCGCGCCCGGATGGTCAACCAGCGGGTCGCGGCGATGCCGCTGGAGGGCAACGCGATCGTCGCGGATCCGACCGATCCCGACTACGACGTCGTCGTGCACGTGTCCACCCAGATGCCGCACGGGTTCCGCAGCCAGCTCTGCGGCGTGTTCGGCCTGCAGGAGGACCGCGTCCGGGTGATCGCGCCGCACGTCGGCGGCGGGTTCGGGGCCAAGGCCGGGATGCTGGCCGAACACACCGCCGTGATCGGGGCCGCCCGCGCGCTGGGCCGGCCGCTGTCCTGGGTCGAGACCCGCACCGAGAACCTGGTCTCGATGCCGCACGGGCGCGGGCAGGTCGCCTACTACGAGCTGGGGCTGACCCGCGCGGGCAGGATGACCGGCCTGCGGGCACGCGTCGTCGGCGACGCCGGGGCCTACGCCGGGTTCGGCGGCGCGCTGCCGCTGCACATGACCTACCTGATGGCGCCGGGCGTCTACGACATCCCGAACGTCCGGTACGACGCCGCGTCGGCGCTGACCAACACGACCCCGATGGGCGCGTTCCGCGGAGCCGGGCGTCCGGAGGCCGCCGCGCACCTGGAGCGGCTGGTGGACATCGCCGCCGCCGAGCTGGACATGGACCCGGCGCAGCTGCGCCGCGAGAACTTCCTCGACCCGGCGTCGTTCCCGCTGACCACCCCGGTCGGTGCGGCCTACGACGTCGGCGACTACGACCTGCCGCTGCGCGAGGCGCTGCGCGTGGCCGGTTACGCCGAGCTGCGCGCGGAGCAGGCCCGCCGGCGCGCCGACGACGACCCGGTGGCACTGGGCATCGGGATCTGCGCCTACGTCGAGGTCACCGCTGGTGGCGGCGGGAGCGAGTACGGCTCGGTGACGGTCGACGCGGACGGCTCGGCGAGGGTCTCGGCCGGCACGTCGGCGCACGGGCAGGGGCACGCGACCTCGTTCGCGATGCTGGTCTCGGACCGTCTGGGCATCCCGATGGACCGGATCAGCTACGTGCAGTCCGACACCGGGACCGTGCCGCGCGGAGGGGGCACCGGCGGGTCGCGGTCGCTGCAGATGGGCGGCACCGCGGTGGCCGAGGCCGCCGCGGACGTGCTGGAGCAGGCCCGCAAGCGGGCGGCGACGATCCTGGAGGCCGCGGCCGCGGACATCGAGCTGACCGGGACCGGTGAGTTCGGCGTCGCCGGCGTGCCGAGCACGGCGACGGTGACGTGGGCGCAGCTGGCCGAGCACGCCGCCGCGGCGGGGGAGACCCTCGCCGCCGGGCTGGACTCGCGCCAGGCCGGGGCGACGTTCCCGTTCGGTGCGCACGTCTCGGTCGTCGAGGTCGACACCGAGACCGGGCGGGTCACGCCGCGCCGCCACGTCGCGGTGGACGACTGCGGCCGGATCGTGAACCCGCTGCTGGTCGAGGGCCAGCAGCACGGCGGGCTCGCGCAGGGCATCGCGCAGGCTCTCTACGAGGAGGTCCTCTACGACGACGAGGGCCAGCCGACCACGGCGAGCCTGGCCGACTACCGGATGCCGACCGCGGCCGACCTGTTCGCCTTCGAGGCCTCGACCACCGAGACCCCGACGCACATGAACTCGCTCGGGGCCAAGGGCATCGGCGAGTCCGCGACGATCGGGTCCACCCCGGCCGTGCAGAACGCCGTCGTGGACGCGCTGGCCGGGCTCGGCGTGCGCCACGTCGACCTGCCGTGCAGCCCGCAGCGGGTGTGGCGGGCCGTACAGGCGGCCCGTTCCGGTGCGCCGCAGGACCTGTGGAGCGAGCCACCGGACGTGTTCGACGACCTGCCGGTGCGCGGCGGGGGAGCGGCCGAGGCGGACGAGACCGGCGCGATCTGAGACCGGGCGGCGCCCGGGCCACCGGGCGCCGTCGCGGCCGGGCCGCCCGGCCCGTGCGGAGGCCCCCGCAACCCGTCGTCGGTGTCGTGACGACCGCCTCGGTGGATCAGTGGCCCCCCGGGGCTGTTTTCGGGCCGTCGGTGGCGCAGACTCATCGGCGTGAGCACGGAGTACACGCGATGAGGCTGGCCACGATCCGCACCGCCGCCGGGAACCGGGCCCTGCGGTGCGACGACGACACGGCGACCGAGACCGGCGACGCCGACGTCCGGGCGCTGCTGGACCGGCCGGACTGGGCCGCGCACGCCGCGGCGGCGGCGGGGCCGGTGCACGCACTGGGCGGGCTGGACTTCGCACCGCTCGTGCCGTCCCCCGAGAAGATCATCTGTGTCGGGCTGAACTACCGCGACCACGTCCTGGAGATGGGCAACGAGCTGCCCTCGCACCCGACCGTGTTCGCCAAGTTCGCGCCCTCGTTGGTCGGGGCGCACGACGACATCGAGCTGCCCGCCGTCTCGGACGCAGTCGACTACGAGGCCGAGCTCGCGATCGTGATCGGGCGTCCGGTCCGGCACGCCGACGAGGAGTCCGCGGCCGCCGCGATCGCCGGCTACACGGTGCTCAACGACGTCAGCGTCCGCGACTTCCAGAACCGCACCAAGCAGTTCCTGCAGGGCAAGACGTTCGAGCACTCCACCCCGCTCGGCCCGGTCCTGGTCACCCCGGACGAGCTGCCCGCGGGCGGCTGGGCGATCTCCAGCACGCTCGACGGCGAGGTCATGCAGGACTCGACCACCGACCAGCTCGTGTTCGGTGCCCTCGACCTGATCATCTACCTGTCCGCGATCGTCACCCTCAACCCCGGCGACGTGATCGCCACCGGGACCCCGGGCGGGGTCGGGCACGCCCGCACGCCCCCGCGCTACCTGACCGACGGCGCCGAGCTCGTCACCTCGGTCGCCGGGATCGGCCAGTGCCGCAACACCTGCCGGAAGACGTCGTGAACCCGCCCGACTTCGACGACTCGCTGGCCTGGGCCGGCGACGGGGCGGCGCACCTGCGCGGGTTGATGACGCGGATGGGGGAGGAGGCGTTCGGCGCGCCGTCGCTGCTCCCGGACTGGACGCGGGCGCACGTGCTGACCCACATCGCCCGCAACGCCGACGCGATGATGAACCTGTTGAGGTGGGCGAAGACCGGCACCGAGACACCCGCCTACACCAGCCGCGAGCAGCGCGACGCCGACATCGAGGCGGGGGCGCACCGGACCCCGGACGAGATCCGCGCCGACGTCATCGACTCCTCGGACCGCCTGGCCGATGCGGTGCGGGCGATGCCGAAGGACCGGTGGACCGCCACCGTGCGCAACCCGCAGGGCGCCGAGCTGCCCGCCTACGGGGTGCTCTGGGGGCGCGCCCGCGAGGTCTGGATCCATGCCGTCGACCTCGACGTCGGCGCCTCGTTCGCCGATCTGCCGGTCCCGATGCTCGCCGTCCTGATCGACGACGTCGTCGTCCGCCTGGCCGGCCTCCCGGGCTGCCCGCAGATGATCCTCGACGACCTCGACAGCGGACGGTCGGTCCCGGTCGGCCCCGGCCCGGACGGCCCGGACGGGCCGCCACGCGACCTGGGCACCGTCCG
>CBIHNM010000085.1:0-15629 GCA_966211265.1 uncultured Pseudonocardia sp.
GTGGGTGACCTGTTCAAGGTGGCCCCGCAGCTGCAGGAGGAAGTGGCCAAGCGCAAGGCGTGAGACCACGCGCCCCCGTGGCGCACGGACGGCCCGTCGGCGGCGGCGACATCGCCCCGGCGGGCCGTTCGCGCGTCCGGGGCCGGTCGGGTGCCGGCACCCCCGGGTCGACCGGGCGCCGGGTCGCGTTCACGAGGCGGCGGCCGGGCCGTCGCGTTCGCCGGTGATGTCGGGCGGCGTTCATCTGCTGCCCATCCGGGGGTCGGCGCGAGCCCGTCCGTCGGACTCCCGCGACCGGTACCCATACCGGCGTGACGCAATCCCAGGTGATCGTCCGAACGCCGGAGGCCGCGGCCGCCCGGTACTCGCTGCTCCTGACCACCGACGCCGACGACGTGGCCGCCGCCCAGGCGCTGCGGTACTCCGTGTTCGCCGGGGAGCTCGGAGCCCGGCTCGACAGCCCGGTCGAGGGCCTCGACGTCGACCGCTTCGACGCGTTCTGCGACCACCTGGTGGTCCGTGAGGACGCGACCGGGGCGATCGTCGGGACCTACCGGATGCTGCCGCCGCAGCGCGCCGCCGAGACCGGCGGGCTCTACTCCGACGGCGAGTTCCGGCTCGACCGTCTCGACCCGCTGCGCGACCGGCTCGTGGAGGCCGGGCGCTCCTGCGTGCATCCCGACCACCGGGCCGGGTCGGTGGTCGGCCTGGTCTGGGCCGGCATCGCCCGGTACATGCTGCTGACCGGAAACCGCTGGCTGGCCGGCTGCGCGAGCGTCCCGCTGGCCGACGGCGGCACCACGGCGGCGGGCGTCTGGGACACCGTGCTGGCCCACCACATGGCTCCGGAGCGCCACCGGGTGCAGCCGCTGACCCCGTGGGACGTCGCCTCCGCCCCGAGGCACCGCAGGACCGCCCTCCCGCCGCTGCTGCGCGGCTACCTCCGTCTCGGCGCCTGGGTGTGCGGGCCGCCGGCCCACGACGCCGACTTCGACGTCGCCGACTTCTTCGTGCTGCTCGGCCTGGACCACATCGACGACCGCTACCTGCGGTTCTTCCTGGGCGGCGAGGCGGGGGCATGACGGCCGGGGTGCGCGTCCCCGCCGTGGTGGCGCGATGACCGAGGTCGTCGACCGGGCGGGCGCAGCGGACAGGACGCGGCCGGTCCCGCGGCCGGTCCGGCCCGAGCCGGTGACCGGCCCGCTGCTCGAGCACCCCACCCACCCCGGCGTCCTGCCGGCCCGCGAGCGCCGCGGCGGTCCGTGGGCCCCGTGGTCGCCGTGCGGCGACGAGTGCCTGCCGGCGCGTCCGCGGGGCGGGCGGGCCCGCGCGGCACGACGGCTGTGCGTGCTGGCCGTCGTCCTGAGCTGCGCCCTCGCCGCGGGGCCCGCCCTCCCGCTGCTGCGGCCCGCGGCCCGTGACCGCGTGCTGCGCGCGCTGATGGGCGCGGCGCTGCGGGCGGCGGGGGTCCGGCTGGAGGTCACCGGCGGCGACACGTTGCGCCCGGCCCACGGCGGCGGAGCGCTGGTCGTGGCCAACCACCTGTCCTGGATCGACGTGCTCGCACTCGGTGCGGTCTCCCCGGTCCGGATGCTGGCCAAGCGCGAGGTCGCGCAGTGGCCGGTGATCGGCGGGTTCGCCGGGCGGGTGGGCACGCTGTTCGTCGACCGTGCGGGCCTGTCCCGGCTGCCCGCCGTCGTCGAGGAGACCGCGGCCGCCCTGCGCGGCGGGGCGCTGATCGGCGTGTTCCCGGAGGCGACGACCTGGTGCGGCGCCGCGTCGGGGGAGTTCCGCCGCGCACCGTTCCAGGCCGCCCTCGACGCCGGCGTCCCGGTCCGTCCGGTGACGATCGCCCTGCGCACCGCGGACGGCCGCCCGACGACCGCGGCCTCGTTCGTCGGGGACCAGACCCTCGGCGACGCGATACTGCGGGTGCTGCGGATGCCCTCGGTGGTGTGTGCGGTGACCGTCTCCGCGGTGCTCGATCCGACCGGCGACCGGCGCTCGCTGGCCCGCCGTGCCCAGGCGGTCGTCCGCGGCGGGTGATCCACACCGGCGGCCGTGTGGCGGGAAGGGGGTGGATACGTCGGGACGGCCCGGCCCACGGCGATTATCCTGGCCGGTGATGACGTACCTGGACCACGCGGCGACCACCCCGATGTTGCCCGCCGCCGTCGCCGCGATGAGCGACGCGCTGCTGCGCACCGGCAACGCGTCGTCGCTGCACTCGGCGGGCCGCCGCGCCCGCCGGTCGGTGGAGGAGGGTCGCGAACGGATCGCCGAGGCGGTCGGCGCGCGACCGTCCGAGGTGCTGTTCACCACCGGCGGGACCGAGAGCGACAACCTGGCGCTCAAGGGCCTGTACTGGGCCCGTCGCGGCGCCGACCCGCGCCGCACCCGGGTCCTGGTCTCGGCCGTCGAGCACCACGCGGTGCTCGACGCCGCCCAGTGGCTGGCCGAGCACGAGGGCGCCGACCTGCGGCTGCTCGAGGTCGACGCGGTCGGCCGGGTCAGCCCGGAGACGCTGCGCACCGCGATCGAGGAGGCTCCGGAGAAGGTCGCCGTCGTCTCGGTGATGTGGGCCAACAACGAGGTCGGCACCGTCAACCCGGTCCGGGAGCTGGCCGCGGTCTGCCACGAGTACGCCGTCCCGCTGCACACCGACGCGGTGCAGGCCGTGGGCATCCTCGACGTCGACTTCGCCGCGTCCGGGGCGGACGCGCTCACCCTGACCGGGCACAAGCTGGGCGGGCCCTACGGCGCCGGCGTGCTGCTGCTCGGCCGGGACGTCGAGTGCACCCCGCTGCTGCACGGCGGTGGCCAGGAGCGCGACGTGCGCTCCGGCACCCTGGACGTCCCGTCGCTGGTCGGGCTGGCCACCGCGGTCGAGCTGGCGGTCGCCGACGCGCCGCGGCGGATGGCGCAGCTGGCCGGGCTGCGCGACGAGCTGGTCCGCGAGGTGACCGCCGTGGTCCCGGACGCGCGGCTCAACGGGGACGCGCTGACCAGCGTGCTGGGCGGTGGCCCGGGGCGGCTGCCCGGCAACGCGCACCTGTCGTTCCCCGGCTGCGAGGGCGACAGCCTGCTGATGCTGCTCGACGCGAACGGCGTCGACTGCTCGACCGGCTCGGCGTGCACGGCGGGCGTGGCCCAGCCCAGCCACGTGCTGCTCGCGATGGGCGCCGACGAGGCCTCCGCGCGCGGGTCGCTGCGCTTCTCGCTCGGGCACACCAGCACCCCGGCCGACGTGCTGGCGGTCGCCGCGGCGATCGGCTCGGTCGGGGCGCGCGCCCGCGGTCCCGGCGGCCGGACGCCCGCGATGACCGCCTGATGCGGGGGTCGTGCCGATGAGGGTCCTGGCCGCGATGAGCGGTGGCGTCGACTCGGCCGTGGCGGCGGCCCGCGCGGTCGCCGCCGGGCACGAGGTCGTCGGGGTGCACCTGGCGCTGGCCCGTACCCGCGACGCGTTGCGGTCCGGGTCGCGTGGGTGCTGCTCGCGCGAGGACGCCACCGACGCCGCCCGCACCGCCGACCTGCTCGAGATCCCGTACTACGTGTGGGACCTGTCCGAGGAGTTCACCCGCGACGTGGTGGACGACTTCGTCGCCGCCTACGCCGCCGGCGAGACCCCGAACCCGTGCCTGCGCTGCAACGAGAAGATCAAGTTCGCGGCGGTGCTGGACCGGGCGGTGGCACTGGGCTTCGACGCCGTGTGCACCGGCCACTACGCGCGCCTGGACGCCGGCGCACCGGACGGGCCGGTGCTGCGCCGGTCCGCGGACGGGGACAAGGACCAGTCCTACGTGCTGTCCGTGCTGCGCGCCGACCAGCTGCGCCGGGCCGTGTTCCCGATCGGCGACACCCCGAAGGCGCAGATCCGGGAGGAGGCCGCGGCGCTGGGGCTGCGCGTCGCGGGCAAGCCGGACAGCCACGACATCTGCTTCATCCCCACCGGCGACACCCGCGGGTTCCTGGCCGACCGGCTGGGAGACCGCCCCGGCGAGATCGTCGACTCCACCGGTGAGGTGCTGGGCACCCACGCCGGCGTGCACGGGTTCACCGTCGGGCAGCGCAAGGGCCTCGGGATCGACCGGCCGGCCGCCGACGGGCGACCGCGCTACGTGCTGGGCATCGAGCCGGTCAGCGGCACCGTGCGGGTCGGTTCCGACGACGACCTCGGGGTCTCCACGATCGGGGCCCGGACGCCGGTGTGGTGCTCGGGCACCGCCCCGGACGGGCCGTTCCCGGCCGTCGCGCAGGTGCGCGCGCACGGCGGCCTCGCGCCGTGCGAGGTCGTCCCGGTCGACGGTGGCGGTCTGCGAGTGGAACTGTCCGAGCCGCTGCGCGGCGTCGCACCGGGCCAGGCGGTGGCGTTCTACCGCCCCGACCCCGACGGCGACGTCGTCCTCGGCTCCGCCACCATCGCCACCACCACCTGACCCCGCGCACCGCACCCGTGCACGCGCACGGAACCGGCCGACGCGCACCTCGCGGGGCGCGCGGGAGCGCTCTCACCGCGCGGTTCGCCCCGGTCACCTGCCGGGCGCCGTCGCGACGTCGCGGGCTCGGTGTTAGACAGGCGGCGTGACATCCGAGGATCCACTGGCCGCCGCGCTCGCCGCCGCCGGGCTGGGCGACGTGCGCCCCGGCGAGACCCTGCCCCCGGCGCCCCGGATCGAGGTCGTCGACACCGCCCCGGAGGAACCGGCCCGCCCGGTCGAGCTGTGGCCCGAGGGCATCGGCACCGGCATCGGCTCGCTGCCCGGCACCGACCCGGCCGAGGCGTCGGCGATCGTGACCGGCGAGACGCCGGGCATGCCGGCGCTGCCCGAGCTCCCGGACCGCGGCGTCGGCGCCGACATGATCGGGCGCACCCTCGGCCTGCTGGTCGACATCGCGGCCGAGGTCGTCCCGACCGGATGGCGGGTGACCGCCCGGCCGGGCCGGGACCACCGGCGCGCCCGCGACCTGATGCAGGTCGACCTGGACGCCTTCCACGACGCCTGCGACCGGATCCGGCCGTCCTGGGTGAAGGTGGCGGCGGTCGGCCCGTGGACGCTCGCCGCGTCGGTCGAGGTGGCCTCCGGGCACCGGGTGCTGACCGACCACGGCGCCGTCGCGGAGTTCGCGGCGAGCCTCGCCGAGGGGCTGCGCGCGCACGCCGCGGAGGTCGCCGAGCGCACCGGCGCGAAGGTCCTCGTGCAGCTCGACGAGCCGTCGCTGCCGGCCGTGACGGCGGGCTCGCTGCCCACCGCCTCCGGCTACGGGACCGTCCGCTCGATCCGGTCCCAGGACGCCGCGGACACCCTGCGCGACCTGATCGAGCGGATCGGCACCCCCGTCGCCGTGCACTGCTGCGCCGACCGCCCGCCGATCCGGATGCTCGCCACGACCGGTGCCGCCGCGATCGGGATCGACGCGACCCGCCCCGCGTTCGCCGGCGACACCGCGCTGCCGGCCGCGCTCGACGCGATCGGTGAGACCTGGGACGCCGGCATCCCGATGATGCTCGGGTTCCTGCCCGGCACCGCGCCGGTCCCCGAGCCGGGGATCGGCGACCTGGCTCGCCTGGGCTACGACCTCGCCGACCGGCTCGGGTTCGACCGGCTGCGCCTGGCGCGTCTCGGCGTCCCGACGCCGGCGTGCGGGCTGGCCGGGGCGACGCCGGAATGGGCGCGCCGCGCGCTCGCCCTGAGCCGGGAGATGGGCAAGGGGTTCGCCGAACCGCCCGAGCTCAGCTGAGGCGCCCGCACGAGCGGGCCGCGCGGACCCGGCCCGGTCACCGGCACCTGCACACCCGGCCGGGCGGGGCGACACCGAGGTCCGCCACGGCGACCCGGCCGAGGCCGCGGCCGGCCACCCGCGAGACTCCCCGCTCGGGGGAGCGGCCGAGTGCGATCCGGTAGTAGCGTCCGGACGGTGCACGGTGATCGGCTGCTTCTCGGACCCGGCCCCTCGAACCCGTACCCGGAGGCGGTCGAGGCGCTGACCCGCCCCGTCCTGGGCCACCTCGACCCGGATTACATCGGCCTGGTCGGGGAGATCGCCGAGCGCCTGCGCGCGGTGTTCCGCACGTCCAACCCGCTGACGCTGCCGGTCTCGGGGACCGGGTCGTCGGGGATGGAGGCCTGCCTGGTCTCGCTGCTCGAGCCCGGCGCCACGATCGTGGTCGGGGTCAACGGCTACTTCGGCGAGCGGATCTGCGAGGTCGCCCGCCGCTGCGGGGCCGGGGTGGTGCGGGTCGAGGCGCCCTGGGGCACGCCGCTGGACCCGGCCGACCTGCTCGCGGCGCGGGCCGCGAACCCGGAGGCCGCGGTGCTCGCCGTGGTCGCGGCCGAGACCTCGGTCGGGGTCCGCAACGACATCGCCCCGCTCGGCGCGGAGCTGGCCGGGACGGACACGTTGCTGCTGGTCGACGCCGTGACCGCGCTCGGCGGCACCCCGCTGGAGGTCGACGCCTGGGGGATCGACGCGTGCTACTCGGCGTCCCAGAAGTGCCTGGGTGCCCCGTCCGGGCTCGCCCCGGTCACGCTCAGCCCGCGGGCCGTGGCGCGGATGGCCGCCCGCACGACGCCGGTCGGCTCCTTCTACCTCGACCTCGGCCTGCTCGCCGACTACTACCTCGACGGCCCGCCGACCTATCACCACACCGCCTCCTCACCGCTGGCCGCGTCGCTGCACGCGGGGCTCGGGCGGCTGCTCGAGGAAGGGGTCGAGCAGACCTGGGAGCGGCACCGCCGGGTGGGCGAGCGGCTGCAGGGCGAGCTGGCCGCGATGGGCTTCGGGATGGTGGCCGCCGACGGCGCCCGGCTCCCGCAGCTGACGGCGACGACGCTGCCGTCCGGGATCGAGGAGGGCCCGCTGCGCGCGCGGCTGCTCGCCGAGCACGGGATCGAGGTCGGCGGCGGCCTGGGCGGGTTCGCCGGGCGCGCGTGGCGGATCGGCATGATGGGGCACAACGCGACCGACCGGTCGGTGCTCACCGTGCTGGCCGCGATCCGCGACGTCCTGGGCTGAGGAACCCCGGCCGCGAGCACGCCGGTGTCCGTCGGCCCGGAGCGCGATCAGGAGATCGAGGACCCGGCCGGCATCGCGTCCATCCGCAGGTCCGGGAACTTGCGGAGCACGATGTCCATCCGCCACTTGTTGCTGAACAGCGCCAGGTACTCGCCGTCGGAGTCGCGGCGCAGCACCTCGGTCTCGGACTGCGACGACAGCGCGGCCGCGCCCTCGGCGTCGGTCAGCCGGGCGATCTGGAAGGGCAGCCGGTCGAGGATGACGGGTGCGTTGAACTCGGTCTCCAGCCGTGCGGTGACGACGTCGAACTGCAGCGGGCCGACCGCGGCCAGCACCGGGGCCTGGTCACCGCGCAGGTCCGAGCGCAGGACCTGGATGACGGCCTCGTTGCCCAGCTGCTCGATGCCCCGCCGGAACTGCTTGGTCTTCCCGGCGTCCTTGCAGCGCACGACGGCGAAGTGCTCCGGGGCGAACGCCGGGATGGTCGGGAACTCCACCGGCTCGGCGGCGTAGAGGGTGTCGCCCGGGCGCAGCGCGGTCGCGTTCACCAGGCCGACGATGTCGCCCGGGAACGCCTCCTCGACGGTGGTGCGCTGGTTGCCGAACACCGACTGGGCGTACTTGGTGGCGAACGGCTTGCCGGTACCGGCGTGGGTGAGCACCATGCCGCGCTCGAACCGGCCCGAGCAGATCCGCAGGAACGCCATCCGGTCGCGGTGCGCCCGGTCCATCCCGGCCTGCACCTTGAACACCAGCCCGGCCGTCGGCGCGGCCAGCGGGCGGTCGTGCCCGGCGGAGTCCGGGCGCGGCGCCGGGGCGGGCGCGAGGTCGACGAGGGTGTCCAGCAGCCGGGCCACGCCGATGTTGGACAGCGCGGAGCCGAACAGCACCGGGGTGGCCTTCCCGGCGAGGAAGTCCTTCTCGTCCCAGACGGCGCCGATCTCGTCGAGCAGCGACAGCTCGTCCTGCGCGGCCTGCCAGTACTGCGGCTCCTGCGCGGCGACGGTGTCGGCGTCGACGACGGTGGCGCCGGCCTTGGTCGCCCCGCCGGCGGCCCGGGAGAACGCGGTGTACTCCCCGGTCGCGCGCTCGATCAGGCCCTTGAACTGCCCGGCGATGCCCAGCGGCCAGGTCATCGGCATCGGGCGCAGCCCGATCGTCTGCTCCACCTCGTCGAGCAGCTCCAGGGCCTCGCGCCCGGGCCGGTCCCACTTGTTCACGAACGTGATGACCGGGACGCCGCGGGTGCGGCAGACGTCGAAGAGCTTGAGTGTCTGCGGCTCGAGGCCCTTGGCCGCGTCGAGCAGCATCACCGCGGCGTCGACGGCGGCCAGCACCCGGTAGGTGTCCTCGGAGAAGTCGCCGTGACCGGGGGTGTCCAGCAGGTTGATCACGTTGTCGCGGTAGGCGAACTGCAGCACCGCGGAGCTGACCGAGATGCCGCGGGTGCGCTCCATCTCCATCCAGTCCGAGGTGACGCCCTTGCGGCCGGACTTGCCGTGCACCGCGCCGGCGGAGTCGATGACCTCGGCGTGCAGCGCCAGCGCCTCGGTCAGCGTCGACTTGCCCGCGTCCGGGTGGCTGATCACGGCGAAGGTGCGCCGCCGCGCGGTCTCGTCGAGTACGCGGGCGTCCTGCTGCTCGGTCACCCCTCCAGGGTAGGTCGCTCCCCGTCGTTCCCGGTCGGGGCACCGCCTCCCGGGCCCGGGAGGCTCGTGTCGCCGTGCGCGGCCAACAGCTCCCGCATCCGGGGCAGGTCGAAGTACTCGGCCGCCGCCAGCGCGGACGGGCTGCCCGCCGCCGGGTCCCCGCCGGCCTCGAGCAGGGCGGTCACCGACGCCGCGGACTGCGCGAACGTGGCCGCCGCCAGCGCGGTCTGGCCGCGGTCGTTGACCCGGTCCGGGTCCGCCCCGCGGGCCAGCAGCGCGGCGACGGTCTCCGGGTGGTCGTGGTAGGCGGCCAGGATCAGCAGGGTGTCGCCCTTCGGGTCGGTGATCTCCACCGGCACCCCGGCGTCGAGGTAGCCCGCCAGCCGGCCGGTCTCGCCGTGGCGGGCCAGGTCGAACATCCGGTGCGCCAGCTCGAGTGCCTCGTCGTCGATCTGCATTCCGGACACGGTAGGACCGGCGCGGCACCGGCGCCGGATCGGCGCGTGCCGGGCGGCTGTCGGCGGACACCGTCGGGGGACCCGGCTAACCTGCCCGGCGTGACTGCATCGTCGGACGCCCGCGAACGGCACGCCGCGCTGGCCACCGAGGTGGCCGACCACCAGTTCCGCTACTACGTGCTCGACGCGCCGGTCGTGTCCGACGGGCAGTTCGACGAGCTCTGGGGCGAGCTGCTGGCCCTGGAGGAGGCGCACCCGGAGCTGGTGACGCCGGACTCGCCCACCCAGAACGTCGGCGGCACGTTCTCGACGGTGTTCACCGCCCACGACCACCTCGAACGCATGCTCAGCCTGGACAACGCGTTCTCCAGCGAGGACATGGCGGCCTGGAACGAGCGGGTCGTGAAGGAGGCGGGCGAGGGCCTGCACTACCTGTGCGAGCTCAAGATCGACGGCCTGGCCGTGAACCTGCTCTACGAGAACGGCCACCTCACCCGGGCGCTGACCCGCGGCGACGGGCGCACCGGCGAGGACATCACGCTGAACATGCGCACCCTGGCCGAGGTGCCCCAGGACCTCACCGGCACCGACGAGTTCCCGGTCCCGGCCCTGGTCGAGGTGCGCGGCGAGGTCTACTTCCGGCTGTCGGACTTCGAGAAGCTCAACGCCTCCCTGGTGGACGCGGGCAAGCCGCCCTTCGCCAACCCCCGCAACACCGCGGCCGGGTCGCTGCGCCAGAAGGACCCGCGGGTCACGGCCTCGCGCAACCTGCGCCTGATCTGCCACGGCCTGGGCAAGCGCGACGGCTTCACCCCGACGACGCAGTCGCAGGCCTACGACGCCCTGACCGCGTGGGGCCTGCCGGTCTCGCCGCGGACCCGGGTGCTGCGCGGGATCGACGACGTCGTGGAGTTCGTCCGGTACTGGGGCGAGCACCGCCACGACGTCGAGCACGAGATCGACGGCGTCGTGGTCAAGGTCGACGAGGTGACGCTGCAGCGCAGGCTCGGGGCCACCTCGCGCTTCCCGCGCTGGGCGATCGCCTACAAGTACCCGCCCGAGCAGGCCACCACGAGGCTGCTCGACATCGCGGTCAACGTCGGACGGACCGGGCGGGTCACCCCGTTCGCGCAGATGGAGCCGGTGAAGATCGCCGGATCGACGGTGTCCCTGGCCACCCTGCACAACGCCGACGAGGTGCGCCGCAAGGGCGTGCTGATCGGGGACCGGGTGGTCATCCGCAAGGCCGGGGACGTGATCCCCGAGGTGCTCGGCCCGGTCACCGACGTCCGCGACGGCACCGAGCGCGAGTTCGTGATGCCCACGCACTGTCCGGAGTGCGGCACCGCGCTGGTGCAGCAGAAGGCCGGCGACGTGGACCGGCGCTGCCCCAACGCCCGCTCCTGCCCGGCGCAGCTGCGGGAGCGGCTGTTCCACGTGGCCGGGCGCGGGGCGTTCGACATCGAGGGTCTCGGTTACGAGGCGGCGGTCGCGCTGCTCACCTCGGGCGTGCTCACCGACGAGGGCGACGTGTTCTCCCTCCACGAGGACGACCTGCTCGAGACCGAGCTGTTCCGGACCAAGGCGGGCGCGCTCTCGGCGAACGGGCGCAAGCTGCTGACCAACCTGGACGCGGCGAAGGACCGGCCACTGTGGCGGGTGCTGGTGGGGCTCTCGATCCGGCACGTCGGCCCGACCGCGGCGCAGGCGATCGCGCGACGGTTCGGATCGATGGGCGCCCTGGCCGAGGCCGCGGAGCGGGCCCGGGTCGACACCGAGGCGGCCGGGGTGGCGATCACCTCCGACGGATCCGCGGGCGATGCGGCCGACGAGGAGGCCGAGCGCGTCGAGGCCGCCGAGCACGACCCGGAGCAGGCCGCGGCCGAGGCCGAGAAGCAGGAACGTGCCGCCGCCCGGGCCCGGGCCAAGGCGGTCGCCGACGCGCTGGCCCCGATCGCGAGCGGCGACGGCGTCGGCCCGACCATCGCGGCCGCGGTGCGGGACTGGTTCAGCGTCGACTGGCACCGCGAGGTGGTGGAGAAGTGGAGCCGGGCCGGGGTCCGGATGGTCGACGAGGTCGACGAGGCCGTCCCGCGCACGCTGGAGGGCATGTCGATCGTGATCACCGGGTCGATGGAGGGCTTCTCCCGGGACGAGGCCAAGGAGGCGATCCTGGCGCGCGGCGGACGGGCAGCCGGGTCGGTGTCGAAGAAGACGGCGTTCGTCGTGGCCGGTGAGGCGCCGGGTTCGAAGTACGACAAGGCGGTCGAGCTCGCCGTGCCGGTGCTCGACGAGGACGGCTTCCGGGTCCTGCTCGACCAGGGCCCGGACGCGGCCCGCGAGCGCGTGGCCCCGGCCTGAGCGGCCGGCCGCGACTCGTTCGTCCGCCGCCTGTCGCGTCCGTCGTCCCGGATATCGACAGTGTCCGGCGTGGCGCTCCGGTGAGCGGCGCATCCGGCGGAGCGTCGATTAGTCTCGGGCCGTCGCACCGGATTCCGGCGCGGCGACCCTCACGATCGGAAGGAGCACCTCGGTGCTGCAGGCGGTGCTCAACGGGTCTCGCCCGGCGGACGCGCATCCCGCGCTGCCGGTCCTGGCCCGGCACCTCGCCCGGGACGCCCGGGCCGTGGCCCGCCTCGGGGTGACCTCGGTGCACGTGCACCCGCGGGACGAGACCGGGGCCGAGACGATCGACCCGATGCACGTCGGCGACGCGGTGGCGCTGATCCGCCAGGAGGCCCCCGGCATCGAGATCGGCGTGACGACCGGGCGCTGGATCCAGCCGGACCCGCAGCGCCGGGTGGAGACGGTCCTGACCTGGGGCCGGCTCGGCGAGGGAAAGCCCGACGTCTGCTCGGTCAACGTGCACGAGCGCGGCTGGACCGACGTCTGCTCGGCCGCCGCCTCGGTCGGTATCGCCGTCGAGCTCGGCGTCTGGACCAGCGGCGACGCGGTCACGCTGCGGCAGAACGGCCTGCCCCCGGGCACCCGGCGGGTGCTGGCCGAGTCCACCGTGACCGACCCGGAGACCGCCGTCGCCGAGGGCATCCGGATCCTGCGCGCGCTCGGTCAGCCCCCGGTGCCGGTGCTGCTGCACGGCGAGGAGGAGGGCGCCTGGCCGGTCCTCGAGTACGCGACCCGGGTCAAGATCGACACCCGGATCGGTTTCGAGGACGTCCTGGTCCGCCCGGACGGCTGGCTCGCCACCGGCAACGACGACCTCGTCCGCACCGCCCTGTCCATCCGCGTCTGACCACACCCCCACCTCCGAGAACCCGCGTCATGGCTCCACGACGTGGGGGATGTGGGTGCGGGTCGGCCACCGCTCAGGCGTTGAGCACGGTGGCGACGATGCCGGCCAGGTGGGCGAGCCGGGCCAGCTCCGACGGGCGGAAGATCGGGCCGCCGGGGCGGCCGACGACCAGGGTCTTCGGCGGGGTGCCGGTACCGAACGGGGCGGCGGCGAGCTCGGTGTCGAGGGCCCGCCACGGCTCGGGCACCCAGTGCCGCTCGTCCAGCGCGACCGCGGAGGTCAGCGGCAGCCACGGCAGGTCCCCGGCCCGGGTCTCCGGCGAGGCGGTGCTCTCCGCGATCCGGTAGGACCGGCCCTGCTCGCTCACCGCGACCAGCGCCCAACCGGCCCGGAACAGGCGGGGGACCTCCTCGGCGAGCCGTTCCAGCCCCTGCGCCGGCGCGCCGGCGATCTCGTCGACGAGCTCGAGCTCCCGGTGGGTGTCCAGGTGCCCGGAGTGCGGGCGGACCGACTCCACCGACACGCCGGGGACGGACTCCGCCGCGGTGATCAGGACGTCCGGCGGGCGGCCGGTGGGCAGCTCCACGGCCAGGTCGTCGATCGCCTGGCCGTCTCCGCGCTCGACGACGTCCACGCTCAGGATGTCGGCTCCCGCACCGCCCAGGGCGGAGGCGACCGCGCCGAGGTTTCCGGGCTTGTCCGGGAGGATCACCCGGAGCAGGAACGACACGTGCGGGGTCCTCTCCTCGACTCGGCCGGCGTCGCGCAGCGCCGACCCCCGGAACCCGGCCGCGGCGGCCGGGGTCCGGGCGTAGATCCTGCCAGTCGCCGGAGCGGGGGCCATCATCCCGTGCCCGTTCGCGTACGACAGGTGACCGGCGCCGGGTGGGCAGGGGAGGCGCTGTCGTGGGGCGGGCCTAGACTCGGGTATCACGCCGGTGGGTGCCTCACGTGCCGCCGGTGATGATGGTCATTTCCGTGTGCGCTGCTCATCGGTGCTCCCGCGGGCCGGCGTCGTCGCCGGACCGGCCGCCGGAGGCACCTGCGGGTGCGCGCGGACATCCGCAACACCCGAGGAGGGGCATGTCCGCCGATTCCCCCGCCGACCCCACGGGCGGGGTCATCACCCGGGACGAGGTCGCGCACCTCGCCCGGCTCTCGCGCCTGGCCGTCACCGACGCGGAGCTGGACGTGTTCGCCGGCCAGCTCGACGTCATCCTGAGCTCGGTCGCGCGGGTCGGTGAGGTCGCCGCGCAGGACATCCCGCCGACCTCGCACGCCGTCCCGCTGCAGAACGTGTTCCGCCCCGACGAGCGCCGCCCGGGCCTGGACCAGGAGCAGGCGCTGTCCGGGGCCCCGGCCGCCGAGGACGGCCGCTTCCGCGTGCCGCGCATCCTGGGGGACGAGCAGTGAGCGATCCCGACATGAGCACCGCGATCACCCGCCTGACCGCCGCCGGGCTGGCCGGGAAGATCCACGCGCGGGAGATCTCCGCGGTCGAGGCCGCGCAGGCGCACCTGGACCGGATCGCCGCCGTCGACGGCGGGGACGGCGGTGTGCACGCGTTCCTGCACGTCGCGGGCGAGTCCGCGCTGGCCTCGGCCGAGCGGGTCGACGCCGCGATCGCGGCCGGCACCGGGCCGGCCTCGCCGCTGGCCGGGGTCCCGCTGGCGCTCAAGGACGTCTTCACCACCGCGGACATGCCCACCACCTGCGGGTCGCGGATCCTCGAGGGATGGCGGCCGCCCTACGACGCGACGGTCACCGCGCGGCTGCGCGAGGCCGGGGTCACGATCCTGGGCAAGACGAACATGGACGAGTTCGCGATGGGCTCCTCCACCGAGCACTCCGCCTACGGCGTCACCCGCAACCCCTGGGACCGCACCCGGGTGCCGGGCGGGTCCGGGGGCGGCTCGGCCGCGTCGCTGGCCGCGTTCGAGGCGCCGCTGGCGATCGGCACCGACACCGGCGGTTCGATCCGCCAGCCCGCCGCGTTCACCGGCACCGTCGGGGTCAAGCCGACCTACGGCGGGGTGTCCCGCTACGGCCTGGTCGCCTGCGCGTCGTCGCTGGACCAGGGCGGCCCGTGCGCGCGCACGGTGATCGACGCCGCGCTGCTGCACGAGGTGATCGGCGGGCACGACCCGCTCGACTCCACCTCGATCGACCGCCCGGTCCCCTCCGTCGTCGAGGCGGCCCGCCGGGGCGCCGACGGCGACCTGTCCGGGCTCAGGGTCGGCGTCGTGCGCGAGCTGGGTGGCGAGGGCTACGAGCCCGGCGTCCGCGCGGCCTACGACGCGTCGCTGCGGCGGCTGGAGAAGCTGGGTGCCGAGCTGGTGGAGGTGAGCTGCCCGCACTTCGAGTACGGGATGGCCGCCTACTACCTGATCCTGCCCAGCGAGGTCTCGTCGAACCTGGCCCGCTTCGACGCGATGCGCTACGGCCTGCGCGCCGACTCCGGCGCCAGCGCCGAGGAGGTGATGGCCGCGACCCGCGAGGCCGGGTTCGGCCCGGAGGTCAAGCGCCGGATCATCCTGGGCACCTACGCCCTGTCGAGCGGCTACTACGACGCCTACTACGGGCAGGCGCAGAAGGTCCGCACGTTGATCAGCCGGGACTTCGACGCCGCGTTCGCCCAGGCCGACGTGCTGGTCTCGCCGACGACGCCGACCACCCCGTTCCCGATCGGGGACAAGGTCGACGACCCGCTGGCGATGTACCTCAACGACCTGGCCACGATCCCGACCAACCTGGCCGGCACGGCCGGCATGTCGGTGCCCTCGGGCCTGTCCGAGGGCCTGCCGACCGGCCTGCAGATCATGGCGCCGGCGATGGGCGAGGCCGTGATGTACCGCGTCGGGGCCGCGTTCGAGGCCGCCCGCGACGCCGACGAGGGCGGTCCGCTGATCGCCCGCATCCCGGAGCTGGAGGTCCGCTCATGACCGCCCCGACCCTCGTCGACTACGACGACGTCGTCGCCCGCTTCGACCCGATGCTCGGGCTCGAGGTGCACGTCGAGCTGTCCACGAACACGAAGATGTTCTGCGGCTGCCCGACCGGGTTCGGCGCCGAGCCCAACACCCAGGTCTGCCCGACGTGCCTGGGCCTGCCCGGCTCGCTGCCGGTGGTCAACCGGACCGCGGTGGAGTCCGCGATCCGGATCGGGCTGGCGCTGAACTGCTCGATCGCCCCGTGGGGCCGGTTCGCCCGGAAGAACTACTTCTACCCGGACATGCCGAAGAACTTCCAGAC
>CBIHNM010000086.1:0-15399 GCA_966211265.1 uncultured Pseudonocardia sp.
GGACGGCCAGCGCGGAGGCACCCAGCAGGGCACCGATGCCGCAGGCGGTCACCGTCGGCACGCCGTACTCGCGCCCGACGATCGCAGCGTGGCTGAGCATGCCCCCGCCGTCGCAGACCGCGCCGGCGATCTTGCCGAACGCCGGTGTCCAGGACGGCGAGGTGGACTCGCAGACCAGGATCGAGCCGGGTTCGAGGCGGTGCATGTCGTCGCTGGACTGCAGCACCCGCGCGACGCCGGTGGCCTGGCCCTTGGCCGCGGCCAGCCCGGACAGCGTCGTCTCCTCGCGGGCGTTCGGGTTCTGCACCGCGCGGATCGAGGTCGGGTTCAGACCGAAGATCTCGATCAGCACCGGGTCCTCCACGGTCTCCGGCACGGTGCCCAGCACCTTGGGCATCTCGCCGCGCCTGGCGCCCCAGTGGTCGAAGTACTGGCGGCGGTCCTCCACCAGCGACCTCAGCTCCCCGGTGTACGGCCTGCCCGCGGCGACGTCCATCAGCTCCGGCCAGAACAGGTAGAGCATGTCGTCCTTGTGGTCCCCGCCGACCCGGGTGGCGAGCTCCTGGCAGACCTTCCGCAACGGGATCATGACCTTGAGGTCGATGTAGTAGTTGTGGTCGTCCTGCCACCACGGGAAGTTCGCGGCCTGGTTGGTGGCCAGGCCGGAGTCGAACACGGCCTGCTCCTCCTTGGTCAGGCCGGAGCGGGCGGCGTCGATCGCCTCCTCCCGCTCGGTGACCGCGTTGCGGGCCGCGGCCTCGAAGTCGTGGTCCTCCTCCTTGAGCACGAAGCTGCGGATCATGTCCAGCGGGATCTGGTTGTCCTCGATCCAGGACGGCACGCCGACGTCGCAGGTCGCCTCCTGGCGGTGGCCGTAGACGGCCAGGAAGTCGTCGAAGTCGGTCAGCCACTGCGAGGCCGACCCGCCGTGGCGCGAGAGCGCGCCGCGCAGGGCCGTCCCGTCGTGGGCCTCGAACACCGGCCCCAGCCCGGCCCGCTTGGCCTTCCGGGCGAGCTCGGCGAGCCCGCGGTCGGTCTCCATGATCTTGGTGTCCTCGCCCTGGAGGAACTTGCCGACCTGGTTGGTGTCGATCCCCATCTCGGCACAGGCGCCGTAGAAGCCCAGGAAGTTCACCAGCAGCGGGTACATCACGTCGAAGTGGATCTCCATCGACCGCTGGTGGTAGCGGCGGGCCTGGCGGAGCAGGCCGGGGAGGTCGCCGGTCGGGGCCTTCGTCAGGTCGATGCCCTGGAAGTAGTCCCAGGTGGCCTCCAGCTCGTCGCGTCCGGCCTCCCAGAACGTGCGGTAGTTCTGCAGGAAGTGCGGCAGGTTCGTGCCCAGCCGGTTGGCCCGCGCCCCGATCTCGCGGGGGTCGGTTTCCGGGATGGCCGAGCCGTAGAGGTGGGTGCCGGCGAAGCGGGACGTGACGCCGCGCCCCGGCGGCAGCGGCAGTGCCTCGGCGGCGTGCTGGGTGCCCCAGCAGTAGCCGTCCTGACCCCAGGCGAACGCGGCCAGCGGCGTCAGCCCGCGCGACCAGTGGAAGTCGAGGAACCAGAACTGGTCCTCGTCGGCCTTGGTGAACGGGCCGGTGCCGTCGACGATGTAGGGCGAGTCGAGGAACTCGGGCCGGAACCCCGGGTACCACTCGCCGGTGAACTCGTCGACAGAGACAACGTTGGCCATGGGGACTCCTCCATCGGATCCGTTCGCCGGACCGTGACAGCGGCCACACCCAACATCAAGCAGCCCGTTCCCCGGTGCAGAACGCGCACGTCGGCGAGCCGCTCGGACGGTCATCGGGGACGGCGAACGGTCCGTTCCCCGGCCCGCAACGCGCACCTTCCGGGCCGGGGAGGGCCTGCCTAGCGTCCCGGCCATGCTCAGCGAGGAGAAGAACCGTCGCCTCACCCGGGTCGGGCCGGGCACGCCGATGGGCGAGCTGCTGCGCCGCTACTGGTGGCCGGTCGCCACCCACGACATGGCGACCCGCGTCCCGGTCAAGCGGCGGCTGCTGGGCGAGGACCTGGTGCTCTACCGGGACGGGTCGGGCACCGTCGGGCTGCTCGCCGAGCAGTGCCCGCACCGGCGCGCGGCGCTGTGGCTGGGCTGCACCGAGGCGCAGGGCCTGCGGTGCGGTTACCACGGCTGGCGGTTCGACGAGCGGGGCAACTGCCTGGAGCAGCCCGGCGAGCCGGCCGACTCGACGTTCAAGGACCGGATCACCGCGACCGCCTACCCGGTGCAGGAGCTGGGCGGGCTGGTCTTCGCCTACCTGGGGCCCTCGCCCGCACCGGAGCTGCCGCGCTACGACCTGTTCGTCTGGGACGACGCGTGGCGCGACATCGGGTACGCGGAGCTGCCGTGCAACTTCCTGCAGATCATGGAGAACTCGGTCGACCCCTACCACGTGGAGTGGTTGCACGGCCGGTACGGCAACTTCCTGCGCGAGCTGGGCGGGCGCTCGGAGCCGCTGCCGGTCGTCACGAAGCGCCACGTCAAGGTCGCCTTCGAGGTGTTCGAGCACGGGATCCTCAAGCGCCGCGTGCTGGAGGGCCACACCGAGGACGACGAGGACTGGAAGGTCGGGCATCCGCTGGTGTTCCCGCACATGCTGCGGGTCGGGGCGGCAGGCCTGGCGACGTTCCAGATCCGGGTCCCGGTCGACGACGAGACGACCTGGCACGTCTGGTACCAGACCTACCGGCCCGAGGGCGGCGCCCCGCCGCAGCCGCAGATCCCGACCTACGAGGTGCCGCTGACCGACGAGCACGGGCAGTGGCTGCGCGACTACGTCGACGGGCAGGACATCGTCGCCTGGATCACCCAGGGCGCGATCTCGGACCGCTCGAAGGAGCACCTGGGCAAGTCCGACCTGGGCGTGATCCTGCTGCGCAAGCTCTACACCGAGCAGATGGAGCGGGTCGCCGCGGGCGAGGACCCGCTGTGCACGGTCCGGGAACCGCACGAGGTGATCGACCTGCCGATGGAGCGGGACAAGTTCGGCTCCGCGGTGGAGTTCCGCCAGCTCTGGACACGGGAGAGCTCGATCCGCTACTCCCCGATCCGCGACGAGATCCACGCCCTGTTCGGCGACCCGGAGCCGACGTGGGTGTGAGCGCGCCGGTCGGGTTCTGCCCGGGCTGCGGTGCGGTGCTGGGCGAGTCGGGGCTGGTCCAGGAGTTCTGGGTGGGCGCCGACCGGCATTTCCTGTGCTGGTGCCCGACCTGCTCGCTGCTGTCCACCGTGGTGCTGTCCGCGGCACTGGTCTCGCACGAACCCGAACACTGAGGCGGGACACCGATGACGGCACGCGCGCTGCTGCTAGACCTGGGGGGCACCGTGTTCCGGTCCGGCGCCGAGATGCTCGCCGACCTCGGCGAGGCCTACCCGGTGACCCGGGCGGTGACCGCGCGGCGCGGGCCGCTGGGCCCCGAGCACGACGCGCTGTGGCAGGCCATGCTCGAGGAGACGATCACCGAGCGGGACTACTGGGCGCGGCGCAGCGACGAGGTCGGCGCGGCGCTGGGCCGGGACTGGCCGATCCAGGAGTTCATGCACACGCTGTGGGGCCTGTCCGGGGACCTGGTCCGCCCGCAGGCCGCGGCCCTGGTCGAACGGGCCCGCGCGGCCGGCCACACGGTCGGCGCGCTGACCAACGACCTGCGCGCGTTCCACGGTGACGGCGCGATGGCGCGGCACCCGCTCCTGGCCGGCCTGGACGTGCTGGTCGACGGCTCGGAGACCGGAGTGCTCAAACCGGACCCGCGGGCCTACGCGATCGCGGTCGAGGCGCTCGGCGTCCCGGCCGGGGAGATCGTGTTCGTCGACGACATGCCCTGGAACGTCGCCGGGGCACGGCGGGCGGGCATGATCGCCCTCGAGCTGGACCTGACCGATCCCGGCGAGGTGTTCGACCGGGCGTGCACGGAGCTGGGGCTGGAACGGAGCGGGACGTGACCGGAGCGGGCACGGCGGTCGTGGTCGGGGCGTCGGGGGCACTCGGATCGGCGATCACCGCCGGGCTGCGCGGGCGCGGACTGCACGTGGTCGCCGTGGCCCGCACCGCGCCGCGGCCGGCCGAGGGCGTCACCGGCTGCGCCGCCGACATCGGCTCCGACGACGCGACGGCCGCGATCGCCGGTGCCGTCGCGGGCACCCCGGGCCCGGTCCGGATGGTCGTGCAGGCCACCGGGCTGCCGCCGGCCGGCCCGCTCGGGCAGATCGAGCCGGACGCGCTGGGACGGGCCGTCGCGCTCAAGTGCGGGGGGCTGCTGCGCCTTCTGCGGGCCGTCGACGACCGCCTCACCGAGGGCTCGCGGGTGGTCGCCCTCGGCGGGCACTTCGGCACCGAGCCTGCGCCCTACGCCTGTGCGGCCGGGGTGACCAACGCCGCCCTGGCGAACCTGGTCCGCCAGCTCTCCACCGCGCTCGGGCCGCGCGGGGTCACCGCGCACCTCGTCGCCCCCGGCCCGGCCGACACGCCGCGGCTGCGCGGCCTGTCCGCGGACGCCGCGGCCGCGCGCGGCGTCACCGTGGAGCAGGTGCTCGCCGAGCGCGCCGCCGAGTCCCCGCTCGGCCGCCTGGTCACCCCGGAGGAGGTGGCCTGGGCGGTGACCGTGTTGCTCGACCCGCAGGCCGGCGCCCTGGCCGGGTCCACCCTGTCCCTCGACGTCGGGGCCCGCCGCGGAATCTTCTGAGCCGGCCCCGCCACGCCGGGCGCGGCCCGGCGGCGGGGCTCAGGCCTCGTCCGCGCCCGCCCGCGCGTCGATCTCCTGACGGCGGGCCACGCCGGCCGGGACGCCACCGATCCCCCAGTCGTCCGGGTCCACCACGACGATGCGCCCGCGCACCGAGGACCGCGCGACGCCGAGCACGTCGACGATCAGGTCGGTGAAGTCGGCGAGCAGGCGGTGCCGCTGCGCGACCGGACGCCCGGCCAGCACCAGCGCGGTGAAGTAGGGCGCCTCGACGCCGGCCTCGCCGCCGGTGAGCCACTGTTCGGGCGGGTGCAGCTGCGCGACCGCGCGCACCCGTTCGACCGGCGACCCCAGCACCGCGGCGTACCGCCGCGTCAGCACGTCCAGCAGTGTCGAGACCTGTCCGGCCGGATGCCGGCCCTCCAGCAGGTGAACCGTCACGATCGGCACACCGGTGGACCCTAGGCCCGGGGCGCGGACGGCGTCACCACCGCGGTTCCCCTGATCGGAACGCCGTCCGGTCGCGTGCAGTGGATCACCGCCCGGATAGGATCACCGCCTCATGTCCTCGGTTCGGTCTGGCGCCGGTCATCGACACCGCGCCGTCATCCTCCCGGTCCTGGTGGCCGCCGTCCTCGGGCTGGCCGGGTGCGGGAGCTCGGTCGCCGACCGCGACGGCCCCCGCACGGTGACCACGACCCAGGCCCGGGCCGTCAGCCCGTTCTGTGAGGCCGTCCAGACCCGGCGTCAGGCGGCCCGACCACTGTCCGAGCCGGGACGCCGGGTGGACGACATCGGCGCCATCGCCGAGCGGGTCCGCACCGCCAACCAGCAGGTGAGCGCCCTGGCGCCGCAGGAGCTACGGACCGACTTCGAGCGGGTGAACGGGCTGATCGAGCGCCAGCTGCGGCTGCTCGAGACCAACGGCGGCGACACGTTCGCCCTGGCCCGCGATCCCGACGTCGCACGCGAGAGCAACGACCCCGCCTACTCCGAGGCGTCGGACCGGATCAACGAGTACGTGCGCGCCACCTGCTGACCGGCCCCGACGCCCGCCGGAGGCTCGCGCCGCCGGCCCAGGTAGCGGTCCGCCTCGGCCAGCAGCGCGCCGCCGAGCCACATCGCCGTCACGGCGTCGTCGCCGAGACCGAACACGGTCAGGAACGCCTCGGGCACCAGGTCCACCGGGGAGACCAGGTAGAGCAGCGCCGCCGCGAACAGCGCGAGCCGACCGCGTCCCAGGTCCGGGTAGCGCCCGGACACCGAGTCGCCGAGCAGCGCCGGCAGCACCGCCACGCGCTGCGCGAGGCCGGGCTCGCCCGGACCCGGCCGACGGAACAGGGCGCGCCACAGCACCCGGAACGCGGCGATCCGGCGTGGCGCGGTCAGGGCCGTGGCAGCCTTCATGTCCCGTGCAACGCCCGCGACGTGGGGTTCGTTCCGGGCCGCGGCCCCGGGCCGGCGCGGGCGGCGCGGGGGCCGGGGCGCGGGGCGGTGGCAGCCTGCTGGTCCCGTGCAACGCCCGGGAGGTGGGGTTCGTTCGGGGCCGCGCCCGGTCCGGGGGGCGGCGGGCCGGGCGCCGGGGCCGGGCGGTTCGTCGGCGGTGCCCGGCCCTCAGGCCTGCTCCCGCTCGCCCGCGAGCGTGATCGCCACGTCGATGATCATGTCCTCCTGGCCGCCGACCAGTCCGAGCTCGCCGCAGCGGCGCAGGATCTCGTGCGTGGGGACCTTGTACCGCTCGGCCGCGGCCTCGGCGTGCAGCAGGAACGAGGAGTAGACCCCGGCCCAGCCCTGCACGATCGCGTTGCGGTCCATCTTCGGCCAGCGGTGCAGGTACGGGCGCACGACGTCCTCGGCCGCGTCGAGCAGGGCCATCACGTCCAGTCCGGTGTCCACGCCGAGCCGGTCGAACACCGCGGCCAGCACCTCGGTCGGGCTGTTGCCCGAACCGGCGCCCAGCGCGCACAGCGACCCGTCGATGTAGCGGACGCCGACCTCCTGGGCGATCACCGAGTTCGCGACGCCGAAGCTCATGTTCTGGTGGCCGTGGTAGCCCACCCAGGCCTCGTCCCCGACCTCGGCGAGCAGCGCCTCGAACCGCGCGCGTGCCTCGTGCATCAGCAGCGCGCCCGCGGAGTCGGTGCAGTAGGGCGCCTGGCAGCCGGCGTCGACCATGATCCGGGCCTGCTTCGCCAGGTCCTCCGGCGAGGTGCGGTGGGCCATCATCAGGAATCCCGCGGTCTCCATGCCCAGCTCGCGCGCGGCGGCGAAGTGCTGCGGGGACACGTCGGCCTCGGTGCAGTGGGTGGCCACGCGCACCATGTCGGCGCCGGCGTCACGGGCCCGCCGCAGGTCCTCGACGGTGCCGATGCCGGGCACCAGCAGCACCGCGATCCTGGCCCGGCGGGCCTCCTCGCGCGCCGCGGCGATCAGCGTCATCTCGTCGGTGTGGGAGAAGCCGTAGTTGAACGACGAGCCGCCGAGCCCGTCGCCGTGGGTCACCTCGATGACCTCGACCCCGGCCCGGTCCAGGGCCCGCACGGTGTCGCGGACCTGGGTCTCGGTGAACTGGTGGCCCATCGCGTGGCTGCCGTCGCGCAGCGTGGTGTCGACGATGCGGACGTCGTGGGCCAGGTCGGGGCGGGCGGTACCGCCGGATCGCTCGGTCATGCCGGCACCTCCAGGGTCGCGCGGGCCATCAGCTCGCCCACCCGGGCGGCCGCTGCGGTCATGATGTCGAGGTTGCCGGCGTAGTCGGGCAGGTAGTCACCGTTGCCCTTGACCTCCAGGAACACCGCCACCCGGCCGTGGCCGCGCCAGCTCGGGCGCGGGTCGTCGAACTGGGGTTCGGCGCGCAGCGTGTAGCCGGGCACGTACTCCTGCACCTCGGCCACCATCTCGTGCACCGAGCGGGTGATCGCAGCGTGGTCGGCGTCGGCACCGATCATGCAGAACACCGTGTCGCGCATGATCATCGGCGGCTCGACCGGGTTCAGGATGATGATCGCCTTGCCGGTCCGTGCCCCGCCGACCTCGGCCACGGCGCGGGAGGTGGTGTGGGTGAACTCGTCGATGTTGGCGCGGGTGCCGGGCCCGGCGCTGCGCGAGGACACCGAGGCGACGATCTCGGCGTAGGGCACCGGGGTCACCCGGGACACCGCGTGCACGATCGGGATCGTGGCCTGCCCGCCGCAGGTGATCATCGAGACGTTCGGTGCGGCGATGTGGTCGCGCAGGTTGACCGGCGGGCAGACCATCGGCCCGAGGTGCGCCGGGGTGAGGTCGACGGCTGCGATACCGGCCGCGGCGTAGCGCGGCGCGTTGGCCTGGTGCGCCGCCGCGGAGGTCGCCTCGAACACGATCTGCGGCAGCGGGTCCTGGCGCAGCAGCCAGTCGACGCCCTCCGCGCTGGCCGCGACGCCCTGCTCGCGCGCGCGGGCCAGCCCCTCGGACTCGGCGACGCCGACCATGTACCCGACGTCGATGACGGTGCTGCGCATCAGCTTGGCCAGCAGGTCGGTACCGATGTTGCCCGGTCCGACGATCGCGGCCGTGACCCTGTCGCTCATGGGCCACGATCGTGCCGAGGGCGCCGTCGGCGCGGAACCCCCGCGTTCCGGTGACCGGAATGCGGTGCCAGAATGGCCGGGTGGGCGACGTTCCGAACTCCGTGCTGGGCCGCGCGTTCACCCTGCTCACCGCGTTCCGCCCGGGCGAGGCGGTGCTGTCGCTGGCCACGCTGTCGCGGCGCACCGGGATCCCGAAGCCGACCGCGCACCGCCTGCTGGGCGAGCTCGCCGGGTGGGACGCCGTCGAGCGCGTGCCGAACGGGTGGCGCCTGGGCATGCGACTGTTCGAGCTCGGCCAGCTCGCCCCCGCCCAGCGCGGGGTGGTCGAGGCGGCGACCCCGTTCCTGACCGATCTGTTCGAGGCGACCCGGGAGACGGTGCACCTGGCCGTCCCGGACGGTATCGAGGTCGTCTACCTGCACAAGCTGACCGGCGCCCGGGGGCCCGCCGTGCCGTCACGGGTGGGCGGGCGGATGCCGATGTACTGCACCGGTGTCGGCAAGGCGGTGCTCGCGTTCTCGCCCCGTGCGGTGCTCGAGGCCGTCCTCGCCGGCGGGCTGGTCCGGCGGACGCCGCGCACCGTCGTCGCGCCCGGGTTGCTCGACCGCGACCTGGCCCGGATCCGCGAGCGCGGCACGGCCGAGGAGCACGAGGAGTCCACCCGCGGGGTCGCCTGCGTCGCCGCCCCGGTGCCGGGGCCCGACGGTCACGCCGTCGCGGCGGTGTCGATCACCGGTCGGGCGAACCGGCTGGACACCGGCCGGCTCGCCCCCGCCGTGCGCACGGCCGCGCTCGGGATCGCCCGCGCCCTGCGCTGAGCCCGGCCGGCCGGGCTAGTGGCTGGCCAGGTACATGTCGCGGAGCACGCCGGTCTCGGTCCGCATCTCGGCCAGCCGGTGTCGCACCACGTCACCGATGCTCACCAGGCCGCAGAGGCGCTCGTTCCGGACGACGGGCAGGTGCCGGTGCCGGCGGCGGGTCATCTCCGCCATCACCGCGTCGAGGGTGTCGTCCATGGTGCAGGTGACCACGTGGCGGGTCATCACCTCGGCCACCGTGAGCTCCAGCAGCCGCGCGCCGTCGGTGCCGAGGCGCCGCACGAGGTCACGCTCGGAGATGATCCCGTGGACCCCGCCGTTCCCGTCGTCGGAGACGACCAGTGCGCCGATCGGGGGCGGCCCGGCCAGGAGGCGGACGGCGTCGGGCACCGGGGTCCACGAGGGGACCGTCCGCACGTCGTCGCCCTTGGTCTTGAGGATGTCGGCCACCTTCATCGCGGATTCTCCCGTCGTCGGAACCTCGTCGTACCCCTATTCTTGCCTCATGGCATTGGTTGCGCAAGCGCACAGAATCGGCACGCCGGACACCGGGGTGCAGACTGGCCGGGTGGAACGAACCGGACCCGACGCGGACGGACCCGACCCCGAGATCGACCCCGACGTCGTGGAGGCGACCCTGCAGCTCGCCCGGGTGCTGACCGGCGTCAGCCTGCGCGCCGCCGCGATCGCCGACATCACGCTGCCCCAGCTGCGGGTGCTGACGATGGTGGCGAGCCGGGACCGGATGAACGTCGCCGCCGTCGCGACCGGTCTCGGGGTGCACCCGTCCAACGCCACCCGGGTCGTCGACCGGCTGGTCCGGGCCGGGCTGCTGGCCCGCGGCGACGACCCCTCCGACCGGCGCCACCTCGTGCTGGCCCTGACCGGTCCGGGGCGGGAGCTGGTGGGCGACATCGACATCCGCCGCCGTGAGGAGATCGGACGGATCCTCGGACAGATCCCGTCGCTCGACGGCGTCGGACCCGCACTGCGCGCCGTCGCCGCGGCGGGCGGCGGGATCCCGGCCGAGGCCGCCGGCACGCTCGGGTGGACCGGCCCCGGGAAGGAGCCGACGGCTACCCGCTGACCGGCTCGGCGCCCCGACGGCGGCGGCGCACGAGCGGTCGTTCCCGGTCGTGCTCCTCGGCCAGGTCGCGCAGGCGCCCGTCGAGCAGGTGCTCGGCCGTGACCAGGCCGGCCAGGCGCGCCGGGTCGTCGCGGGCGGTCACCGGCGCCGCGCTGACCGCGGCGAGGGCGAACCGGGACGCGACCGCGCGCAGCGTGTCGTCGGCGCGCACGGTCAGGGCGTCGGTGAGGACGAGGTCGGCGATCCGCGCGGTGCCGGCCGGGGGCTCCTCCAGGAGCCGTCGCGGGACCACGCCGAGCAGCCGCCCGGCGTCGTCGACGACCGGGAACAGGCGCTGCAGCGGCGGCATGTCGGCGGCGAACCCGTCCCGTCGCGGGAGCACCGACCCGAGGATCTCCGCCGACAGCGGCAGCGTGTCGGTCGGCCGCAGCGTCACCGGGTCCGGGTGCATGACCTCGTCGGTGCGCAGCACCTCCAGCGGGTCGACCTCGTACTCGCGGGACAGGTGGTAGCCCCGCCGGGCGATCTTCTCGGTGAGCACCGAGCGGCGCAGCAGCAGTGCCGAGACCCCGTAGGCCGACGCCGAGGCGATCAGCAGCGGTAGCAGGACCGGCCAGGCGTGGGTCAGCTCCAGGGTGAACACGACCCCGGTGAGCGGGGAGCGCATCACCCCGCCGACCACGGCGGCCAGGCCGCAGACCGCCCAGAACCCCGGCGCGACGGTCGGGAAGACCAGCCCCTCCAGCGCGCCGAGCGCAGCGCCGATCATGAACACCGGCGCCAGCACCCCACCGGAGGTGCCCGACCCCAGCGACAGGCCCCAGATCAGGCTCTTCACCACCAGGATGCCCACGACCAGCGCGATCGTCGCCCGGCCGGTGAGCAGCTCGTCGATCACGTCGTAGCCGACGCCGAGTGCGCGAGGCTCGATCAGCCCGCCGACACCGATGACCAACCCGCCGATCGCGGGCCACCACATCCAGTGCAGCGGCAGCCGGGCGAAGGTGTCCTCGGAGAAGTACACCAGCGCGGTCACCGCGACCGCGAGCAGGCCGCCGAGCACCCCGGCGACCACGCACAACAGGTCGACCACCGGGGACGCGACGACCGCGGACAGGTCCACCGGGAAGATCGGTGCGGAGCCCAGCAGCGGAGCGCGCAGCACGACCGCGACCGCGACCGCCGCCGAGACCGGCAGGAAGCTGCGCGGACGCCACTCGAACAGCAGCAGCTCCACCGCGAGCAGCACCGAGGCGAGCGGGGCGTTGAACGTCGCCGCCATGCCCGCGGCCGCCCCGGAGACCATCAGGGCCTTGCGCTCGTCGGCCGAGAGGTGCAGGTACTGGGCCAGGATGGAGCCGATCGCCCCGCCGGTCATGATGATCGGCCCCTCGGCACCGAACGGGCCGCCGCTGCCGATGCTGACCGCCGCCGAGGCCGGCTTGAGCACCGCGACCCGCGGTTCGACCCGGCTGCGCCGCATCAGGATCGCCTCGATCGCCTCCGGCATGCCGTGCCCGCGGATCTTCTCCGAGCCGTAGCGGGCCATCAGGCCGACCACCAGGCCGCCGAGCACCGGAGCCAGCAGCACCAGCCAGGCCGGGTGGGCGATCGCGCCCGGCGCGACCAGCTCGGTGGAGACCCGCTGGAAGAAGACCAGGTTGGTGATCAGCCCGATCAGGGCGAGCAACGCCCACGCGGCCACCGCGGCCAGGGCCCCGATCGGCACCGCCCAGGCGATCGTGACCAGCACCCGCGGGGTCAGCGTGAAGTCGCCCAGGGGCGCGGTTGCGGTCGTGTCGTCCCGGCGGCTCAGCACGGGGGCCATCGTGGAGGATTTCATTGCGCAACCGCAATGACTGCGATAAAGCACACTGCGGCCCCCGCGCCGGTGCACGCCCTACGGTCGGGGTGTGCGCGATGACGACACGCCCCTGCGGACCGTGGCCGACGACGTGCTCGAGGTGCTGGCCGCGGCCGGCGCGGGCACCGTGTTCGGCCTGCCCGGCGTGCACAACCTGGCGTTGTTCTCCCCCGGGCCCCGGTCCCCGCTCGTCGTCCGGAACGAGCAGAGCGCCACCTACGCCGCCGACGGGTGGGCCCGGCGCACCGGGGCGCTGGGCGCCGCGGTGGTCACCACCGGGCCGGGGGCCACGAACGCGCTGACCGGCTTCGGCGAGGCCGCCGCGGCCGGGTCGCCGATCGTGCTCGTCGCCTCCGAGATCCCGCAACGCCTGCGCCGCCACGGCCGGATGCGCGGCGTGCTGCACGAGTCCCGCGACCAGGCCGCGTCGTTCGCACCCCTGGCCAGGGCCGTGTTCACGCCCCGGACGCCGGAGGAGACCGCGCGCGACATCCGCGCGGCGAGCGCCCGCGCGCTGAGCGCGCCCCGGGGGCCGGTGTACCTCGACGTCCCGGCCGACGTGCTGGCGATGGCGGCGGGTCCGGCCCCCGGCCCCTCCCGGCCCGGGACCGGGCCCTCGCCCGCGCCCGCGGAGGTCGACCGGGTGGCGGGGCTGCTGCGCGACCGGTCGGTCGTGGTCTGGGCGGGTGCCGGCGCGCTCGAGGCGCCGGACGCGACGCAGGCGCTCGCCGCGCACCTCGGTGCGCCGCTGGTGCCCTCCTTCCACGCGCGCGGGCTGCCGGGCGCGGTCGGCGTCCCGCCGCACGAACCGGAGGTCGCCGAGATGATCGGGGCCGCGGAGGTCCTGCTCGCCGTCGGCGGCGACCTCGACGGTATGAACACCCGGAACTGGACGATGCCGCGGCCGCCGGTCCTGATCACCGTGGACCCCGCCGCCCCGCAGGACGCTCCGGAGTGGACGGCCGACGCGACGCTCACCGGGCCGGTCGCGGCGACGCTCCGGGCGCTGCGGCGATCGGTCCCGCCCCGGGCCCGGTGGTACCCGGCCGACCTCACCGCGCGCGTCCGGGCCCGGCTGCGCGACGAGCCCGCCTCCGCGGAGGCGTTCGCCCTGGTCGAGGCCGTCGAGGCGGCGACCGCGACGGGCGCCGCACTGGTCTGTGACATGGCCGTCGCCGGCTACTGGGCGGGCGGCTACGCCGGCGTCGCCGGACCGCGCGGGCTGGCCTACCCGGTCGGCTGGGGCACCCTGGGGTTCGGCCTCCCGGCCGCGATCGGGGTGGCCGCGACCGGCGTCCCGACGGTGGCGGTGGTCGGCGACGGCGGCCTGGCGATGGGGCTCGGCGAGCTGGCCACGCTCGTGCAGCAGCGGCTCCCGGTGACCGTGCTGGTCGTCGACGACGCCGGCTACGGGATGCTGCGCTACGACCAGGACCGCGCCGGTCACCCGCACGCCGGGGTGGACCTGCACACCCCCGACCTGGTCGCGGTGGCCGCGGCGTTCGGCATGGCGGCCACCGACGTCGCGGCGATCGGGCCCGGGCTCGGCGACGTCCTGTCCGCCGCCCTCGGCTCCGGGGCACCGCACCTGGTCCGTGTCGGGGCCCGGCTGCTGCCGCCCCGCACGACCTCGCCGCGCTGGCACGAGTCCTGAACACCACCGGGCACCTATCCTGGTCCTCGCGCCACCCCGGGACAGGCCGGCCCTCGTCGAGGTGGTCGAGGCCGGTGCCCGGCCCTCGCTGCTCCCCTTCTACGGCCACCGCGGCGACCCCGGCGCGCCGCCCGGATCCTCCGCCGCCGGCTCCCCCGCCGAGGCCAAGCGGCTCGGGCGCGACGCCCGCGGGTTCGACCCCCCGGCCTGGCGCCGGCACCGGTTCGACATCGTCGCGCGCGGCAACGCGGCCACGTTCGGGCAGGACGAGGTGCTGGCCGGCTACCTCCGCTCCACCGGAGACGCCGTCCTCGTCGAGGCGTCCCCGGACGACCGGGTGTGGGGCGTCGGGCGGGCGCTCGACGACCCCGCCGCCGCGGACCCGCGCCGCTGGGACGGGGAGAACCTGCTCGGCTTCGCCCTGATGGCGGTCCGCGACGGGCTCGGCCCGGCCGCCTGAGCCCCCGGCCCGCGGCGTCCGGCGACGCGCACCAGCAGCACCGCCGTCACCCCGACCGCGACCGCCCCGGCCACCGCCGGTCCGGCGGCCCGAGCCCGCCCCACCGCGCGGGCCGCGAGCGCCGCCAGGTGCTCGTGCAGCCGTTCCAGGCTGCGGAGCAGCTCCTCGCGCGCCTGCTCGACCCGCGCCTCGTGCCCGTTCTCGAGGTCGGCCAGCCGGGCGCGGATCTCCCGCGGCGACAGGTCGGTGACGTCGACGAGCCGACGCGCGTGCCCGGGCTCGACCGGGACGTCCTGGTCGCCGTGCCGATCCACCACTGTGCACCTCCCGCACCGGGGCGGCACCCGCGCCGTCCCTCCGACCGTCCATTGAACGCCCGCCGGGTGCCCCGCGACCCGAGCGGACGGACGGTTTCCCGGAGAAACGCGTCCTTGTATCGTGACCGCTCACGATATATCGTGATGTCACGCGAGCCGATCGAAGAGGAGGCTCACCACGAGAGGAGTAGGTTCATGGACTCCATGAACGCACCATGGGAGGGCGGTCCCCACGGCCGCCGTGGACCGCACGCGGGGCCCTTCGGCCGGGGCCCGGGAGCCCGCCGTGGCCGGCCGCCCTTCGCGGCGATGGCCGCCGCGGTCGGCGAGGCCGCGATGGCAGCAGGAGAGGCGATGGGCGAGGGATTCGAGGACGACGACCGGCGCGGACCACGCGGTCGCGGTCACCGCAGGGGCGGACCGCACGGCCGCGGCCGCGGTGGCCCCGCCGGGTTCGGCCCGGGCTTCGGGCCGGGAGGGTTCGGGCCCGGGTGCCCGCCCGGCCCGCCGCGCGGGTTCGGCCGGCGCGGGGGTCGGCGGACCAACCGCGGTGACGTCCGCGCGGCCGTCCTGGCCGTCGTCGCCGAGAACCCGCGGCACGGCTACGAGATCATCCAGGAGATCACCGAGCGCTCCGGCGGGCGGTGGAAGCCCAGCCCCGGCTCGGTCTACCCGACGCTCTCCCAGCTCGAGGACGAGGGGCTGGTCCGGGTCGAGAAGACCGAGGGCAGGCGCGTCGTGCACCTGACCGAGGCCGGCACCGCCTACGTCGCCGAACACCGCGAGGAGCTCGACGCCGTGTGGGCCTCGTTCGACGAGGACACCGACGACGACCCGGTCACGACGCTCTGGCACGAGCTCGGCCAGCTGCACGCCGCGGCGCAGCAGGTGATGGCCACCGGCACGCCCGAGCAGATCGCGACGGCGACGGC
>CBIHNM010000087.1:0-15387 GCA_966211265.1 uncultured Pseudonocardia sp.
GCACCTCACACCATCCCCCTCCCGGCGAGCACCTCGACCACCGCCGGGGCCGCCGCGGCCCCGGTGCCGAGCAGCACCGTCTCCGGCCGGTCCTCACGGGGCGTGCGCAGCGCCACCGTCGCGAGCCCGCTGCGCACCCGCTGCCCGGGGAACGTGCGCAGGGTCGCCTTCCGGGCCCGCATCCGCCCCGTGATCGTCGGGTACCGGGGCAGGTTGATGCCCTCCTTGACCGCCACCGCCGCGGGCAACGGAACGTCGTAGAGCTCCGACCCGGTCGCGGTGTCCCGGCGCAACGCGAGCCGGTCGCCGAGCACCCCGATGCCCTTGATCCCGCCGACGACGGGCAGGCCGAGCGCGCAGGCGACGCGGATCCCGACCTGACCGTGCCCGGCGACCGCGGAGTCGTTGCCGAACAGGACCAGGTCGAAGCGCGTGCCCTCGGCCGCCATCGCCGAGACCGCGTGCACGATCGACGCCGCGGTCGACTCCGGGTCGAGCTCCTCCGCGCCGGTCTCGACCAGCACCCCCGCGTCGGCGCCCATCGAGATCGCGTAGCGGACCTGCTCGGCGGCCTCGGCCGGACCGACGGTGAGCGCGGTGACCGACGACGCGGTCCCCGCCTCCCGTTGCCGGGCGGCGATCCGGACGGCCTCCTCCACGGCGCACTCCTCGTGCGGCCCCATGGTGAACCCGAGGTGGCGGGTGTCGATGTCGCGGCGGTCCGCGGTGAGCTGGATCCGCGCCCCGACCGCCGGTGTGCGCTTCACGCAGACCAGTACGTTATCGAGCGGAGCTTGCGGAGCGAGCGTCGACACTGCTCTCACGCCCGCATCCGCGTGTCGTCCGGATCGAACAGCGGGGTCCGGCCGACCCGGGCCACGGTCACCGGGTAGCGCCGGCCCATGTACTGCACGGCCAGGCCGGTGCCCTCGTGCGCGCGCTCCGGGGGCAGGTAGGCCATCAGCAGGTAGCGCCCGAGCGAGGGGCCCGCACCCGCCGAGGTCACGTACGACGGCCGCCCCAGGCGGTCGGCGATCCGGGCGCCGTCCGGGGTCAGGATCGGCTCGCCGCCCTGCGGGAAGCGAGGGGTGCCGTCCGCCCCGGCGTGGTCGTCGACGGTCAGCGTGCACAGCGACGCGGCCGGGCCCTGCTCCCGGGCCCGCAGGTAGGCCGCCTTCCCGACGAAGTCGTGGCTCTTGACCCTGCGCAACGCCAGGCCTGCCTCCACCGGGTCGTGCTCGGAGTCGAGCTCGGCGCCCATCAGCCGGTAGCCCTTCTCCAGCCGCCCGGTGCCGCCGTAGACCCCGATCCCGGCCGGGACGACGCCGAGCGGGCGGCCCGCCTCCCACAGCGTGTCCCACAGCCACCGGCCCTGCTCGAACGGCGCGTGCAGCTCCCAGCCCAGCTCGCCGACGTAGGACAGGCGCAGCGCCAGCACCCCGACGCCGCCGACCGTGATCGTCCGCGCGGTGCCGAACGCGAAGGCGGAGTCCGAGACGTCGTCGTCGGTGACGGCGGCGAGCAGGTCGCGGGCCCGCGGCCCCCACACGCCCACCGTGCACACGCCCGAGGTCGTCTCGGTGAGCGTGACGTCGCCGCAGGAGGGCAGGTGGGCGGCGAACCAGGCCAGGTCACGCGGCCCGTCCGCGGCTCCGGTGATCACCCGGAAGCGCTGCGCCCCGAGACGGACCACGGTCAGGTCGGCCCGGAATCCTCCGTGCGGGGTCAGCGCCGGGGTGTAGACCACCCGACCGGCCAGCCGGTCCACGTCGGCCACCAGCAACGACTGCAGGTACCCGCACGCGCCGGGCCCGGCCACGTCGAACTGGGTGAACGCGGACAGGTCGATCATCGCGACCCGCTCCCGCATGGCCAGGTGCTCGGCGTCGATGATCGGCGACCACCAGCGGGCGTCCCACTCGTGGCCGCGGTGCCCGACCCGGTCGGCGAACTCGGCGAGCAACGGCCGGTTCGACTCGTACCACTGCGGCCGTTCCCAGCCCCCGACCTCGAAGAACCGCGCGCCCAGCTCGACCTGGGCGGCGTGGAACGGGGAGAGCCGGCGCCCGCGCTCGCTCGTCCACTGCTCGCGCGGGTGCACGATGCCGTAGGTCTTGTTGAAGCCCTCGGACGCGCGGGCCCGCACGTGGGCGGGGGTGCGACGGTGCGGGGCGAACCGGGCGATGTCGGCCGCGTGCAGGTCGATCTCGGCGACGCCGTCGGTCATCCAGCCGGCCAGCATCCGCCCCACCCCTGGCCCTTCCTTGATCCACACAGCGGCGGCCGACCAGAGCCCGCGCACCTCCGGGGTCTCCCCGAGCACCGGCGCGCCGTCCGGGGTCAGCGAGAGCAGCCCGTTGATCGCGTGCCGGATCCCGGCGTCCGGGCGGCCCAGGATCTCCGGGAACAGCGCGAGCGCCGACTCCATCTGCGGGTCGAAGTCGGCCTCGGTGAACGGCAGCTGGGTCGGTGACAGCGCGGCCGCCGCGATCGAGGGGATGTCGTCGGGCTCGTGCAGGATCGGGCGGTGGGCATACGACCCGATCTCCAGGTCGGCGCCGGACTGCCGCTCGTAGCACAGCGTGTCCATGTCCCGCACGATCGGGAACGCGATCTCGGTCCGGGTCGCGGCCAGCTCCGGGATCGGCCCGACGTCGATCATCTGGTGGACGGCGGGGGTGAGCGGGATCCGGGCGCCGGCCATCCGCGCGATCCGCGGGCTCCACACCCCGCAGGCGATCACCACGGTGTCGGTCACGATGTCGCCGGCGTCGGTGCGCACCCGGCGCACCCGGCCGCCCTCGGTGTCGATGCCCAGCACCTCGGTGCTCGCGCACACCGTCAGCGCGCCGAGCTCCAGGGCCCGCTCGCGCATCAGCGCACCGGTCCGCAGCGGGTCGACCACGGCGACCGAGGGTGTGAAGAACCCGCGCCGGACCAGTGAGGCGTCCAGGAACGGCACCCGGCGCGCGACCTCGTCGGGGGAGATCAGCTCGGCCTGGATGCCCCAGGCCAGGGCCGAGGACATCCGCCGGTCCAGCTCGGCCACCCGCTCCGCGGTGCGCGCGATCTCGATGCCGCCGCAGGTGGTGAGCGTGCCGAACTTCTCGTACTGGCGCATCGAGTCCAGCGTCAGCGCGGTGATCTCCCGCGAGTGGTCGACCGGGAAGACGAAGTTCGACGCGTGCCCGGTCGAGCCGCCCGGGTCGGGCAGCGGCCCCTTGTCCAGCAGCACGATCTGTCGCCACCCCCGCTCGGCGAGGTGATGCACAACTGAGTTGCCGACGATCCCGGCACCGATCACCACGACGTCGGCGCGCTCCGGTGGTGTGCTCATGGCGGTCCTCCCTACGACAGCCCGACGATCTCGCCGTCTTCTCCGATGTCGATGTGCTCCGCGGCCGGGGACGACGACAGGCCCGGCATGGTCGTCATGTCGCCGCAGATCGGGTAGACGAACCCGGCGCCGGCCGAGGCGCGCACCTCGCGGACCGGCAGCCGCCAGCCGGTGGGTACTCCCTTGCGCGCCGGGTCGGCCGAGAGCGACAGGTGCGTCTTGGCGATGCAGACCGGCAGGTTCCCGAAGCCGCACCGCCGGTAGGACTCCAGCTCGGCACGGGCCCGGGGGGACAGGTCGACGCCGTCGGCCCCGTACACCCGCCGCGCCACCGTGTCGATCTTCTCGGCGAGCGGCAGGGCGTCGTCGTAGAGCGGGCGGAACGTCGCCGGCTCCGCACACGCGTCCTCCACGGCGGTGGCCAGGTCCGCCGCACCGATCCCGCCCTTGGCGACGTGGTGGGTGATCGCGGCACGGACGCCCTCCTGGGCGGCGACGTCGAGGATCGCCCGGAGCTCGCTGTCGAAGTCCGATCCGAACGCGTTCACCGCCACCACCGGGGTCACCCCGTGCAACCGGATCACCGCCAGCTGGTGGCGCAGGTTCGCCGCACCCTCGAACACCTCGTCCGGGTTCTCCCGTCCCATCGCCTCCGGCAACGGACGGCCGGCCACCACCCGATGCCGGCCGGAGTGCGCCTTGAGCGCACGCACCGTGGCGACGACGACGGCCGCGTCCGGGACCAGGCCCGAGCTGCGGCACTTGATGTTGAAGAACCGCTCGGCTCCCATGTCCGCGCCGAAACCGGCCTCGGTGACCAGGTAGTCGCCGCAGCGGATGCCGATCAGGTCCGCGACCACCGAGGAGTTCCCGTGCGCGATGTTGCCGAACGGTCCGCAGTGCACGAACGCCGGTGTGTGCTCCATCGTCTGCATCAGGTTGGGCTCGATCGCCTGCCGCAGCAGCACGCACATCGCGCCGGCCGCCTTGAGCGCCTCGGCCGTGACCGGTGCCCCGTGGCGGTCGTAGCCGACGACGATCCGGCCCAGCCGCGCGCGCAGGTCGGCCTGCGAGCCGGCGAGGGCGAGCACGGCCATCACCTCGCTCGCGGCCGTGATGTCGAACCCGGTCTCGCGGGGGATGCCGTCGGCGCGCCCGCCCAGCCCGGTGGTGATCCGGCGCAGGTCGCGGTCGCACATGTCCAGCACGCGGCGCCAGGTGATGGTGAACGGGTCGAGGCCCGCCGCGTTGCCCTTGTGCAGGTGGTTGTCCAGCATCGCGGCGAGCAGGTTGTGCGCCGCGGTGACCGCGTGCAGGTCGCCGGTGAGGTGCAGGTTCACCGCCTCCATCGGCACCACCTGGGAGTGACCGCCGCCGGCCGCCCCGCCCTTGATGCCGAACGTCGGCCCCATCGAGGGCTGGCGGATCGCGATCACACCGCGCCGCCCGATGTGGGCGAACGCCTGCCCCAGGCCGACCGTCGTGGTGGTCTTGCCCTCGCCGAGCGGGGTAGGGGTGACCGCGGAGACCACCACGTACCGGGCCGGGGGCCGGTCGGCCAGTTCGCCCAGTACGTCGAGGGACACCTTGGCGACGGAATGCCCGTACGGCGCCAGGTGGCGCGGGCCGATCCCGGCGGCCCGGGCGATCTCGGTCAGCGGGCGGAGCACCGCGGAGCGGGACAGTTCGAGATCTGTCGGCATGTCGACCCCCCGGGCACTGGTGCGATGGGCACGGTCAGGCCGCGGCGCGACGCTGTGCCTGGTGCAGCCAGCGCAACGTCGGTTCGACCTGGTTGAACGTGTAGAGATGCAGGCCCTCGATCCGGCAACGGCCCGCCGCGACGTGCGCGCCCAGTGCGCGCACCAGCCCGTCCGGGCGATACCCGTGGGGGCGCAACAGATCTCCCGGTACGGACCGGTGACTGCGGACGAATCTCGCGGACTCCGACACGCCGATCCGGACGCTCACCCGCAACAGCGTGCCGATCGCGACCGCCCCCGGGATCCCGGCCACGACGGGCAGCGAGATGCCACGTGAGTGGGCCTCGGCCGCGAACGCGCACACCCGGTCGGCATCGAGACAGAGCTGCGTCACGGTGTAGGTCGCGAAACGTTCCTTCATACGCAACGCCTGCCAGAGGGTGTCGTTCCCGATGAGGTGGTGGCCACCCGGGTAGGACGGCACCCCGATGTCGGTCATCCGGTGCCCGATCTCGTCCATCGCCCGGAGCAGGGACAGCCCGTCGGCGAACTCGCCGACCGGCTCGCGCGCGTCGCCTGCGACGACGAAGATCTCCCGGACTCCCGCGTCCTCCAGCCGGACGAGCGCATCGCGGAGCCGTGCGCGGTCGGGGATCTGACGCGCGGCCAGATGCGGCACCGCCCGGAACCCGGCAGCACACAGCGCTTCCGCCGTGCCGACGGTGGCCTCGACACCCCTGCTCGGGGAGGCCGTGACGGTCACCGTCGCGCCACCGGGCAGCACGCCCACCCGGTCGACCACACCGGGCAGCGGCAGCACCTCGAACCTCGGCGAGGTGAGCAGCGGCACGAGGGCCGCGCGGCGCCCGCGGGGCAACGGTCGGCTCATCACGATCAACCCTTCGGGGTCGCCTTGGCGGGATCGACGAACGGCTTCGGCACCACGGTCGCCGGGCGCACCCCGGACGGCGTCCGCACCCGCAGCCCGGTGCCGAGCCCGGCCAGCCCGATCGGCACCATGGCCAGCCCGATGTTGCGCTCCAGCCGCGGTGACCAGCAGGCACTGGTCACGACTCCGACGTCGGCACCCGGAGGAGCGCCGGCCGCGCCGACCGGGAACGGCTCGATCATCGACCCGTCGTTGAACGACCCGAGGCGCTCGCCCTCGATCTCCACCCCGACCATCAGCCGGGACACCCCCTCGGCCCTGATCCGGATCAGGGCCTGCTTCCCGACGAAGTCCGCCTCCTGGTCCAGATCGACCATCCAGCGGTAGTCGTACCCGACCTCGAGCGGGTTCGTGTCCAGCGTGATGTCGCAGCCGTAGGCGAGCATCCCGCCCTCGATGCGCCGGATGTGGCAGGGCCCGATCGGCCGCAACCCGTGCGGCCGTCCGGCCTCCCAGACCCGGTCCCACAGCCGGCCGCCGTGGCGCGAGGCGTCCTGCAGGTAGATCTCGTACCCGATCTCGCCGGTATAGCCGGTGCGGCTGACCACCACGTCCATGTCGTCGATCGTGTAGTGCCGCAGGTGGTAGTACGGCAGGCTCAGGACGTCGCGGCCGACGAGGTCGACCAGCAGGTCCTTGGCCAGCGGACCCTGGACCTGCACCGGCGCCACGTCGACCTCACCGATGGTCACGTCCCACCCGCCGGCGTGCGCGAGGCCCATCGCCCACAGCCGCGCGTCGCTGTCGGCCAGTGAGAGCCAGAACCGGTTCTCCTCCAGCCGCAGCAACACCGGGTCGTTGATGATCCCGCCGTCGGGCGCGGTGAGGAACACGTACTTGCACTGCCCCACCGGGCACCGGTTGAGGTCCCGGGGCACCAGGTGGTTGGTGAACGCGAACGCGTCCGGCCCGGAGATCTCCAGCTGACGCTCGACGCCGACGTCCCAGAGCGTGACGCCCTCGAGCAGCGCGCGGTACTCGGCGACCGGGTCGCCGTAGTGGCGCGGGTGGTAGGTGTGGTTGTAGACGCTGTACAGCGCCACGCCGTGCGCGCGGGACTTCCAGAAGAACGGCGAGGTCCGGAGCCGGGAGTAGAGGAGGATGCCCGGTTCCTCGACGGTGCGCGCCGGGCGCGATGGGCTGTGCGGGTCGAGCAGGTCCGTCATGGGGATCGCCTCATCGTCCGAAATCCGGCTGGACGCAGTATGTGAACAGACATCAGGGAGACTCGTTGCGTATAGCGAGTCTGATCTACTCTGACGCAACAAAAGTGTGCTCGCCCTGCGCAGCGCCCGTCAAGAGCCGTCCCGGACGAATTCCCGGTGGTCAACTAGGGTGACGGGGCCATGACCGCAGAGCTGACGCGCCGCCGCCTGCTCGCCCTGGCCGGGGCGGGCGCGGCGGTGCTGGGCGGGGCCGCGCTGACCGGGTGCGGGGGACGCGCCGACCGCGATCCGCTGGCCCGGCTGCGGGCGGGCGGGGACGTCGCGATCGGGCTCGCCGGCGAGCGGCCGTTCGGCTACACCGACTCCTCCGGCCGGGCGACCGGTGAGGGACCCGAGGTGGCCCGTGCCGTCGTCGAGGGCCTGGGTGGTCGCGGTCTGGTGGCCGTCCAGCTCCCGTTCGACCAGCTGATCAGCGGCCTGCGCGACGGGCAGTTCGACCTGATCGCGGTCGGACTGGCGATCACCCCCCGGCGCTGCCAGCAGGTCGGGTTCTCCCGGCCCGACTTCGTGGCCGCGACCGGCCTGCTCGTCCCCTCCGGCAACCCGCGCGGCCTGGCGACGCTGCCGGGCGTGCGCAACACCGGTGCCACGCTCGGGGTGATCGAGGGCAGCGCCGAGCAGGAGTACGCGCTGGCCGCCGGCATCCCGGAGGACCGGATCACGACCTTCGACGGGCAGAGCACCCTGTTCCGCGCCGTCGCCGACGGCACCGTCGAGGTCGCCGCGCTGACACGCATCTCGCTGCTCGACGAGGTCCGCCGCAACGTCGCCACGAACGTCGAGGTCACCGGCGGCTTCTACCCGGTGGTCGACGGACGCCCGGCCATGGGCGCCGGCGCGTTCGCCTTCCGCCCCGAGGACGTCGAGTTCCGCACCGCGTTCGACCGGGGGCTGACCGCCCTGCAGGACTCGGGACGCTGGCTGGAGCTGACCACCCCGTTCGGCTTCACCGCCGACAACCTGCCCCCGCCGGACCTGACCACGGACGCCTTGTGTGCCCGCTCGCGCACATCCTGACAGGATCACGGCCATGGCACTGCGCATCGCCGGGCTGACCGTCCCGGGACCGTCCGAGGTGTTGTCCGGGGCGGCGACGGTCGTGGGCTGGACCGGCGACGCCGCCGAGGTGGTGGCGTCGTTGCCGTCCCGGGCCTCCGGCCTGCTCGACGACGTCACCGGGCTCGTCGGCCGGATCACCACGATCGCCGAACGCGTGGAGGGCCTGCTCGACCGCGTCGACGACGTCGCCGAGCGGGCCGGCACGCTGATCGGGCGGGTCGACACCGTGGTCGACGAGGCCACCGGCATCGTCGTGCACGTGCAGGACGTCGCCGCGGACGCGGCCGGGCTGGTCGGCCGGGTGAACCCGGTCGTCGACCAGGCCGTCGGGCTCGTCGCCCGGGTCTCCCGGGTGGCCGACGACGCCACCGGGCTCGTGACCCGGGTGAACACGGTCGCCGACGACGCGACCGGACTCGTCGACCGCGTCTCCACCGTCGCCGACAGCGCCACCGGTCTCGTCGACCGCGTCTCCACCGTCGCCGACAGCGCCACCGGACTCGTCGAGCGGGTGTCCACCGTCGCCGACGACGCGACCGGGTTGATCAGGCGCGTGTCGGTGGTCTCGGACGAGGCGACCGGGCTGGTGGAACGGGTCTCGGTGGTCGCCGAGAGCGCGACCGGGCTCGTCGCCCGCGTGGACGCCGTCGCCGGGGACGCCACCGGGCTGGTCGCCCGGGTCGGCGGCGTGGCCGAGGACGCGACCGGTGTCGTGGAGGCGGCGAACGCCGTGGCCGCCCGCGCCGGGCAGGTCGTCGAGTCGGCCTCCGAGGCCAGCTCCACGGCGACCGACCTGCTCGAGCTCTACGTCCCGATGGCGCGCCGCGCCGCGCCGCTGGCGAACCGGTTCGTCTCCGAGCTCTCCGAGTCCGAGGTCCAGGCCGCGATCCGGCTCGTCGACCACCTGCCGTCCCTGACCGAGAGCGTGGAGACCGACATCCTCCCGATCCTGGCCACGCTGGACCGGGTCGGACCCGACGTGCACGAGCTGCTCGACGTGCTCAAGGAGGTCCGGCAGGCGATCAACGGCATCCCCGGGTTCACGTTCCTGCGCAAGCGGGGCGGCGAGAAGGCCGACGGCTGAGCCGGGCCGCGCTCAGCCCAGCCCGTTGGCCTCGCGGATGAGCGTCACCAGCTCGTCCATCATGTCGGTGAGCTGGTAGTTCTTCGGCGTGAACACCGCGGCGACGCCGCCGTCCCGCAGCCTGCGCTCGTCCTCCGGCGGGATGATCCCGCCGACCACGACCGGCACGTCGTCGGCGCCGGCCTCGCGCAGCCCGCGCACCACCGAGGGCACGACCTCCAGGTGCGAGCCGGAGAGCACCGACAGGCCCACCGCGTGCACGCCCTCCTGCACCGCGGCCGAGACGATCTGCGCCGGCGTCAGGCGGATGCCCTGGTAGATCACCTCGAAGCCGACGTCGCGGGCCCGCACCGCGACCTGTTCGGCACCGTTGGAGTGCCCGTCCAGACCGGGCTTGCCGACCAGCAGCCGCAGCCGCGAGCCCAGCTCCTCGCCGGTCGCCTTCACCCGCTCGCGCACGTCGGCGATCTCCACCGCGGCCTCCCCCGACGACACCGCAGCCGACACCCCGGTCGGGGCCCGGAACTCACCGAACACCTCGCGCAGCGCACCGGACCACTCCCCGGTGGTGACCCCGGCCTTGGCGCAGTCGATCGAGACCTGCATCAGGTTGGTCTCGGTCTTGGCGGCGTCGCGCAGCGCCCGCAGCGCCTCGGAGACCGCACCGGCGTCGCGGTCCTGTCGCCACCGCCCGATCGACTCGACCGCGGCCCTCTCCGTCGCCGGGTCCACCGTGAAGATCGCCTCGGCGCCCTCGGCCTGCAGCGGGCTGGGCTCGGTGGTGTCGAACTTGTTCACCCCGACCACGACGCGCTCGCCCGACTCCATCCGACGGCGGCCCTCGGCCAGCGAGCTGACCAGCTCGCCCTTCATGTAGCCGCTCTCCACGGCGGCGACCGCGCCGCCCATCTCCTGTACCCGGTCGATCTCGGCGCGGGCACCCTCGACGAGCTCGGAGACCTTGGCCTCGATCACGTGGCTGCCGTCGAAGATGTCCTCGTACTCGAGCAGGTCGGTCTCGTAGGCCAGCACCTGCTGCATCCGCAGCGCCCACTGCTGGTCCCACGGCCGCGGCAGGCCCATCGCCTCGTTCCAGGCCGGGAGCTGCACGGCGCGCGCACGGGCGTCCTTGGACAGGGTGACCGCGAGCATCTCCAGCACGATCCGCTGGACGTTGTTCTCCGGCTGCGCCTCGGTCAGCCCGAGCGAGTTGACCTGCACGCCGTAGCGCAGGCGGCGCTGCTTGGGGTTCTGCACGCCGTAGCGCTCACGGGTGATGTCGTCCCAGAGGCGGGCGAAGGCCCGCATCTTGCACATCTCCTCGACGAAGCGCAGACCGGCGTTGACGAAGAACGAGATCCGGCCGACGACCTCGCCGAACTTCTCGGCCGGCACCTGGCCGGAGTCGCGGACCGAGTCCAGCACCGCGATCGCCGTGCACAGGGCGTAGGACAGCTCCTGGGTCGGCGTCGCCCCGGCCTCCTGCAGGTGGTAGCTGCAGATGTTGATCGGGTTCCACTTGGGGATCTCGGTCACCGACCAGGCCACCATGTCGGTGATCAGGCGCAGGCTCGGCGCCGGCGGGAACACGTAGGTGCCCCGCGACAGGTACTCCTTGACGATGTCGTTCTGCGTGGTCCCGGCGAGCTTCGCGCGGACCTCGCTGTAGTCCAGGCCCTGCTCCTCGGCCTGCTCCTCGGCGACGGCGACGTAGAGCGCGAGCAGCCACATGGCCGGGGCGTTGATGGTCATCGAGGTGTTCGCCTCGGCCATCGGGATGCCCTCGAACAGGGCGCGCATGTCGCCGATGTGGCTGACCGGCACGCCGACCTTGCCCACCTCGCCCTTGGCCAGCTCGTCGTCGGGGTCGTACCCGGTCTGGGTGGGCAGGTCGAAGGCCACCGAGAGCCCGGTCTGCCCCTTGGACAGGTTCCGCCGGTAGAGCTCGTTGGTCTTCTCGGCCGACGAGTGCCCCGCATAGGTGCGGATCACCCATGGGCGGTCGCGCTCACGATCGGTCGGGTACGGCACCGGACACCTCCGCGTCGTTGACGGTCTCGGATTCTACCGGCGGGTAGCCCCGACGCCGGTACCGGACGTCCCTCGTCACACCACTGTCGTACGTCCTGGTTCCACCCGCACCGCACGCAGTGATCGACAAACTAGGCGATGTGCACGGGAAAGTGAGCACCGGACCGGTCGACGCCCCTCCCTCCGGGCAGGTGCCGGGCACGGGGCGCGGTCGCCGCGCGGAGCGCGCACAATCACCGGATGGACGTGCCACCGTCGGTCGTCGAGTACGGCGCGGCAGCCCTGGTGATCGTGGTGATGGCGCTGCTGCTGCGCTGGACGTTCGGTACCCAGAACTCCCGGCGCCCTCCCGTGAACGACCCGGACGACCCGGTCGACGACGGCCTGCTCGAGGAGGTCTCCCGGGTCCCGACCGCCGCCGCCGCCGACGTGCTGTGTGCACGGCTGCGCGGTGAGGGCATCCGGTCCACCGTCTCGCGGACGCCCGGGAACGTGTACCGCGTGCTGGTCTTCCACGACGACCTCACCGACGCCCGGGTCGTGCTCAGCCGCGGCGCCCTCGAGTAGCGCCGCGCGCCGGCGGCCTCAGCGGTCGGGTTCGCCCACGACGCGGGAGATGTCGGCGCCCAGCGAGCGCAGGTTCTCCACGAAGCGCGGGTAGCCGCGGTCGATGTGTGCCACGTCCCACACCTCGGTGCTCCCCTCCGCGCACAGGCCGGCCAGCACCAGGCCCGCACCGGCCCGGATGTCGCTGGCCCACACCGGGGCGCTGGAGAGCACCTCGCGCCCGCGGACGACGGCGTGGTGGCCGTCGGTGCGGGCGTCGGCGCCGAGGCGGATCATCTCGTCGACGAAGCGGAACCGGGCCTCGAACACGTTCTCGGTGATCATCGACGTGCCCTCGGCCACGGCCGAGAGCGCGATCGCCATCGGCTGCAGGTCGGTGGCGAAGCCCGGGTAGGGCAACGTGACGAAGTCCACGGCCTGCGCCCGGCCCGGCATCGCGACGGTGAACTCGTCCTCGCCCACCGCCGTCTGCGCACCGGCGCTGCGCAGCTTGTCCAGCACCAGGTCGATGTGGTGCGGGTCCACCCCGCGCACGGTGACCTCGCCGGCGGTCATCGCCGCCGCGAACGCCCAGGTCGCGCCCACGATCCGGTCCCCGATCACGCGGTGCGCGGTCGGCGCCAGCCCGCTCACGCCGTGCACGGTCAACGTCGACGAGCCGACGCCCTCGAGCTTGGCGCCCATCTCCTCCAGCATCACGCAGAGGTCGACGATCTCCGGCTCGCGCGCCGCGTTGTCGATGACCGTGGTGCCCTCGGCCAGCACGGCCGCCATCAGGATGTTCTCGGTCGCCCCGACGCTGGGGAAGTCCAGCCAGATCTGGGCGCCGTGCAGGTCCTCGGCACGGGCCTTGACGCAGCCGTGCTCGATCTCGGTGGTCGCGCCGAGCTTGCGCAGGCCGTTCTGGTGCATGTCCAGCGGCCGCGACCCGATCGCGTCACCGCCGGGCAACGGCACCACCGCGCGCCGGCAGCGCGCCACCAGCGGCCCGAGCACGCAGACCGAGGCACGCAGGCGCGAGACGGACCGGTAGTCCGCCTCCGCCCCGGGATCGGCCGGCACGTCGATGAGCACCGTCGTGCCGTCGATCGCGACCTCGCAGCCCAGGCTGCGCAGCACGTCCGCCATCAGCGGCACGTCCAGGATCTCCGGGCAGTTCTCCAGCGTCGTCCGGCCCTCGGCCAGCAACGCCGCGGCCATCAGCTTGAGCACGCTGTTCTTGGCGCCGACGACGTCGACCGACCCGGTCAGTCGGGCCCCACCACGGACCGCGAAATGCTCCACCACGCCACGACGGTAGCCACCGGGGGCGTCCCCGCCCCGGCGACCCCTGCAGATCGGCACTCCCTGTCCCATTCGGCGCATCCGGCCGACAGGTGGTCGATCGACCGGTGCGGCGACCGGGCCCCGCGCCCCGGGATACGCTCGCCGCGTGGCCGTACACCTGACCCGCATCTACACCCGCACCGGCGACGACGGGACGACGAACCTCGGTGACTTCTCCCGCGTCCCGAAGACCGACGTCCGCCTGGCGGCCTACGCCGACACCGACGAGTGCAACGCCGCCCTCGGGGTCGCGGTCACCGTCGGCGGGTTGGACGACCGGGTCGTCGCACCGCTGCGCCAGATCCAGAACGACCTGTTCGACGTGGGCGCCGACCTGTGCGCCCCGATCGTCGCGGAGCCGGAGTACCCGCCGCTGCGGGTCACCCAGGGCTACGTGGACCGGCTCGAGGCCTGGTGCGACGAGTTCAACCCCGAACTGCCCAAGCTGAGCTCGTTCATCCTGCCCGGCGGCACCCCGGGCGCGGCCTACCTGCACGTGGCCCGCACCGTGACCCGGCGGGCGGAGCGTTCGGTCTGGGCGCTGCTGGAGTCGGACCCGGAGCGGACCAACCCGCTCACCGCGACCTACCTCAACCGCCTGTCGGACCTGCTGTTCATCCTGGGCCGCGTGGCGAACCCCGACGGCGACGTCCTGTGGCAGCCCGGCGGCCCGCACGGAGCCCCGCCCGCGACCTGACGGCTGCGGTCAGGAGGCGCGCGGCCAGCCGGACAGGCGTCCGGGCGGGGTCGCCTCCACCCAGGCCAGGAAGCCGGTCAGCACGTCGGCCGACATCGCCAGCTCGACGTCGGCCCCGCCGCGCTCGCGGCAGCGCAGGACCTCCACCGCGGCCGGGATCGCGAAGTCCTCGGAGCGCAGCGGCGGCCGCCGGTCGACGATCTCCAGGTCCGCCCGGTCCAGGACGACCGTGGGCCCGATCCGGAAGCTGGTGAGCCGGAACCAGACGAACTCGTCACCCCGGAAACGACCGACACCGAAATGCCAGTCGTTGACGAGAAAACGGCGGCGCAGACACAGGTCCACACCGCCGCCTCGCATCAGCCGGACCCGCCGTACGGCGAGCCAGACCAGGGGAAGGATCAGACACAGCAGTAGAACCCCGACGATCGTCGCCACGAGTTCCACTGCCGCGTCCCTCGACTATCGGGAGGAGGCTTCCGCGGCTTTGAGCCGCGCCTCGGCGCGCGCCTTGGCCGCCGCCCCCTCGGGGCCCGAGTCGTCGGCACGGTCGAGCGCGGCACGCGCCCGATCCGTGTCGATCTCTTCGGACATCTCCGCGAACTCCGCCAGGATCGACACCCGCTCGGGGGTGATCGAGAGGAAGCCGCCGTGCACCGCCACGGTCTTGGAACTGCCGTCCGGGTCGTCGATCCGTACGACGCCGCCCTCCTCCATCTGGGCAAGGGTCGGCTCGTGGCCCGGCAGCACGCCGATCTCGCCCGCGGTGGTCCGGGCGAGCACGAAGCTCGCCTCGCCCGACCACAGCCGCCGCTCGACCGACACCAGGTCGACCGTCATCTCAGCCAATGACGCGCTCCTTCGTCACTCGTGGGCACATCTTCGATCAGCCCTCGAGCTTCTTGCGGTTCTTGTCCAGGTCGTCCAGACCACCGCAGAGGAAGAATGCCTGCTCGGGCACATCGTCGAACTCGCCCTTGGCGATCTTGTCGAACGCCTCGATGGTCTCCTTGAGCGGGACCGTCGAACCCGGCTGGCCGGTGAACTGCTCGGCCACCAGCAGGTTCTGCGACAGGAAGCGCTCGATCCGGCGCGCCCGGCCGACCAGCTGCCGGTCCTCCTCGGAGAGCTCGTCGATACCGAGGATCGCGATGATGTCCTGCAGGTCGTTGTACTTCTGCAGGATCCGCTTGACCTCGTTGGCGACCCGGAAGTGCTCGTCGCCGACGTACTGCGGGTCCAGGATCCGCGACGTCGAGGTCAGCGGGTCCACCGCCGGGTAGATCCCCTTCTGGGAGATCGGCCGGGACAGCTCCGTGGTCGCGTCCAGGTGGGCGAACGTCGTCGCCGGCGCCGGGTCGGTGTAGTCGTCCGCGGGCACGTAGATCGCCTGCATCGAGGTGATCGA
>CBIHNM010000088.1:0-15301 GCA_966211265.1 uncultured Pseudonocardia sp.
TCATCGACAGCCCGGACAAGGACCCGCACGAGTACGAGACCACTCCGAACGACGCCACCGCGGTCGGCAAGGCCGGCCTGGTGCTGCTCAACGGCGGCGGCTACGACGACTTCATGCCCAAGCTGGTCAGCGCGTCCGGGACCAAGGCCCCGGTGATCGACGCGGTGCAGGCCTCCGGCCTGCGCAAGCCCGGCGACGAGGAGTTCAACGAGCACGTCTGGTACTCGCTGCCCGCGGTCGGCAAGGTCGCCCAGAGCGTCGCGGCCCAGCTCGGCAAGGCCGACCCGGCCGGGGCCGCGGAGTACACCGCCAACGCCCAGCGCTTCGACGCCGGCGTCGACGACCTCACCCGCAAGGCTGCGGCGATCGGTGCCGCGCACCCCGGCGCGAAGGTCGCCGTCACCGAGCCGGTCCCGGACTACCTGCTCGAGTCGGCCAAGCTGGAGAACGTGACCCCGGAGGCGTTCTCCGAGGCCATGGAGGAGGGCAACGACCCGCCGGCCGCCGTCCTCTCCGAGACGATGGCCCTGTTCACCGCGCAGCCGCCGGTCTCCGCCCTGGTGCTCAACGGCCAGACCCAGACCCCGACGACCGACCAGGTCAAGCAGGCCGCGACGAAGGCCACCGTGCCGGTGGTCGAGGTGACCGAGACACTGCCCGCCGGCGTGGGCGACTACACGGCCTGGATGGGTGCGCAGATCGACGCCCTGGCCGGTGCCCTGGACAAGCGATGAGGGGGAGACTCGAGCGGTGAGCACCGACATCGGACGTGACCGCGCGCCCACGACCGGTACGACGGTGGAGGCCCCGCCCGCGCTGTCGCTGCGCGGGGCCGGGCTGGCGTTCGGCCGGCGGACCCTGTGGTCCGGGCTGGACCTCGACGTCGCGCCGGGCGAGTTCCTCGCGGTACTCGGCCCCAACGGCTCCGGCAAGACGACGCTGATGCGGATCCTGCTGGGGCTGTTGGAGCTGAGCGAGGGCGAGGTCCGGGTCGCCGGTCGCGCGCCCCGACGCGGGAGCCCGGAGATCGGCTACATCCCGCAGCAGCAGCCGCTGGACCCGGACCTGCCACTGCGCGGACGCGACCTGGTCGGCCTGGGCCTGGACGGGCACCGGTTCGGCATCGGGCTGCGCGGGCGCGCCGACCGCCGTCGTCGGGTCTCCGCGGCGCTGGAGGCCGTCGGCGGTACGGACTACGCCGACGCGCCGGTCGGGCGCCTGTCCGGCGGGGAGCAGCAGCGGCTGCGGGTGGCGCAGGCCCTGGTCGGCGACCCGGCGGTGCTGCTCTGCGACGAGCCGCTGCTCTCGCTGGACCTGTCCCACCAGCGCACGGTGACCCGGCTGATCGACGAGCGCCGCCGCACCACCGGCACCGCGGTGCTGTTCGTGACGCACGAGATCAACCCGGTGCTGCCCCTGGTGGACCGGGTGCTCTACCTGGTCGACGGCCGTTTCCGGATCGGGCCGACCGAGGAGGTGATGACCTCCTCGGTGCTCTCCGAGCTCTACCGCACCGATGTCGACGTGCTGCGCGTGCGCGACCGGTTGGTGGTCGTCGGCGCCGAGGGAGAGCCGATCGACACGCACCCGGGCCACGGCGCGGACGACGGCGTCGCGAGGGTCGCGTCGTGAGCGAGCTGGCGGGCAGGCTGTTCGGCTTCGCGGGCCTCGGGGAGCTGCTGGGGCAGCCCTTCGTGGTCAACGCGCTGATCGCGTGCGCCGTGCTCGGCCTGGTGGCAGGCCTGCTCACGCCGCTGATCGTCTCCCGCGGGATGTCGTTCGCCGTGCACGGCACCGCCGAGCTGGCGTTCACCGGCGGGGCGGCGGCGCTGCTGGTCGGCCTCGAGGTCGGGCTGGGGTCCGTGGTCGGGGCGGTCGTGGCGGCCACGGTCTTCGGGCTGCTCGGGCTCCGCCAGCGCGAGCGGGACTCGGTGATCGGTGTCGTGATGGCGTTCGGGCTGGGCCTGGGCGTCCTGATGCTCTCGCTCTACGAGGGCCGGTCGTCGAACAAGTTCGGCCTGCTCACCGGCTCGATCGTCTCGGTCGACGGGACGAACCTGTGGGTGCTCGGCGTCGTCGGTGCGCTGGTGCTCGGCGTGCTGGCGTTCGTGTTCCGGCCGCTGCTGTTCGCCAGCACCGACCCGGACGTCGCCCTGGCCCGCGGCGTCCCGGTGCGCGCGCTGTCGCTGGTGTTCGCCGTCCTGATCGGGCTGACCACGGCGCTGGCCGTGCCGATCGTCGGCTCGATCCTGGTGCTCGCCGTCATGATCGTGCCGGGTGCGGCGGCCAACCGGGTGACGGCCAACCCGGCCCTGGCCACGCTGCTCGCCGTGGCCATCGCCGAGGTGTCGCTGCTGGGCGGCACGATCCTGTCGCTGGCCCCGGGCCTGCCGGTCTCGGGCTACGTCGCCGCGATCGGGTTCCTGGCCTACCTCGCCTGCCGCCTGGTCGCGCGCCTGCGCGGCCGCAGCCCCGTCCGCGCCTGAGCCCCACCGCACCCACTCCGAGGTGGGGCGGCGGTCAGCCGATCCGGCGGCGGCGGGCCACGTCGGCGAGGACGACGCCCGTCGCGACGGCCGCGTTGAGGGACTCGACCTGGCCGGCCAGCGGGATCGAGACGGTCAGGTCGCAGGTCTCCTTGACCAGGCGCGAGAGACCCTTGCCCTCCGAGCCGGTGACGAGCACGAGCGGCCCGGTGGCCAGGTCGAACTCGTCCAGGGTGACGTCGCCGTCCGCGGCCAGCCCGGCGATCATCAGCCCGGCCTGCGCGTACTCCTGCAGGGTCCGGGTGAGGTTGGTGGCGCGCGCGACCGGCAGCCGGGCCGCGGTACCGGCGGAGGTCCGCCAGGCCACCGCGGTCATGCCGGCCGCACGACGCTGCGGCACGACGACGCCGTGCCCGCCGAACGCCCCCACCGACCGGACGACCGCGCCCAGGTTGCGCGGGTCGGTGACCCCGTCCAGGGCGACGATCAGCGCCGGGTTCCGGCTTCCCGCGGCGCGCTCGAGCAGCTCGTCGGGGTGCGCGTACTCGTAGGCAGGCACCTGCAGCGCGACGCCCTGGTGCAGCGCACCGCCGGAGATCCGGTCCAGGTCGTTGCGCGGCACCTCCATGATCGAGATGCCGGCGTTCGCGGCGAGCGCGATCGCCTCGGTGACCCGCTCGTCGCTCGCGCTGCCCTCCGCGACCTGCAGCGCCGTCGCCGGTACCCCGGCGCGCAGGCACTCCACGACCGGGTTGCGGCCGAGCACCGTCTCCGGGGTCTCGCCGTCGCCCGGGCGGTGCCGGCGCCCGGCGACCTTCTGCTGGCGGCGGTCCGCCGCGGCGGCGCGGCGCTGCTTCGGGTGACCGGGACGCATCTCGGCGGGCGGCGTCGGACCCTTGCCCTGCAACGCGCGGCGGGCCTGCCCGCCGGACCCGGTGACGGCGCCCTTCTTCGTGCCTTCCTTGCGGACGGCTCCGCGGCGCTTGGAGTTGCCGGCCATGATTCGTGTTCTTCCGATCTGCTGACGTGGGTGCCCGGGGCCTTGGGGCCCCGATGTGCGGCGCTCAGCGCTGATGGTCGCTGCGCAAGCTTCGCTCAGCCGTCCTTGAGTGACCAGGTGGAACCGCCCGCGCCGTCCTCGACGGCGACGCCGGCGGCGAGCAGCTCGTCGCGCAGCCGGTCGGCGGTGGCGAAATCGCGTGCGGCCCGGGCCTGGCGGCGCTGCTCGAGCATCGCCTCGACCAGCGAGGACAGGGCCTGGCGGGCGGCGTCGTCGGCGCCGGTGTCGGCCCCGCGCTGGGCGAGCGGGTCCACCCCGAGCAGGCCGGTCATCGCGCGGACGCAGGACGCCGAGCGGCTCGCGGCGGCCGCGTCGCCGGCGTCCAGGGCGGTGTTGCCCTCGCGCACCGCGCCGTGCACGACGGCGAGCGCGCCCGGGGTGCCCAGGTCGTCGTCCATCGCGGCGGCGAACTCGGCCGGGACGTCCGGCGCCGGCTCCGGGGCGCCGTGACGCTCGCGGACCCGGTTCACGAACGACTCGATCCGCCGGTAGGCCGACACCGACTCGTCCAGCGCCGCGTCGGAGTACTCGATCGCCGACCGGTAGTGCGGGCCGACCAGGTAGTAGCGCAGCTCGACACCGCGCACCCGGGCGAGCAGCGCCTCGATCGCGAGCGTGTTGCCCAGCGACTTCGACATCTTCTCGCCGCCCATGGTGACCCAGGCGTTGTGCAGCCAGTACCGGGCGAAACCGTCCCCGGCCGCGTGCGACTGGGCCTGCTCGTTCTCGTGGTGCGGGAACACCAGGTCCAGGCCGCCGCCGTGGATGTCGAACTCCGGCCCGAGGTAGGCGGTGGCCATCGCCGAGCACTCCAGGTGCCAGCCCGGGCGGCCCGCACCCCACGGCGTCGGCCAGCTGGGCTCGCCCGGCTTCGCCGCCTTCCACAGCGTGAAGTCGCGCGGGTCGCGCTTGCCGGAGGCGTCGGCCTCGCCCTGCGCGACGTCGTCGACCCGCTGCCCGGACAGCGCGCCGTACCCGGCGAACGTGCGCACCGCGAAGTAGACGTCACCGCCCGCGGCGTAGGCGTGCCCGCGCTCGATCAGGCGCTCGATCAGCTCGGTCATCTGCGTGACGTGCCCGGTCGCCCGCGGCTCCACCGACGGCGGCAGGCAGCCCAGCGCGGTGTAGGCGGCAGAGAACGCGCGCTCGTGGGTGGCTGCCCACTCCCACCACGGACGCCCGTGGTCGGCGGCCTTGCGCAGGATCTTGTCGTCGATGTCGGTGACGTTGCGGACCATCAGCACGTCGTTGCCGGCGTGGGTGAGCCAGCGCCGCAGCACGTCGTAGTTCAGACCGCTGCGGACGTGCCCGATGTGCGGCAGCCCCTGCACGGTCGCCCCACAGACGTACATCGACACGGCTCCGGTCCGCAGCGGCACGAACGCACGCTGCTCCCTGGTCGCAGAGTCGAGAAGTCGCAGGCTCACGTCGCCAGGGTACGGATGTCGCTTCGCGGGCCACCCGCCACCCGGGCACATCCGGTTCGTCCAAGACCGGCGGCCACCGGTGCCCCACGCTGGGGCGATGACCGAGATACAGCAGTTCTACCCCCGCCTCGTCGTGGACGGCGCCGACGACGCGATCGCGTTCTACGGCCGGGTGTTCGGCGCCGAGCTCGTCGAGCGCTACACCGACGGCGGCGGCCGTGTCGTGCACGCCCTGCTCCGCGCGGGGCCCGCGGCGTGGGCGGTCAAGGACGCCGACGGCTACGACCCCGCACCGGGCTCCGGCGCGGCGCCGGTGATCCTCGCCCTCTACGTGGCCGACGCCGACGCCGTGGCCGGGGCGATCGTGGACGCCGGCGGGTCGGTGATCGTCGAGGTGGGCGACCACGCCTACGGCGACCGCGCCGGACGCCTGTCCGACCCGTTCGGCCACGTCTGGATGATCGCCACCCGCACCGAGGACCTCACCCCGGACGAGATCCAGACCCGCACGAGCGCCCTGCATCCCTGACACCACGCCCGCTGCGCGTCATGACTGCACGACGCCGCCGGCGCGGCCGCCCTCCCGCGTCAGGGCTCCACGACGCGGTGCGGGAGGAGCAGGGCGGTGGCCACCGCGGCCCGGCCCTCTCCCCGGCCGGTCAGGCCCAGGCCGTCGGTGGTGGTGCCGGAGACCGCGACCGGGCCGTCCACGACCTCGGAGAGCACCCGCTCGGCCTCGGCGCGCCGCTTGCCGATCTTGGGTTCGTTGCCGATGACCTGTACCGCGGCGTTGCCGACCTGCCAACCCGCCTCGTCGAGCAGCCGGCGGACCTCGGCGAGCAGCGCCGTGCCGCTGGCCCCGGACCACTCCGGGCGCCCGGTCCCGAACACCGCACCGAGGTCTCCGAGGCCCGCCGCGGACAGCAGCGCGTCGCACAGCGCGTGCGCGGCGACGTCACCGTCGGAATGCCCTGCACAGCCGTCCACCCCGGGCCAGAGCAGCCCGGCCACATGGCACGGGCGGCCGGGCTCGACCGGGTGGACGTCGGTTCCGATGCCGACCCTCATGACTCCTCCGACGACGTCGTGACGGGCTCCGGTGCGCCGGCACCGGCGATCAGCAGTTCGGCGATCCGCAGGTCCCAGGCCGTGGTCACCTTGAACGCCTCGGGGTCGCCGTCGACGGTGTGCACCGGGCCGCCGAGGGCCTCGACCAGGCCGGCGTCGTCGGTCAGCGCGTCCGCGACCCCGTCGTAGGCGCGGACGAGGTCGCCGGCGCGGAACCCCTGCGGGGTCTGCACCGCGCGCAGCGGGGAGCGGTCCACGGTGCCGGTGACCACGCCGCCGTCGTCGACCCGCTTGACCGTGTCGGCCACCGGCAGCACCGGGATCACCGCGGACAGGCCGGAACGCACGGCGGCCACCACCCGCCGGACCACCTCGGGCGGGGTGAGTGGACGCGCGGCGTCGTGCACCAGCACGACGTCCACGTCCGGTGCGAGCTCACGCAGGCCGGCCGCGACCGACGCGGTGCGGCTCGCACCGCCCGCCACCACGGTCACCGGACGGCCGGGGAACAGCGACGATGCCGCCGCCACCTCCGCGGAGGGGACGACGACCACCACGCGACCGACCACATCGGACCCGAGCAGCCCGTCGACGGCGCGCAGCACCATCGGCACGCCGCCGAGTTCGACGAACGCCTTCGGGACCCCCGCGCCCAGCCGCAGGCCGGAGCCTGCGGCGGGCACGATCGCCACGACACCCGACGGATCCACCGCCGTCCTCGCGTCGCGGACGGTCAGGCGTTCGCGGTGGCGAGCACCTCGTCGAGCAGGACCTCGGCCCTCTCCTCGTCGGTGCCCTCGGCCAGCGCGAGCTCACTGACCAGTATCTGCCGGGCCTTGGCCAGCATCCGCTTCTCGCCCGCGGACAGCCCCCGGTCCTTCTCACGGCGCCACAGATCGCGGACGACCTCGGCCACCTTGTTCACGTCACCCGAGGTGAGCTTCTCCCAGTTCGCCTTGTAACGGCGGGACCAGTTCGTGGGCTCCTCCGTGTGCGGCGCGCGCAACACCTCGAAGACCCGATCCAGGCCTTCCTGACCGACCACGTCACGGACGCCGACGACCTCGACGTTGTCCGCGGGAATCCGTACCGTCAGATCACCCTGGGCGACCTTCAGGACGAGGTACTGAACATCCTCACCCTTGATCGTCCGAGTCTCGATCGCCTCGATGAGTGCGGCACCGTGGTGCGGGTAGACGACGGTCTCTCCGACCTTGAAAACCATGTGTCCTCTGGCCCCTTTCGCTGCACCCAGGTTAACACGTCGCACCGACACTTCGGCGACCGGACCGCGCCGTCGTTGCAGGTCAGGGGGTTGACAACCTACGCCAAACATGCCTCGGCGATCTCCCCGGGCCCACCTCGGGCCCACGTCACACCACCGAGTGCGCACTCATCGCCGGTCCGCGGCTAGGCTCCGACCCGGACCGCGTGGGCACCCCCGTGTGGCGAGGCCGCCCCGAGTGCCCGCTCCCCGCGCCCGCCGAGCGTCAGACCGTGCCGGGTCCGAAGACCCCGGCAGTGTCAAGGAAAGGACACGCCGACCGTGAGCCGCAACCGCCGCTTCCGCCCGTCCCGGACCCTCGTCGGGGCCGCCGGAGCCGTCGCCCTCACCGGAATGCTGGCGCTGTCCGGCTGCGGCACGGGCCAGCTGGCCCAGACCGCGAACCAGACCTCCGCCGTCAACGGGATCAGCTCGCAGGTGGGCCAGATCGCGATCCGGGACGCGCGGGTCGCGTACCCGCCGCGCAGCGCGGGCGGCAACGTCTACCCGGCCGGCGGGGCGGCGCCGCTGGAGGTCACCCTGCTCAACACCGCATCGGTCCCGGACCGGTTGATCGGGGTCCGGAGCCCGGCCGCGTCCGCCGTGCGCGTCGGCGGCGACCCGACCATGCCGCAGAACGTCCCGCTCGTCGCCCAGGTGGCGGCCGAGGGCGGCGTCCAGCCGGGCAACCGGCCGCTCACGATCGAGCTCGGCGGGCTCACCGCGCCGATCCGCCCGGGTCTGTCGACGCCGGTGACGTTCTCGTTCGAGCGTGCAGGCTCGGTCACGCTGCAGGTCCCGATCGCCGCCCCGCCGGAGGGCACCGAGCCCGAGCGCGCGGAGGCCGAGGGCGCGGGGCACTCCGCGCCCGAGGCGGAGGCCCCCGCCGGGCCGGCCGAGGCGCCGGCGCCGGAGGCCCCGGCGGCACCGGCCGCGGGCGAGGGCGGCAACTGACCACCCGGACCCGGGCCGCCCGCAGCGGCGGCTACCGGTGCACCGAGTGCGACACCCGGGCCGCGCAGTGGGTGGGGCGTTGCCCCGGCTGCCAGGCCTGGGGGTCACTGGAGCAGGTCGAGGCGCCCCGCGCCGGGTCCCGCCAGGTCGTGGCCGGGGCCCCGACCACCCCGGCCCAGCGGATCGGCGACGTCGCGCTGGACGCCACCCGGGTCCGCCCGACCGGCGTCGAGGAGCTCGACCGCGTGCTCGGCGGCGGATTGATCCCCGGGGCGGTGGTGCTGCTCGCCGGTGAGCCCGGGGTCGGCAAGTCCACCCTGCTGCTCGAGGTCGCGGCCCGGGCCGCGGACGGCGCGCGGGTCCTCTACGTCTCCGGCGAGGAGTCCGCCGGGCAGGTCCGGCTGCGCGCCGAACGCACCGGCTCCGTGCACGACGATCTCTACCTGGCCGCGGAGTCCGACCTGGAGTCGGTGCTCGGGCACGTCGACGCGCTCGGCCCGAGCCTGCTCGTGATCGACTCGATCCAGACCATGTCCACCGCCGGCGCCGACGGCTCACCGGGCGGTGTCACCCAGACCCGTGCGGTCACCGTCGCACTGACGGCGCTGGCCAAGCAGCGCGGGCTGGCCGTCCTGCTGGTCGGGCACGTCACCAAGGACGGCGGGATCGCCGGGCCGCGGGTGCTCGAGCACCTGGTCGACGTGGTGCTCGCGTTCGAGGGCGACAAGCACTCCACGCTGCGGATGGTGCGCGGGGTGAAGAACCGCTACGGCCCGGCCGACGAGGTCGGCTGCTTCGAGCTGCGCGACGAGGGCATCGTCGGCCTGCCGGACCCGTCCGGGCTGTTCCTGGCCCGGTTCGGGACCACCCGCGACAACGTCGTCCCGGGGACCGCGGTGACCGTGGTGATGGACGGGCGGCGCCCGCTGCTGGCCGAGGTGCAGGCCCTCGTCGCGGGCTCGAACATCCCCAGCCCGCGCCGCGCGGTGTCCGGGCTGGACTCGGCACGGGTGGCGATGCTGCTGGCCGTGCTGGAGCGCCGCGGCAACCTCAAGCTGCACGACTCCGAGGTCTACACCGCGACCGTCGGCGGGATGAAGGTCAGCGAGCCGGCCGCGGACCTGGCCGTGGCCCTGGCCGTCGCCTCGGCCAAGCGCGACGTCGCGCTGCCCCCGGACATGATCGTGCTCGGCGAGCTGGGCCTGGCCGGGGAGCTGCGCCGGGTCGGCGGCGTCGGGCGGCGCCTCGCCGAGGCCGCGCGGCTCGGGTTCACCCAGGCGCTCGTGCCTCCGGACTCCGACGTGCGCAACGCGGGCATGAAGGTCACCGAGGTCACGAACCTCGGTCAGGTGCTCGCCCGGATCCGCTGAGCGGCGGCCACCGGCCCGGAGGCGGTCAGCCGCTGAGCAGGAACGGCGCCGGTTCGCTGATCACCGGACCCAGCCGGGTCAGCACGCGGTAGGCCCCGGCCGGGAGGCGGTCCCGCTCGACCGTGCAGCCCGGCGCCGACCCCAGGCCGCTCCAGGTCACCGCGAACGCGACCGGCTGGCCGGGCACCAGCGTGCGCAGGTCGTCCGAGGCAGGGTTGACGCAGTCGTTGCTCGACCACAGGCGGGTCCGGCCGTCACCGCTCCAGACCACGATCTCCTGCAGCGCGCCGTCGAGGTCGCGGACGCAGGCCTGCCCGGTGGTGTTGGTCACGACCAGGCGGAGCACCGGGCGCGCGCCGACCTTGTACTCGGGCTGCCCGACCTCTGCCCCGACCTTGATCATCTTGTCGGTGCACGGCGGCGGCCCGGTGGGCGGTGACGGGCCCGACGGCGGGACGACCACCGCCGGGCGCGGGGTGTTGTCCGGGCGGACGGTCTCGTCCACCGGGCCCGCGATCGGGGTCGCGGGCCCGGTGGACGAACCCGGCGCCGCCCCGGCGGGGGGAGCACCGGCGGGGACGCCGGGCGTACCGGGGGCGGCGGGTGCCACCGACGCGGGGGACGTCGGTGGGGCCGGTGTCACCGGCCCGGACGCACCTGTCCCGGCGGCGGGGGCCGCGCCGGGCTGGGCCAGGGGATCCTGCTGTCGGACCTGTGCGGTGCGGTCGGTCGCGGCGTCGTCGGACGGTGGCACGATCAGCGCTGTCCCGAGCCAGAGCACCCCGAACAGGCCGAGTACGGCCACACCGACCGCCAGCATGCGCCGACGCCAGTACACCGACGCCGGTAGCGGTCCTACCGGGTCCATCACGTGACTGACGGTAGGTTGTCCACTACTGATAGTCGCGACGACGCACCGAGGGCCGCGCGGATGACGCAGGTCCACCCGTCTGATCGACATCGCGGCCCCCGACCGTGTCACGGGAGCCCCGGGCGAACCCACCGCCACCACGGATCACCTTCCGGGACAAGCCTTCCCTCAGCAGTTCACGCTCCGGTGCCGGGATCCGCACACGCACCGTCGCCCACCGGCGCCCCGGTCCACGGCCCGATCGCGCGAACCGGGGGTGAGATGCCCGGCCGGCGGGTACGCAGCACCTTCCCGGACCCGGCGCCGCCCTCGGGGCCGCCGGGTCCGGGCGCGGGCCCGGCGGGGAGAATGACGCCGTGCCGTCCGAGCTGGCCGACCTCGTCCTGCCCTGGTTCCGCGCCGAGGCCCGGGACCTCCCCTGGCGGCGCCCGGCGACGACCCCCTGGGGCGTGCTCGTCAGCGAGTTCATGCTCCAGCAGACGCCGGTGAACCGGGTCGAGCCGGTCTGGAACGCCTGGATGCAGCGCTGGCCCCGCCCGTCGGACCTGGCCGCGGCGCCGCGCGCGGACGTGTTGCGGGCCTGGGGCAAGCTCGGCTACCCGCGCCGCGCGATCCGGCTGCACGACGCCGCCGCCACGATCGCCGCGCAGCACGGCGACCGGGTCCCCTCCGACGTCGAGGCGCTCGAGGCGCTGCCCGGCGTCGGCTCCTACACCGCCCGCGCGGTCGCCGCGTTCGGGTACGGCCGCCGTGCGCCGGTGGTGGACACCAACGTCCGGCGGGTGGTGGCCCGTGCGGTGCACGGGGCCGGCGACGCCGGGCCCGCCCGGGTGCGCGCCGACCTCGCCGACGTCGACGCGCTGCTGCCCCCCGACGACGGCTCCGCGGCCGTGGTCTCGGCCGGCCTGATGGAGCTCGGGGCACTCGTGTGCACCGCCCGCACCCCGCGCTGCGGGCTCTGCCCGGCGTCGTCGGCGTGCGCGTGGGTGGCCGCCGGCCGTCCGGCCTACGACGGCCCGCGCCGCCCGGTGCAGGGCTTCGCCGGGACCGACCGGCAGGTCCGCGGCAAGCTCCTCGACGTGCTGCGCGACTCCCCCGACCCGGTGCCGCGCGCGTCCCTGGACGCGGTGTGGTCCGACGCCGGCCAGCGCGACCGCTGCCTGGACTCGCTGCTGGTCGACGGCCTCGCCGAGCAGACCGACGACGGCCGCTTCGCGCTGCCGGCCGAGAGAAGCTTGCGAAACGAGCATCGGTACTGACGTGCCGCACTACGTCCGGTTCCGGCTCGACGACGACGCCGTCGCCGCGCTGGGCGCGTTGCGTGCGCGGCTGCGGGAGGCCGGGATCGACGCACCGCGGACCGGTACCGGCGGCGACGCGCGACCGGACGTCACGGTGGCCGCGGCGGCGACCGTCCCGCGCCCGGCCCGCGACGCCCTCGTCTCCGAGCTGCGGCTGGTGGCGCTGCCGGCCCTGTGGCTGGCCACCCTCGGCTCGGTGACCGGTGACGACGGGCGGCTGGTGCTGGCCGCGGTCACCGACCCCGAGGTGCTCGCCGTGCACACCGCCGTGCACGACGTGCTGGCCGGACGGGTGCGCTCACCGTTCGCCGCGCACCTGCCCGGCTCCTGGCTGCCGCACGTCGTGCTCGCGCTGTCCCGGCCCGCGCAGGCCTTCACGCTGCTGCATCCGGTCGCCCCGGTCCGGGCGCGGATCACCGCCGTCGAGCTGCACGACACCCGCACCGGGGAGACCGACACGCTCACGTGATCGTCTACTCGCGGTTGACGATTGTCTAATCGTCAACTTATGGTGGACGCATGACGACACCGACCCCGATGGCCGAGCCGGTCCGCCTCGGCGACCTCATCGACGGTATCCGCCAGGTCCACACCGAGCCGCTCGACCAGCTCACCGATGCGATGCTCGCCGCCGAGCACCTCGGCGACGTGGCCGACCACCTCATCGGCCACTTCGTCGACCAGGCGCGGCGTTCCGGCGCGTCCTGGACCGACATCGGCCGCTGCATGGGCGTCACGAAGCAGGCCGCGCAGAAGCGTTTCGTGCCCAAGGACCCGGTCGAGCCCGCCGACCTCGACCCGAACGAGGGCTTCAAGCGGTTCACCCCGCGGGCCCGCAGCGTCGTGGTGGCCTCGCAGAACCACGCGCACGCGGCCGGCAACGACGAGATCGGCACCGTGCACCTGGGCCTGGGCCTGCTCGACGAGGCCGAGAACTCCGTGGCCGGGGCCGTGTTCCGGGCACTGGGCGTGTCGGTGGAGACGGCGCGCCGCACGCTGACCGCGGCGCTGCCGCCCTCCTCCACGGAGCGGCCCGCGCTCGTCCCGTTCGACGCCGCGGCCAAGAAGGCCCTGGAGCTGACGTTCCGCGAGGCGCTGCGACTGGGCCACAACTACGTCGGGACCGAGCACATCCTGCTCGCGCTGCTCGAGCAGGAGGACGGGAAGGGGCTGCTGACCGGGCTCGGCCTGGACCGGGCCGCGGCCGACGAGCAGGTCCGCGTCCAGGTCGCCGAGATCCAGGCCCGGACCGGGGGCGGTGCCGCGACGTCCTGACCCCGCGCCGCCCACCCCGGTGATCGGAACGCCGGCAGCGGTGCGCACCGGAACCGACGCGCTCGGCTGCCACGACGGCGGTCACGCCCGCGCGAGGAGCGCGTGCACCGCGTCGAGGTAGGGCCGGGGCGCGGACGCGTGCACCAGGTGGCTCGTGCCCGCGACCCTGCGATGCCGGGACCCGGGCATCCGCGCCGCCACGGCGGCGAGCTGCCCGGGCGGCACGATCGACCCCTCCGCCTCGACCAGCAGCGCCGGGATCCCGGCCGCGGCGACGGCCTCGACCGCGTCCCAGTGCCCGGCCCGGCTCCAGTGCGCGGCGATCGTCGTCGCGTCCGCGACGTCGGTGAGCAGGTGGTAGCCGTCGGCGCGTTCGATCACGCACTCGGCCATGTAGTCCCCGGCCTCCGGGTGGGGGTGGCCGAACGCCTCGCGCACCGCGGCCAGCGACGGCTGTGGCTGCGGGATGGCGGAGAACCACGCGTGCATGTCGTCCACGGTGTGCGCGGGCAGGCCGGTCAGGTCCACCGCCATGTCCTCGACGACCAGCGCGCGGACCAGGTCCGGGCGCGCGGCGGCGGCCAGCAGGGCGTGCAGCCCGCCCATCGAGTGCCCGACGAGCGCCGCGGGGCCGGCGCCGAGCCCGTCGACCACCTCGACGACGTCGGCCGCCATCCGGTGCGGGTCCCACGCCCCGTCGCGGGGGCGCCCGGAGCGTCCGTGCCCGCGGGCGTCGAGGCCCAGGACCCGGCCGTGCCGGGTCAGCTCGCGCGCGATCGGCCACCACGTCGTGGCGCGGCCCATGAGCCCGTGCAGCAGCACGACCGGGCGTCCCGTGCCGCCGAACTCGACGATCTCCAGCGTCACCCCGTCCGAGCTCCGCACCGTCCGCCGCACGCGGCTAGCGTAGGGGCATGGCTGTTGTGAAGATCAATGCGATCGAGGTGCCCGAGGGCATGGGCTCCGAGCTGGAGAAGCGGTTCGCGAACCGCCTGCACGCGGTGGACGGTCAGCCCGGCTTCATCTCCTTCCAGCTGCTGCGCCCGGTCTCCGGGGACGACCGGTACTTCGTGCTGACGCACTGGGAGACCGAGGAGGCGTTCCAGGCGTGGCGCGACGGCCCGGCCGCCGAGGCGCACCAGGGCGCGCGCGACCCGAAACCGGTGGCCAAGGGGGCATCGCTGCTGGAGTTCGAGGTCGTCGACCTGGCCGCGCTGTCCGGAGAGGCCTGATCAGCGCGACCGCCCCGGTCCCGGCGCCGGACCTGGACGCGGCGGCCGCGCTGCTGCGCTCCGCCGACGCGGTGCTGATCTGCGCCGGCGCCGGGATGGGGGTGGACTCGGGGCTGCCCGACTTCCGCGGCCACGAGGGCTTCTGGCGCGCCTACCCGGCCTACCGCGGGCTCGGCCTGGGCTTCGCCGACCTGGCCGGGCCCGTGCACTTCGTCGACGACCCGCCGCTGGCCTGGGGGTTCTACGGGCACCGGATGCAGCTGTACCGGACGACGGTGCCGCACACCGGGTTCGAGGTGCTGCTGCGCTGGTCCCGGCACTGGCCGGCGCGGGTGTTCACCTCCAACGTGGACGGGCAGTTCCAGCGCGCCGGGTTCGACGCGGCCGACGTCGCCGAGGTGCACGGGACCATCCACCACCTGCAGTGCCTGTCCGAGTGCGGCCAGCCCGTCTGGCCCGCGAACGGCGTCGAGGTGACGGTCGACGAGCAGACCATGCGGGCGGAGGGCGCGCTGCCGAGCTGCCCGCGCTGCGGAGCGCTGGCGCGGCCGAACATCCTGATGTTCGGCGACCTGTCCTGGGACGACCGGGAGATCGGTCCGCGCCTGGACCGGCACGTCGAGTGGCTGCGCGGGCTGCGCCGCGAGGGCACCCGCCTCGCCGTGGTCGAGCTCGGCGCGGGAACGGCGGTGCCCACCGTCCGCCGCCAGTCGGAGCTGGCCGCCGCCTCGTCCGGCGCGCTGGTCCGGATCAACGTCCGCGAGCCCGAGGTCCGGCACGGGCGCGGCGTCGGCCTGGCCGCCCCCGCCGCGCAGACCCTGGCCGCCCTCGACGCCGCCCTGGACCATCCCGGCACCTGAACGCCCGGCCCGTCGCCGACGAGCGGCACTCTCGTCGGAAAGGTTCCGACGAGAGTGCCGCTCGTTGCTCGGGGAGGGAGTCAGGCTCGCGGCCCGGGACGCCGGAACGGGCCCGGGACACCGGCCCCGGGCC
>CBIHNM010000089.1:0-15229 GCA_966211265.1 uncultured Pseudonocardia sp.
ACCGGCCCGCCGGGCGCCCTGCCCCGGCGGGGCCCCCCGGGCCCCCGCCCGCGCCCCGGCCCCCCCCGGGGGGCCCGGCGGCCGCCCCGCCGCCCCGGGTCCGGCCGGGGGCCCCCCCGGCCGCCCACCGCCCGGGGCTCCCGGACCTGCCGTCGCGCCCCGCCCGGCGGGTCGAGCCGGCGCACTGCGCGCACACCCCCGTGTCGTCCCACTTCGTCGCCACCGGGCGTTCCAGCCGGGAGCGCCGGGTCCGCGCGGTCGCGGCCGCCCGCTCGCGTGCGTCCGCCGAACCGGGCCGACCCCACACCGGGGCCGCCGAACGCTGAGCGGTCAGCGCACCGCGAGCTCGCCGCTGCGCGGCACGGGCGAGGGCGGCTCCTGCAGCGCCCGCCCCGCGCCGCGCGGGCCGCGCAGCGTGCGGAACGGCGCGAGCCGGAACCGGCGCGTGCGCAGCTGGTACTCGGCCGAGTTCGCCGGCCACATGACGACGTTGACGCCGTCGTCGTTCTGGTAGTAGCTCGCGCACCCGCCCCGCTCGTAGACCGTCCGCGCGGAGCGCCGCCGGATCCGGCGCGTCCAGCGTCGTTCGACCTCGGCGCGCACGTCGGTGACCTCGATCCCCTCGCGGGCCATGGTGACCACGGCGTCGGCGATGTAGCGGCCCTGGGCCTCGGCGAACAGCAGGGTCGAGCTGGCGCCGCTGGTCGCGTTCGGGCCCTGGGTGAGGAAGAAGTTCGGGAAGCCGGGATAGCTCATCCCCAGGTAGGCCCGGGGCCGGTCGCCCCAGTGCTCGCTGAGCGAGGCGCCGGCGGCGTCCCGGATCCGGCGTGCGATCGGCGAGGTGATGCCGATCTGGAAGCCGGTGTTGAGCACGATCACGTCGACCTCGGCCTCGGTGCCGTCCCCGGCGACCACGGTGGCGCCGCGGACCTCGGAGAGCCCGCCGGTGTGCAGCGTGGTGTTCGGCTCACCCATCGCCGGCAGGTAGGAGTTGGAGATCAGCGGGCGCTTGCACAGGTACTCGAAGTCCGGGGTCAGGCGCGCGCGCAGGTCCTCGTCCGGGACCTGCTCGGCCAGGTGCCGGCGCCCGATCCGCATCAGGCCCTCGCGCAGCAGCTTCGACCGGCGGGCCGAGGCCAGCACCTCGGCACCGGCGTAGAGGACGTCGAACTGCAGCCGGCGCAGCCGCGGGCTCGCGTCCAGGGCCCGGCGCAGCCGCTCGGCGCCCGGGCGCTCGGGTTTGGGCATCACCCACGCCGGGGTGCGCTGCACGACGTGCAGCTCGCGGACCAGCGGCTGGATGGCCGGCACGATCTGCACCGCCGACGCGCCCGTCCCGATCACCGCGACCCGCTTGCCGTCGAGGTCGACGTCGTGGTCCCAGCGCGAGGAGTGGAAGGCCGGGCCCGGGAACCGGGACAGGCCCGCGACGTCGGGCATGGCCGGGTCGGAGACCAGCCCGGCCGCGCTGACGAGCACGTCGCCGGTCACCTCACCGCGCCCGGTACGGATGCGCCAGCACCGGGTGGCGGGGTCCCAGCGGGCCTGCTCGACGTCGCTGTGGAAGCGGACGTGGTCGAGCAGGCCGTCGGTGCGGGCCAGGGTCCGCGAGTAGTCGTGCACCTCGTGGCCCTTGGCATAGAGGTCGGACCAGCCCGGGTTGGTGAGGCGACGCAGCTGGTAGAGCGGGGAGGGCGTGTCGACGCCGACGCCGGGGTAGGTGTTGTCGCGCCAGACGCCGCCGACGTCGTCGGTCCGCTCCAGGATGACGAAGTCGTGCACCTCCCGGCGCAGCAGTGCCAACCCCGCGGTCAGGCCGCTGAAACCGGCTCCGATGATGACGACGCGGTGGTGGTCGGACGCCGGGCGGTCCGGCGCCGGTCGTGCGGCCGCGGGTATCGGGGCCTCGGACGTCATGCCCCGACGGTAAACGCACCGTGACCGGCGTGTGATGTGAAGTTGGTCCGGTTGCTCCCCTGCCGGGCCGGCGGCGCCCGGTGGCGGGGCCGCTGCCACGCACTAGGCTCGCCCCGTGCCCTCCGTCATGATCAGCGGCGCCTCCGCAGGGATCGGGGCGGCGTTCGCCGACCGTCTGGCCGCCGACGGGCGCGATCTCGTGCTCGTCGCCCGCGACGCAGAACGGCTCGAAGCGGCCGCGGCCCGGTACCGTGACCAGGGAGTATCGGTCGAGGTGCTGCCCGCGGACCTGGCCGATCCGGCCGCCCGCGCCCGGGTCGTGCGGCGCCTGACCGACCCGGACCTGTCCCCCGTCGAGCTGCTGGTGAACAACGCCGGCCTGGCCACCGGGAGCGACTTCCTGCAGGCCGAGCCGGAGGCGCTGGCGCGCCAGCTCGAGGTGAACGTGGCCAGTGTGCTCGCTCTCACCCGGGCGGCGCTGCCCGGGATGGTGGACCGCGGGACCGGCGCCGTGGTGAACGTCGCCAGCGTGGCCGGGTTCCTGGCCGGGCGCGGATCCACCTACAGCGCGGACAAGGCGTGGGTCATCTCGTTCACCGAGGGGATCGCGGCGTCGTTGAACGGGACGGGGGTGCGGGCGATGGCGCTGTGCCCGGGCTTCGTCCGGACCGAGTTCCACGAGCGGGCCGGGATCGAGGTCGGCGGGCGGCGCGGCCCGCTGTGGCTCGACCCCGTGCAGGTGGTCGACGAGTGCCTGGCCGACCTGGCCAGGGGACGGGTGGTGTCCGTGCCTTCGCGGCAGTACAAGGCGATCGTCGGGCTGGTCGGGGTGCTTCCCCGCGGTGTCGTCCGGCGGCTGACGGCCACGTTCGACCGGGACCGGACATGAGCGGGCCTGCGAGCTCACGATCGGACACGGCCGCCCGTGCGCGCAGGCGTACGACGGGCGCCGGCGAGGAGTCCTCATGAGCGCGCACGGCGACCGGGCGCGGCTGGCGGCCCTGGTCCGGGAGCTGGGCGTGGTCCACGAGCGGGTCACGCTGTCCTCCGGCGCGCAGGCCGACTACTACGTCGACCTGCGCCGGGTCACGCTGCAGCACGAGGCCGCACCGCTGATCGGGCGCCTGCTGCGGGCGCTGACGCAGGACTGGGCCTACGACGCCGTGGGCGGGTTGACGCTCGGCGCGGACCCGGTCGCCGCCGCCGTCCTGCACGCCGCGGCCGCCGAGCCGGGCACCACCCCGGTGGACGCGTTCGTGGTGCGCAAGGAGACGAAGAAGCACGGGATGCAACGGCTGATCGAGGGCCCCGACATCACCGGCCGCCCGGTGCTGGTGGTCGAGGACACCTCGACCACCGGCGGCTCGGTGCTCACCGCGGTGCGTCAGGTCCGCGACGCCGGCGCCACCGTCGTCGGGGTCTGCACGGTCGTCGACCGCGACACCGGCGCGCGCGAGGCCGTCGAGGCCGAGGGCGCGCCGTACCGGGCGCTGCTCGGGCTGGCCGACCTGCAGCTGGGCTGATCCCCGCCGTGACCGGTCCACCGGACGAGGGCCCCGTCGGGCCCAGCGAGTGGGAGGTCCCGGGGCAGGTGGGGGTCGGGCCGTGGCCGGGCGGTCGGGCGGCCTGGCCCCGCGGCGACCACTACGACCCGGAGCTGCTCGAACACGGCGACCGGCGCAACGTCGTCGACGCCTACCGGTACTGGCGCCGCGAGGCGGTCGCCGCCGAGCTGGCGCGCCGCGCGCACCCGTTCCACGTCGCGATCGAGAACCTCGGGCACGACCACAACATCGGCACCGTCGTGCGGACCGCGAACGCGTTCGGCGCGGGCGGGGTGCACATCGTCGGGCGCCGGCGGTGGAACCGGCGCGGCGCCATGGTGACCGACCGCTACCTGCAGCTGCACCACCATCCCGACGTCTCCGGCCTGGCCGCCTACGCCGCGGCCCACGGGTTGACGATCGTGGCCGTGGACAACACCCCCGGGGCCGTGCGGCTGGAGACGGCCGCGCTGCCGCGGGACTGCGTCCTGCTGTTCGGCCAGGAAGGCCCGGGCCTGTCCGAGCCGGCCCGGGCCGCGGCGGCGCTGGCGGTCTCGATCGCGCAGTTCGGGTCCACCCGCTCGGTCAACGCCGGCGTCGCGGCCGGGGTGGCGATGCACGCCTGGGTGCGCCGGCACGCCGACCTGGACGCCGCCTGGTGAGGACCGGGCGGGCCGCGGTGGCCCGGGCCGTGCGGTGCGTGGCCCGGCCGCGACGTCAGCGGCGGGGGCCCTCGTCCCGGTCGGCGGACGGGCGCGACGGGTAGCCCATCACCGGACGTCCCGACGAGCGGCTCTCGACCGGGGCGGGGGCGTGCGCGGGCATGGTCCGGGTCGGCTCGTCGGTGTGCGCCGCGTCCGGGGAGGGGCGGCCGGTCACCGGGTCCGGCACGTCACCGTTGACCGGTGCCTGCGCGCCGACCGGCGTGATCCAGGTCGTCGCGGTGGTGTCGGCCGACCCCGACGTGGGGTGCCCGTCCGGACCGGTGACCGGGCCGGACCAGCCGGATCCCTCGGGGGCGCCGGTGTCGCGGGGGAGCCGGATCGGCTGGGTGAGGTCGGAGGCGGCGCCGGGGGCGTCCGGACCGGCGGTGTCGGCGGCCTTCCGCTTCTGCGACCGCGCCCGCAGCACCTCGACGACGATCGGCAGGATCGAGACGAGCACGACCAGGATCAGGATGAGGTCGATGTTCTCCCGGACGAACGCGAACTGGCCCAGGAAGTAGCCCAGCACCGTCACCCCGGCCGCCCAGGCGACGCCGCCGATCAGCGAGTACGTCAGGTACCGCTTCGGGTCCATCCGGGCCACGCCCGCGCTGACCGTGATGAACGTGCGCACGATCGGCACGAACCGGCCCAGCACGATCGCCCGGTTGCCGTACTTGTCGAAGAACTCCTGGGTCTTCGCGACGTGGCTGGGGTTGAACAGCTTGGACTTCGGCTTGTCGAAGATCGCCGGACCGGCCTTGTAGCCGATCGCGTAGCCGACGACGTTGCCGGCGAACGCGGCCACCACCAGGATCACGCAGACCAGCCACAGCGGCACGCCGATGGTGCCCTGGGCGACGAACAGGCCGGCGGTGAACAGCAGCGAGTCCCCGGGCAGGAAGAAGCCCAGCAGCAGGCCGCACTCGGCGAAGATGATCGCGGCGAGCCCGACCAGCGCCCAGGGGCCCAGCCATTCGATGATGACGGTCGGGTCGAGCCAGGACGGACCGAGCGCGAGCGTCTGAGTGGCGAGGGGCGTCACGTTGTACGACGGTACCGGCCGGACCTGGGGGCACGATGAGCCGCCACCACGAGCCCGCGGTGCCCGCGGAGCCCGGAACCGGCGGGTCGGCCGGCGCGCTCAGTCCCGTGGGCGCCGGGCCAGCACGACGACGTCGGGCTCCCCGCGGCCGACCGGCACCGGCAGCGTCTCGACCCCGTCGAAGCGGGCACCCAGCCGCTCTGCCAGGTCCGGAACCGGTGCGGCACACCACAACGCGAGCACGCCGCCGGGTGTCAGGACGCGCCGGGCGGCGGCCAGGCCCGCGTCGTCGTAGAGGCCCGCGTTGCCGGGGTCGACCAGCCAGTCCGGTCCGTTGTCGGTGTCCAGGCAGAGGCCGTCGGCGCTGGCCGGCGCGGCGTCGGCGAGCCAGTCGGCGAGGTCGGTGACGTGGGTGCGCACCCGCGGGTCGTCGACGGCGTGCCCGTTGCCGTCGGCGAGCGGTCCACGGTTCCAGCGCAGCACGGCGCGCTCCCGCTCGACCACGTCCACGGTGTCGATCGCGGGGTGCGCCAGCGCCGCGGCGAGGGTGAACCCGACCCCGAGCCCGCCGACGACCAGGCGTCCGGGCGCGGGCATCCGGTCGGCCGCGGCGGTGGCCAGCAACCGCTCCGAGGTGCCGCCGCGGGTGTCCATCAGGAACACCCCGTTGGCCACGATCTCGTGGTGGTCCCCGACCCGGCGCAGCACCAGCTCACCGCACCGTCCGGTGACCCGTTCGACGACGACCGGCTCCTCCATGGGAGCTCATCCTGGTCAGGGCCTGCGCCTGGCGTCCAGGACGTTCGGACGCGGCGGGCCGGGCCGGCACCGCGCGGATGCTCCGTTCAGCCCAGCGTGGGCAGCGCGCCCGGGAGCAGGATCGAGACCAGACCGATCCCGGCGCCGAGGATGGCACCGATCAGCAACGTCACCACCAGCGCCCACACGATCTGGCGCCGGTCGGAACCGGCGGGCGCGGCCGGCGGGGGCATCGGTCGCGGGGCCGGCGGCGGGACCCGGCCGGGCATCGGCCGTGGTGCGGGCGGCGGCCCGTACCGGCCCGGCCCGGCCGGTGGCATCGACGGGCCCCGGTCGCCCGGTGGTGGCGGGACCCGCCCGCCGCTCACGGCCCGGGCGTGTAGGGCCTCGCTCAGCCGCCGGGCGGCGGCGTCCTCGTCGCGCGGGACGCTCATCGGTGCTCCATCTCGCCGGCACCGCCCCGGCGCGTCGGGTCGCCGGACCGCTCGTCCATGATCCGGGCGACGGCGTCGAGCGCCCGGCTGGCCGTCGACTTCACGGTGCCGCGGCTCATCCCGGCCGCCTCGGCGATCTCGGACTCGGACAGCCCGCCGTAGTAGCGCAGCACCAGCACCTCGCGCTGCCGGGGCGGCAGCCCGGACAGCGCGTCGACCACCGACTGGTGCTCGGCCGAGAGCATCGCCAGCGACTCCGCCGACCGCGCGTTCGCGGCGTGCGGGGGCACGTACTCGCGCGCCGTGCGGCGCCGGCGCAGCACCGAGCGCGACCCGTTGACCACGGCCGCGCGCAGGTAGGCGACCGCAGCGGTCTCGTCGCGCAGCCCGGACCAGTGCCGGTGCAGGCCGGTGAACGCCTCCTGCACCACGTCCTCGGCGGTGGCCGGGATGTCGACCAGCAGCATCGCCAGCCGCACCAGACGGGTGCGGTGGTCGCGGTAGAGGTCGGCGAGCGTGCGTGGCTCGACGGGCCCGGCATCCTCGGCCGTGCGGGGCGCGGGCGCCTCCTGCGCGGGACGGCTGTCGATGCGGCGCAGACGGCTCAGCGTCCGGTCGACCGCGCTCTCCGCCCGTGCCTCCTCCACATCACCAGCGTAGCGGTGGACAGAATGGATCTTCGCGGTATCGGCCCCGGGCGGGTGAGAAGGCACATGCCCTCCGGGTGCAGCACCGGGTGGAACGGGTACGTGATACTGACCTGCCAGGACACTCCGCCGACGCCGAGGAGCGCCAATGCCGATCGCCACGCCCGAGATCTACAACCAGATGCTGGACAACGCCAAGAGCGGCGAGTTCGCCTACCCGGCGATCAACGTGACCAGCACGGAGACGCTGAACGCCGCCCTGCGCGGGTTCGCCGAGGCGGGCTCGGACGGCATCGTGCAGGTGTCCACCGGAGGCGCCGAGTTCCTCTCCGGCACCCGCGTCAAGGACATGGTCACCGGCTCGGTCGGGCTGGCCGAGTTCGCGCACGTCGTCGCGGAGCAGTACCCGGTCAACGTCGCGCTGCACACCGACCACTGCCCCAAGGACAAGCTGGACTCGTTCGTCCGGCCGCTGATCGCGATCAGCCAGGAGCGGGTGAACGCGGGTGCGAACCCGCTGTTCCAGTCGCACATGTGGGACGGCTCGGCCACCGAGCTCGAGGAGAACCTGCAGATCGCGGCCGAGCTGCTGGAGCAGGCGGCCAAGGCCAAGATCATCCTCGAGGTCGAGATCGGCGTCGTCGGCGGCGAGGAGGACGGCGTCGCCAACGACATCAACGAGAAGCTCTACACCGCGCCCGGCGACTACGAGCGCACCGTGGACATGCTCGGGACCGGGGAGAAGGGGCGTTACCTGCTGGCCGCGACGTTCGGCAACGTGCACGGCGTCTACAAGCCGGGCAACGTCAAGCTCCGCCCGGAGATCCTCAAGCAGGGCCAGGACGTCGCCCGCGAGAAGGTCGGACCCGGGGCCGGCGACAAGCCGTTCGACCTGGTGTTCCACGGGGGTTCCGGGTCGCTGCTCGAGGAGATCCACGAGGCGCTGAGCTACGGCGTGGTGAAGATGAACGTCGACACCGACGCCCAGTACGCGTTCACCCGCCCGATCGCCGAGCACATGTTCCAGAACTACGACGGCGTGCTCAAGGTCGACGGCGAGGTCGGCAACAAGAAGGTCTACGACCCGCGGTCCTACCTGAAGAAGGCCGAGGTCGCGATGAGCGAGCGGGTCGTCGAGGCCTGCGAGTCGCTCAAGTCGGCCGGCAAGGCGCTGGGGCGCTGACCCCGGGTTCGTGACCGCCTCGCGCCCACCCGCTGGCACACCGCCGCGGAAGGGCGCGAGGATGGGCCCATGAGTCTGCACGGCAACCTGCTCGAGCCCGAGTCCACCCGCCTGCCCACCGACCCGGCCGCCGCGCAGCTGGACGCCGGGACCGACCCGTCCGAGGTCGCGGCCGCGAGCCCCACGTCGAGCATCGCCTGGGCGGTGCTGGCCGAGCGCGCGCTCGAGGGCGGCGACGCCGTCACCGGCTACGCGTTCGCCCGCACCGGCTACCACCGGGGCCTGGACCAGCTGCGCCGCAACGGCTGGAAGGGCTTCGGGCCGGTGCCGTGGTCGCACGAACCCAACCGTGGCTTCCTGCGCGCCACCGGAGCCCTGCTCCGGGCCGCGCAGCAGATCGGCGAGGCCGCCGAGGTGGAGCGGCTGCACACGCTGCTCTCGGAGTCCGACCCGGAGGCCCCGGCCGCTCTCGGCCTGTCCTGAGCCTCCGCGCGGGCGGTCGGGTGCGCGGGTGGTCACCTCGGGTGTGCGACACCGGGCTGACCGCTGCGGCGGGTGAGCGCCGGTTGCGCTGATCGGGGGGTGCTGGCCGGAAGCTGTTCCCTGCCCGGAAGGACAGGGCCAGACTCCCGGGTGCTGAACTCGGCGCTGGGACTGCACTGGTCCCACCCCACGGTGTGGTGTGGCCGTCGCCGTCCGGAGTAGAGGCTCGAGGTCCCTGGTGCAGTTCCTGATCACGTACGTGCTCGCCCCGCTCCTGCGCCTGCTGTGGCGCCCGCGTGTGCTGGGCGCGGACCGGGTGCCGGTCACGGGTCCGGTGATCCTGGCGGCCAACCACCGGGCCGCCGTGGACACGGCGTTCATCCCGCTCGTCACCCCGCGTCCGGTCGCGTTCCTGGGCAAGGCCGAGTACTTCACCGGCCGCGGGCTCCGGGGCCGGCTCACGGCCCGGTTCCTGACCGCGCTCGGCTACGTGCCGGTGGACCGCGGCAACGTCAAGGCGGGACTGGCGGCGCTCGACGCCGGGCGCACGGTGCTGCGCGACGGCGGCGCGTTCGGCATCTACCCGGAGGGCACCCGCTCGCTCGACGGGCACCTGCACCGCGGGCACACCGGCGTCGCCTCGCTCGCGCTCTCGACCGGCGCCGTCGTCGTCCCGGTGGCGTTGACCGGAACCGAGAGGGTCCAGCCGGTCGGCCGCCGGTTCCCGCGGATCGCGCCGGTGCAGGTCCGCTTCGGTGCGCCGCTGGAGTTCAGCCGCTACGAGGGGCTGGAGGGCTCACCGGCCATCCGGCGTGCCGTCACCGACGAGATCATGGACGCGATCGCCGAGCTGTCCGGCCAGGTCTACGTCGACAGCTACCACCGCCGCCCCGGCGACGACCGCGCCGCCGCCTGACACCCACCCCTCGCGTTGTGGAGCCCCGACGCGCTCACCGGTGGCCGGCCGTCGCGTTGTGCAGCCATGGGGCCTGGGACGTCGTCGTCCGGCCAGCAGAGTCGCACTCCGCGAACCTGCGCGGCCGACCGGCCGGTGATCACGGCCTTTCCACTCACGTCGCACCCGCGTCAGGGCTCCACAACGCGAGGGTCAGGGGCGGACGAGGTGCCACGGGTCGGTGTGGCGGTACCAGGCCCAGCGGGGGATCTCGCGGGGATGTTCGACGCCGTCGCTGGTGACCCGGGCGCCGCTGGTGCCGATCTGGACGGCGCGACCGACGGCGGCCCGGACGTCGCGGCCGGGCAGGACCGACACCCCGTCCGGTCCGGCGTCGACGAGCAGGCGGCGGATCCGTCCGCGCGCCACGAGCGTGGCGTCGCAGTAGCCCTCGCCGTCGAAGTCGCGCATCTCGCCGCGTCCGACCAGCACCCCGCCGGCGTCGTCGCGGACCAGTGGAACCGGCCCGGCCACGCCGTGCCGGGCGAGCTCCGCGGCGTCGGAGGGCCGCTCGGGCAGGCCCCAGACGCCGGCGGCGACCGAGCGGCGTCGCACCGGCACGTAGCCGACCTCGGTGCCCAGGCGTTCCGTGCGCAGCAGCCGGACCAGCACGGCGGCCAGGTCGGCGTCGGTGCCGTGCACGATCACCCGGGCGCCCGGGTGCCCGGCGAGGACCGGGTCGACCTCGTCACGCCCGGGGCGCGGACCGAGCGTGACCGACGGCACGCCGACCAGAGCGGCGGGCACCCGTTCCCGCTGCGCAGCGCGCCGGATACCGTGGAAGGGAAGACGGTGTCGCGACTCGCTCACGCAGGTCAGCAGCACGGCTTCAGGATCGGTCGAAACCACTGATCGGTTACCCTCCCCGCCGCGGTGTCCTTTTCCGGGACCCGCGGACGTGACGTGCGTGCAGAACTGGAGTCTCACATGCCTGCGATCGTGTTGATCGGCGCCCAGTGGGGCGACGAGGGCAAGGGCAAGGCGACCGATCTGCTCGGCGGCAAGTTCGGCTGGGTCGTGCGGTACCAGGGCGGCAACAACGCCGGGCACACCGTCGTCACCCCGGACGGCCGGGACTTCGCGCTCAAGCTCATCCCGTCCGGGATCCTCACCCCCGGCGTCAAGAACGTGATCGGGAACGGCGTCGTGGTGAACCCCGAGGCCCTGATCGACGAGAAGGAGGGGCTGGAGCGCCGCGGCGTCGACACGTCCGGCCTGCTGATCTCCGCCGACGCGCACCTGATCATGCCGTACCACGTGGCGATCGACCGGGTCACCGAGCGCTACCTGGGCAAGGCCAAGATCGGCACCACCGGCCGCGGCATCGGCCCGGCCTACGGCGACAAGGTCGCCCGGGTCGGCGTCCGGGTGGCCGACCTGCTCGACGAGAAGATCCTGCACCAGAAGGTGGAGGCCGCCCTCGAGCTGAAGAACCAGATCCTGGTCAAGGTCTACAACCGGCGCGCCCTGGACCTCGACGAGGTCGTGGACACCGTCCTGGAACAGTCCAAGAAGTTCGCCGACAAGATCGTCGACACCCGGCTGCTGCTCAACCAGGCCCTCGAACGCGGCGAGACGATCCTGCTGGAGGGTTCGCAGGGCACGCTGCTCGACGTCGACCACGGCACCTACCCGTTCGTCACCTCGTCCAACCCGACCGCGGGCGGCGCGGCCGTCGGTTCCGGGATCGGCCCGACCCGGATCGACCGGGTGATCGGCATCCTGAAGGCCTACACCACGCGCGTCGGCTCCGGACCGTTCCCGACCGAGCTGCACGACGCGATGGGCGAGCGGTTGCGCAAGGTCGGCGGCGAGATCGGTGTGAACACCGGGCGGGAGCGCCGCTGCGGCTGGTTCGACGCCGTGATCGGCCGCTACGCCGCGCGCGTCAACGGGATCACCGACTTCTTCCTGACCAAGCTCGACGTGCTCTCCGGGCTGGACACCGTCCCGATCTGTGTCGGCTACGAGATCGACGGCCGCCGCGTCGAGGAGATGCCGATGACCCAGACCGACCTGCACCACGCGGTCCCGGTCTACGAGGAGATGCCCGGCTGGTTCGAGGACCTCTCGGGCTGCCGCACGTTCGAGGAGCTGCCGCAGGCCGCCCGCGACTACGTCCTGCGCCTGGAGGAGCTCACCGGGGCCCCGGTGTCCGCCATCGGCGTCGGCCCCGGCCGGGAGCAGACGATCACCCGCGAGGTCTGAACCCGCACGAGTGCGATCGTCGGGCCGGGCTCGGGCACTCATGCGCCATTCGTGTCTGTCAGTGGAACGTGTGCCGCATGAGTGCCACGGGTGGGATGGCGCCCCCGTCACCAATGGCTGGTCGTTGGTTCCTGACGGACCGGGGTCAGGACGATCGCGGCCAGCGGCGCCAGGGCGGCCAGGGTGAAGCCGGCGGCGTAGCCGGTGCCGCCGATCAGTGCGCCCAGCACGATCGGCACGGCCGAGGACACGATGTTCTGGCCGGTGTTCTGCACGCCCAGGGCCCGGCCGGACCAGGCCGGGCCGGCGATCTCGGCGGTGCTGGTGAAGGCCAGGCCGTTGTCGGCGACGCTGACCACGGCGCCGACCGCCAGGGCGAGCACGGCCAGCCAGCCCGCGACCAGGTCGCCGAGGGCGAACAGCAGCAGCACCGTGGCGGCGCCGACCGCGACCTGGCGCATCGGCCGCAGCCGCGATCCCACCCGGTCCGACCACACGCCGGCCCCGATCCGCCCGGCCGCGCCCGCGACCTGCACCGCGGCCATGAACCCGCCCGCCGCGGCCAGGCCCCAGCCCTGCTCGCGGACCAGGTACTCGGTGCCGAAGGCGGCCACCGCGAACTGCGGGACGACGAGCATCGCGCTGGCCGCGTGCACCCGCCACAGCACCGGTGTCCGGTAGGGCGAGCGCGGGCGTGCCTCGCCCGCGGGGCGCGGGGTGCGCGGCGGGTCCGGGGCCAGCGCCGCGACCAGCACGGCCGAGACCAGGCACAGCGCGGCCGGCAGGACCAGCGCCTCGAACGGGCCGCCGGAGGTGGCCAGGGCCGGCAGCGACACCCCGGCGACGGCCACGCCCAGCGGCTGCGCGGTCTGCCGGATCCCCATCGCCAGCCCACGCTCGTCGCGGGAGAACCAGCCCATCACCATCCGGCCGCTGGCCGAGGACACGCTCGCCCCGCCCGCGCCGCCCGCGGCCAGCAGCAGGAGCAGCGGGACCTGCCCGAGGTCGGGGAGCAGCGCGGCGGCCGCGATCGCGCACGACGACAGCGTCAACCCGACGCCGATCACCGCCCGCTCGCCCCACCGGTCCGCGGCCGCGCCCCAGGCGATCAGCGCGACCAGCAGCCCGGTCGTCGGCGCGGCCACGTACGTCCCGGCCTCGGCCAGGGAGAGGCCGTAGCGGTCGCGCAGGACCGGGACCAGGAACGGCATCCCGTAGACGAACGCGCTCGACGAGGTCTGGGCGAGCACCCCGAGCGCGAGCACCAGCCACCGCCGTCGGGTGCGGGTGGGGTCCGGAGCCTCGGTCGGGCGCACGGGGGCTCCTCGCGATCGGGTGCACGGTCCCCGGTCACGCTACGAGCGTTCCCACATATCGGCCACATACTCCCACATGGTGGGAATACTCAGGAGGCGCACTCCCCCGTGTCCACCGACCGGGACCCTTCGCCGGCCGCGACCTCGAGCGCCCTGCCCACCTGCTCGGCGGTGAGTACGAACCCGGTCTCCGAGTCGTCGAGCGCAGCGCCGAACACGACGCCCAGCACCCGCCCGTCGGGGGTGATCATCGGTCCGCCGGAGTTCCCGGAACGCACCACGGCGCGCACCGTGTAGACGTCGCGGGTGACGCTGCCCCGGTCGTAGATGTCCGGACCGCGCAGCCGGATCCGCTCCCGGACCTTGCCCGGGGTCACCGTGTAGGGGCCGTCCATCGGGTAGCCGAGGATGATCGTGTCGTCGCCGACCCGGGCCGGGTCCGGGGTGAACGGCAGCGGGTCGGCCTCCAGATCCGGGACGTCGAGCACCGCGACGTCGATCTCGGGGTCGTAGCTGATCACGTCCGCCTCCAGCTGGCGGGTCCGCCCGGAGCCGGTCGTCACCTCGACGCTCGTGCTGGTGGTGCCGGCCACGACGTGGGCGTTGGTCATCACCCGCTGCGGGGCGACGACGAACCCGGTGCCCTCGAGCGCACGGCGGCACGACGGCGCCCGCCCGCGCACCTTGAGGACGCTCCCCCGGACCTCGTCGACGACCGGCGAGTCGGCCAGCGAGGAGTTCGGTGGGCCGACCACGGCAACCGGCGTGCGGGCGAACGGGCTGACCACGTCCGGGAAGCCGGAGTTGTCCAGGATCTGGCGCAGCTCGGCGGGCAGCGCGCGGGCGGCATCCGGCATCACCGTGTCGACACCGCGCAGCACGGTGGAGTCACGCACCGCCGAGGTCACCCCGGCCAGGCTGGTCGAGGCCAGCGGCAGCGCGATCAGCCAGGCGGCGATCACCACGGCCACGGCCTGCACCCCGGCGCCGAGCGCGGAGTCGACCTTGATCACGTTCTCGCCGCGGATCCGGTCCCGGATCTTGCGGCCGAAGTACACCCCGGTCGCCTCGCCGAGCGCGACCAGGAGCACCACCGTGCCGATGCTGACCAGGATCTTCGCCTGCTGCGACTCCACCCCGGCCGCCAGCAGCGGCGCCAGGCGCAGGCCCAGGATCGCCCCGGCCAGCACGCCGATGAACGACAGCAGGGCGACCGCGACGCCGTGCCGCCAGCCGGACACCGCGGCCAGCAACGCCAGCACGACGACCAGGATGTCGACCCAGCTCACGTAGCCTCCTGGCGTCGGGTGCGGGCCCGGGACCAGGCCTCGTCGAGGTCCTCCGTCCGGGTGGCGTCCCACGGACGCTCCCAGCCGGAGCGGTACAGCAGCGCGGACAATAGGCCAGCGGTGAAGCCCCAGATCAACAGCCCCGCCGTCCGGAACGCGGGGCCCGTGTGACCTCGGGGTCCGCGCACGCAGAGCCGGTTGGCCGGGTCGCAGAGCGCGCTCACCGGCACCCGCAGCACCCGTTCGGTCTCGCCCCGGTCGACCACCCGCACCGGTACCGGTCGCGCCCAGTGCGCGAGCACCGGGGTGACCAGGTAGCCGGTCGGCGGGATCAGCAGCTCGGGCAGCACCGCGAGCGGGACGACGCCGTCGGGGTCCAGCCCGGTCTCCTCCTGCGCCTCGCGCAGCGCCGCGGCGACCGGGCCGTCGTCGCCGGGGTCGATGGTGCCGCCGGGGAACGAGACCTGCCCGGCGTGCGCGCGCAACGTGGCGGCGCGCTCGGTGAGCAGCACGTCGGGCCCGTCCCCGTGCTCGCCCCCGGAGCCGTCCGCGAACAGCATCAGCACCGCGGCCCGGCGCCCGCCGGACCCGGTCGGGGTGCGGCGGTGACCGAAGAAGGCCGGATCGAGGCCGTCGGAGGCCGTGACCAGCGCGCGCAGCGACTCCGGCGCGGCGCCCGGGTTCGGGGTCGTGTTCATGCCGCCTCCGCGGGAGCGAGTGCGTCGGCGGTGTTCATGCCGCCTCC
>CBIHNM010000090.1:0-15132 GCA_966211265.1 uncultured Pseudonocardia sp.
CCTCTACGTCGCGCTGACCCGGGCCACCCGCCGCCTGGGGGTGCTGCACACCGGGGATCTGCCCCCGGTGCTCAAACGGATCCGGAAGGCGTGAGCAGGGCGCGCGGGGCCGCCGCGGCTCAGCCGCGCAGCGGTGCCCCGGCCTCGTGCAGCGAGCGCAGGGTCTGGCCGTAGGACGCGACCAGCCCGGTGCGCAGGTACTCCACCCCGATCTCGGCGCAGTAGGCCTCGACGATCGGCTGGGCGCGGCGCAGGTTCGCCGAGGGCATCGCCGGGAACAGGTGGTGCTCGATCTGGTGGTTGAGACCGCCGTAGGCGATGTCGACCAGGACACCGCCTGCGATGTTGCGCGAGGTGAGCACCTGCCGGCGCAGGAAGTCCTCGGGCTCGTCGTCCCGGCCGCGCAGCGGCATGCCCTTGTGGTTCGGCGCGAACGTGGCGCCCATGTAGAGCCCCCACGCCATCTGGTGCACCAGGACGAACACGACGGCCTGGCCGACGGGCATCACGCCGAACACCAGGGCCACGTAGAGCAGCACGTGCGCGGTCAGCAGGGCCGCCTCGGTACCGCGCCCGGGGGTCCTGGGGTCGAGACAGGCGCGGAACCCGGCGTAGTGCAGGTAGAAGCCCTCCAGCAGCAGGACCGGGAAGAACAGGTAGGCCTGGCGGCGTCCGAACCAGCGGGTCATCCCCGCGCTGTCGCGGGCCTGGTCCTGCGACCAGACCAGGAGGTCGGGCTCGACGTCGGGGTCACGGTCGGTGTGGTTCGGGTTCGCGTGGTGGCGGGTGTGCTTGTCCATCCACCAGCTGTAGGACATGCCGATCCCGATGTTGCCGATCAGGCGCCCGACCGCGACACAGGTGGACTTGCGGCGGAACACCTGCCGGTGTGCCACGTCGTGGGCCAGGAGCGCGACCTGGGCGAACACGACCGCCAGGAACCCGGCGATCGCGATCTGCCACCACGAGTCGCCGAGCGCGACCACGCCGCAGAAGGCCGCGACGTAGGCGCCGCCGACCAGGGCGAACCGCAGCGCGTAGTAGCCGGGACGGCGGTCGGTGAGCCCGGCCTCGGAGATCCGCCGGGACAGGCCCGCGAAGTCGTTGCGGACACTGGAGGTCGTCATACCCCGTGACAGTGCACCGGACGGTGCCCGCCGGTAAGCCCACGGGCACCCCGCCCGTCCGGGGGGTGTGCACCAGTGCGGCACGCCCGCCGTGCGGGTCGCCTCAGGTGGGGGCGCCGTGCGGGGGCTGCGCGGCGTCGACGACGGCATGGATCAGGCGCAGGTCGGAGCGGTCCTGCTCGGGGTGCCACTGCACCCCCATGACGAACGGGTGCCCGTCGAGCTCGACGGCCTCGACGGTCCCGTCGTCGGCACGGGCGGTGACCCGCAGGCCGGCGCCGGGCCGGTCCACCGCCTGGTGGTGGTGGCACCACACCCGCATCGGCCCGCCGAGCAGCTCGCCCGCCCGGGTACCGGGCTCCGGGGTCACCTCGACCGGGCCGTAGGTCGCCGGTCGGATGCTGTGCCGCTCGTGGCCCACGACCTCGGGCAGGTGCTGGATCAGCGTCCCGCCGAGCGCCACGTTGAGCAGCTGGTGCCCGCGGCACACCCCGAGCACCGGGATCCGGCGCTCCAGCGCGCGGCGGATCGCGGCCAGGTCGGAGGCGTCGCGCTCGGGCCGGGGCGGGTCCGCGTACGGGCCGGGCGTGGCGCCGTAGTGGGCCGGGTCGAGGTCGGGCCCGCCGACGAACACGACGGCGTCGCAGACCTCCACCGCGTCGGCCGCGGCCGCGGTGGGCGGCAGCAGGACCGGTGTCCCGCCCGCGGCGGTGACCAGGTCGACGTACTCGCGGGGCAGGAGCACCACCTCGTGCTCCATGATCCAGTAGGCGGCACGCTCGCCGTAGGTGCTCAGGCCGATCACCGGGCGGCGCCGCGACGGGGGGCGGTCCTCGTGCTCGCTCACGCCGGCTGCCCGGCCAGCGTCTCGAGGACCTGCTCGCCGTAGCGGGCGAGCTTGCCCTCGCCGATCCCGCTGATCGCGCCGAGCCCGGCCAGGTCAGCGGGCATCCGGCCGGCGATCTCGCGCAGCGTCGCGTCGTGGAAGATCACGTAGGCGGGCACGCCCTGCTCCTTGGCCGCCGCGGCCCGCCAGGCCCGCAGCCGCTCGAACACCGGCGCGGCCTCGGCCGAGAGCTCGGCCGCCGGCGCCGCGGCGCGGCCCGACGAGCGCCGGGGGCGGGAGGGCTTCTCCGGCTCGGTGCGCAGCAGCACCGTCTGCTCGCCGCGCATCGTCGCGGGGGAGTCGTCGGTGAACTGCAGCGTCGAGTGCGGGCCGCCGACCTCGAGCAGCCGGCGCGCGACGAGCTGGCGGATCACCCCGCGCCACTGCGGCTCGGTCAGGTCCGAACCGACGCCGAACACCGAGAGCTCGTGGTGGTCGAACTGCTCGACCTTCGGGGTGCGCCTGCCGAGCAGGATGTCGATGACGTGCACGGCACCGAAGCTCTGCCGCCGCTCGTTCTTCAGGCGCCACACGGTGGAGAGCACCTTCTGCGCGGGCACCGTGCCGTCCCAGGTCGTGACCGGGCTCAGGCAGGTGTCGCAGTTGCCGCACGAGCCCGCTTCGCCGGTGGGGGCCTGGCCGAAGTAGCCGAGCAGCTGCGCGCGCCGGCACTGCACGGTCTCGCAGAGCGCCAGCATCGCGTCCAGGTGCTGGCCGAGGCGGCGCCGGTGCGCGGCGTCGCCCTCGGAGTCGTCGATCATCTTGCGCTGCTGCACGACGTCGGCCATCCCGTAGGCCAGCCACGCCGTCGACGGCGCCCCGTCGCGGCCGGCCCGGCCGGTCTCCTGGTAGTAGCCCTCGACCGACTTGGGCAGGTCCAGATGCGCGACGAACCGGACGTCGGGCTTGTCGATGCCCATCCCGAACGCGATCGTCGCGACCATCACCACGCCGTCCTCGCGCAGGAAGCGGGCCTGGTTGCGCCGGCGCACCGCGGCGTCGAGGCCGGCGTGGTAGGGCAGCGCGGTCATGCCCTGGCCGGCCAGGAACTCCGCGGTCTGCTCGACGGACTTGCGGGACAGGCAGTAGACGATGCCGGCGTCGCCGTCGTGTTCGGAGCGGATCAGCTCCAGCAGCTGCTTGCGCGGCTCGTTCTTGGCCACGATCCGGTACTGGATGTTCGGCCGGTCGAAGCTGGCCACGAAGTGCTTCGCCCCGGTCAGCGCCAGCCGCTGCGCGATCTCGGTGCGGGTCGCCTCGGTGGCGGTCGCGGTGAGCGCGATCCGGGGCACGTCCGGCCAGCGGTCGTGCAGCTGCGAGAGCATCAGGTAGTCGGGCCGGAAGTCGTGGCCCCACTGGGCCACGCAGTGCGCCTCGTCGATCGCGAACAGGGCGACCGTCCCCCGGTCGAGCAGCCGCAGCGTCGACTCGACCCGCAGCCGCTCCGGTGCCAGGTAGAGCAGGTCCAGCTCGCCGGAGAGGAACGCCTGCTCGGTCTCGCGGCGCTCGTCCGGGTTCTGGGTGGAGTTGAGGAACCCCGCCCGCACGCCGAGTGCCCGCAGCGCGTCCACCTGGTCCTGCATCAACGCGATCAACGGCGAGACGACGACCCCGACCCCGGGGCGGACCAGCGAGGGGACCTGGTAGCACAGCGACTTGCCGCCGCCGGTGGGCATCAGGACCAGCGCGTCCCCGCCCCCGACGACCTGCTCGACGATCGCCTGCTGCTCGCCGCGGAACGCGTCGTAGCCGAAGACCCGGCGCAGCACCTCGTGCGGGTCGCGGGGCAGCGGCTCCCGGGGCGTCCCCGCCCCCGGCCTCCCGGACGCACCGGCCGTGGGTGCTCCCGCACCGGGATCCTCCCCGTACGGCCCGTCCGGGAACGGGTCGTCGTACCCGTCCTCGGGGGGCTCGGGCGGCAGCGGGATCTCGAGGTCCGGGCCGTGGTCGCCGGGCGGGACGGTGTCGGGCACCCCGCGATCGTACGAGCCGGTCGCCTCCGGTCGCGGCCGCCTCGCCCGTCCTGGTCCCTGCCCGGACCCACCGGGCGCGGTGGTGGCGTGGTCAGGGCACGACGCCCGGCGATCCGAGCCGCTCGACACCGGGCCCGCTCAGATCCGGTCGCGCCACCGCCGTCCGGCCGGTGAGCAGGAGCAGCAGCGCCCGGATCGGGCCGCGCACCTCGGCCCCCGACCCGACCGACCAGTCGAGGTCGGTGGCACGCAGCCGCAGCCCGCGCAGCCGGCGCCGGGCCCAGAACGGCCAGCCCATCCGCCACACCCGCTCCGCGCCCTCCCGGGCCGCCGAGGGCGGCATCGCGACGTCGAGCCCGAGCGGCACCGCGACGTCCTGGACGTGCACCAGGGTGTCGAACAGCAGGTTGTCCAGCGTCGTGATCGCCGGCTTGCTCCGGCTGCCGGCCAGCTCCCGCAGCTCGGTGACCAGCCGGGCGGGCGGACGGTCGGCGTGCGCGACGGCCATGTCCCGGTTGAGCGCCTGGAAGTCGCCTCCCGCGCGCAGCCCCAGCACGACGATCCGCCCGACGCCCGGTGACTGCGGGGTGAGCGCGACGTGCGCCGCGACGTCGCGCACCCGCCAGTCGGAGCACAGCGACGGCCGCTCCCACGACGGTGCGTCGAGCGTGCCCAGGAGGTCGGCCAGGACCCGACGCTGTTCCGCGATGACCGCCCACTTGCCGTCCACGTCCATGTCGCGCCCCGGTTCCGTCGACAGATACAGTCAGAGAGACTGACCAACAAGTCAGAGTGTCGTACCATCACGTAGTCTCGTCAACCGTGACCGAGCCTCTCAACGTCGGGCTGCTGCTGTACCTGCCGTACCGGTCGATGGAGACCCGGGTGTTCCGGGAGCTGGCCGAGGCCGGGTACGGCGACCTCACACCGGCCCAGGCCCGGGTGTTCCAACGCATCGCGGCGCAGGGCAGCCGGCTGACCGACCTGGCCGAGCAGGCCGGGATCACCAAGCAGAGCGCGGGTTTCCTGGTCGAGGCGCTCGAGCGGTCCGGCTACGTGGAGCGGGTGCCGGATCCGACCGACGGCCGGGCTCGCCTGGTGCGCGTCGCCGAACGGGGAGCCCGCAGCGTGGAGGCGTCCCGCAAGGTCGTCGCCGCGGTCGAGCAGGAGTGGGCCGCACACCTGGGCCCGCGCCGGATGGCGCAGCTGCGCGACATCCTCACCGACCTGGCCACGATCACCGATCCGTGGCGCGACGGTGCTGCGGCGGGCCCGGACGGGGTGTAGCAGTGTGGGCAGCAACCGCGGCGCCGGTGATCGGAGCGCGCCGCCCCACCCGGAGGACCCAGTGGATCTGAAGATCGGTTACAAGGCGTCGGCGGAGCAGTTCGGCCCGCGCGACCTGGTGGAGTACGCCGTCCGCGCCGAGGAGCTCGGCCTGGACAGCGTCTGGGCGTCGGACCACTTCCTGCCCTGGCGGCACAACGGCGGGCACGCCCCGGCCGTCCTGCCCTGGATGGCCGCGGTGGGGGAACGCACGACGCGGGTGCAGATCGGCACCTCGGTGCTCACGCCGACGTTCCGGTACAACCCGGCGGTGCTGGCCCAGGAGTTCGCGACGATGTCGCTGATGACCGGCGGCCGGGTCGCGCTCGGTGTCGGCACCGGCGAGGCGCTCAACGAGATCGCCGTGTCCGGGATGGAGTGGCCGGAGTACAAGGAGCGCTTCGCCCGGCTGCGCGAGTCGGTCCGGCTGATGCGCGCGCTGTGGACGCAACCGGGCAAGGTCGACTTCGACGGCGAGTACTACCGGACCGTCGAGGCCGAGATCTACGACCGCCCCGAGACCCCGGTCCCGGTCTACATCGCCGCCGGCGGGCCGATGGTGGCCCGCTACGCCGGACGCCAGGGCGACGGCTTCATCTGCACCTCGGGCAAGGGGATGGAGCTCTACACCGACAAGCTCGTCCCGGGCCTCCACGAGGGCGCGGAGAAGGAGGGTCGCGACGCCGCGGCGATCGACCGGACGATCGAGATCAAGATGTCCTACGACCGGGACCCGGAGGCGGCGAGGCAGAACTGCCGGTTCTGGGCGCCGCTGTCGCTCTCGGCGGAGCAGAAGAACTCGGTGAGCACGTCGGAGGAGATGGAGCGCCTGGCCGACGAGCTGCCGCTGGAGGAGATCACCGGCCGCTGGATCGTCACCTCCGATCCGGACGAGGCCCTCGCCCAGATCAAGCCCTACCTCGACGCCGGGCTCAACCACCTGGTGTTCCACGGCCCGGGCGACGACCAGGAGCGCTTCCTGGCGCAGTTCGCCGAGGACGTCCTGCCGAAGCTGCGGGCCCTCGCGTGACCCCCGACACCGGGACCCCCGCCGTCGTCACGGACGGCCGGGTGCTGCGGGCACGGATCTCGCGCGGTCGGCACGGCACCCTCGACGGCGAGGTCCTCGCCGAGCTGCGGGCGCGGCTGAGCACGCTGGCCGACCAGGACCCGGCCGACCCGGACGGCGTCGGCGCGGTGCTGCTGGTGGGCGAGGGCGAGAACTTCTGCACCGGCGGCGACGTGCGCGCGTTCGCCGGCGCCGAGGACCGCTACGCCTACGTGCACGAGCTGGCCGAGACGTTCCACGGGTTCCTGGAGCCGCTGGTGCACTCGCCGGTGCCGAGCGTGGCCGCGGTCCGCGGCTGGGCGGCCGGCGCCGGGATGAGCATCGTCTGCGCCACCGACATCGCGATCGCCGGGCGCTCGACGAGGATCCGTCCCGCCTACCCGGGGATCGGGTTCTCCCCGGACGGCGGCATGACCTGGACGCTGCCACGGCTGGTGGGGGCGGCGCGGGCGCGCCGGATCCTGCTCACCGACGAGGTGCTCGATGCCGACGCGGCGCTCGGGTACGGGGTCGTGTCCACCGTCGTCGACGACGACCAGGTGCTGGCCGAGGCCGAGCGGACCGCCCACCGGCTCGCCCAGGGCCCCACCGCCGCGCTCGGCCGGATCCGCGGCCTGCTGAACCGGACCTGGGACGTCGACCTGTCCGCGCAGTTCGCCGCGGAGGCGGACGGGATCGCCACCAGCGCGGCCGGACCCGAGGGCGCCGAGGGCCTCACGGCCTTCGGGGACAAGCGCGCGCCGCGGTTCCACTGAGGCCCTCCGCCGAGGCCGGACGCGGGCGGGGGCGCCCGCCCCCCGGGGGGGGGGGGGGCGCCCCGCGGGGGGGGGGGGCCGGCGGCGGGCGGGGGGCCGCCCGCGGCGGCCGCCCGCGCGGGGCCCCGACCCCGGTGGGGGGGGGCGGGCCCGCTCGCGTGCGGGGGAGGTCAGCGCCCGGAGGCGGGGCTCCCGGCCGCGAGGCGTCGTCCGGCGGGACGGTTGCCCCGCACGCCCGGCATGCCGACCGACCAGCGCTGGACGGGGCGGTGCAGGCCCGGTCCCAGCGGCCAGCCGGAGTAGAGCGGCGCGAGCAGCCGGTCGAGCTCGGAGTCGGTGGTGGCGCCGATGCTCGAGCGCAGCAGCTCCTGGAAGGCCTCGTACTCGGCCATCGCGCCGGCGACGTCGCCGCCGGCGAGCATCGCCTCGACCAGCACCCGCCGGGACCGCTCCCGGCTCGGAGCGGCGTCCACCACGCGGCGGGCGATCGCGACGGCGTCGTCGTGCCGGTCGGCGGCGGTCAGGCCGACGCTGAGGCTCTCCATGGCGGAGAGCCGGAGCTGGCGGAAACGCTCGCGCTCGACCGCGATCCAGGGCGCCGTCCACGACGGCAGGATGTCGGACTCGAGAAGCTCGGTGTCCGGGCGACGTTCCACCCGGATGCCCGACAGCGCACGGATCAGCAACATGGCGTCGGACAGGTCGGTGGCCACGCCCTCGCCCAGCGACAGCCGGCCCTGGTCGTCCCCGGCGAGCAGGCCCGGGACGTCGACGGCCGCGACCGCCGCGTCGAGCAGGCGCGCGGCCGCGGAGGAGTTCACGCCGGGCCACAGGTCGGCGGCCAGCGCGGCGGTCGGCTGCGGACGGGGGTGCACCGCGAGGTAGGCCACCAGCCGGCGGGCGTCCACCGGCAGCGGGACGGTGTCGGCACCGACGTGCAGGGCGAAGGAGCCGAGCAGGCGAAGGGTCGGTACGCAGAGGTCAGGGCGGGATCGACGGTGATCGTCGGACATGTGCTGTCCCTGGTGGTGTGGCGGTCGGCCCGGCAGCGGTCGGCGTCGGGGCCCGGACGGCGCAACTCCACGGATTCCGGGCGCGAGCAAACCGACCGGCACGGACGGCGGGCGGCGGTTCCCGTGCGCGGTCGCCCCCCAGCCTAGCTCAGGCGCGGGCCAGAAGTCGCACGTGGGTTCCGCCACTGTCGTGCCAGACGTGGAGCGCGTCACACAGCTGGCGCGCGATCCACGTGCCGCGCCCGCGGGCCTGCGACGGATGGGGCGGTGCCAGCCCGATCAGCGGCACGTCCAACCGCCCCTCGTCGTGCAGCTCGCACACCAGCTCGTCGGGCCCGCTCCAGACGAACAGCTCGGCCTGGCTGGACCCGTGCTCCACGGCGTTGGTGGCGATCTCGTTCACCGCGAGCACCAGATCCTCGCCGCGAGCGGTCTCCAGCTCGGTGCCGCGCACCGCGTCCTCGACCGCGCCGCGGACCCGGCTGAGCTCGAAGGTGTTGTAGCGCAAGAAGACGTCCGGAGGGCCGAGCACCTGTGGCGGGGCCACCGGCAGGTTCGCCATCACCTGGGCCGGGCTGCGGTGCTCCGGGTTGTGCGTCAGCTCGCCCTCGTGCAGCAGCAGCGGGTGGTTGGCCAGCGCCGCGTCGCCCACGACCTGGTGCAGCGGGATCTCCGGGTAGCCGCAGAGCTGGGTGACGGGCAGCCCGCCGAGCGAGATGTTGAGCGCGGCCTCGAGCTCGGTCCAGTAGCTGCCGTCCGGGCCGTCGAGCGCCGCGTCGTGCTCGGTCAGGACGAACACCGGCCGCCCCGAGGACGACAGGGCCCGCAGCTCGCGGGCCCGCCAGGCGGCCACCGTCTGCCCGGACCCGCGCGCGGCCGTGGCGAGCACGGTCAGGGAGGTGACAGGGCCGTCCAGCCGGGCGCGCAACAGCTCCTCGGTGGCGGGGGAGACGGCCAGGGTGACCTGGTCACCGCGGTCCAGGGCGGCGGCGGCGAGCGGGGCGGCGCGGTCGACGAAGTCCTCCGGCCCGTCGTGGCGCACCAGCCCGTGCGCGAACCGCGGGACCGCGGCCTCGTTGACCCGCATCAGGCGGGCCGGCCTGCGGCGACGCCGCCGACGACCGTGTCGTACCTGGTCACGAGACCCCCATCGGCGAGCGGTCGGCGAACCGCAGCTGCGGCGCGAACGGGGCGCCGCAGCGGTCCAGTATGCGCTGCACGCGCGGCCGGACCCGGTTGAGCACCAGGTTGTGGCTGGCCGGGAACGTCTCGGCGGCGTGCACGAAGCTCACCGCGCCGGCCACGTCGAGGAACCGGACCGAGGCCATGTCCAGGACGATGTCGGTGGGCGCGTCGGCCGAGCGCAGGGCCGCGTCGAGCGAGGACTGCAGCAGCGACGCGATCTTCGGGCGGTTGCTGTGGTCGATCTCGCCGGCCAGGCGCGCGCTGGTGGCGTCGACCCGCACGATCCGCATCAGGCCGTCGTCGTAGGCGCCGGTGACCGCGAGGTGGTCGCGGTGCAGCGCCTGCATGATCTCGATCTGCTCGTCGGTGTAGTGCTGGTGGTCGTAGGTGCACAGGGCCGTCAGCGGGGTGCGCCCGAGGACGTTGTCCAGCGCGCCGTCGAACTCCGGGAGCGTCGCCGAGGTACCCGGCTCGACCGAGGCGTGCATCTGCCCGGTGAGCCGGGCGCCGGAGTACCCGGCGTCGACGGCGGCCCACACGGTGCCGGCCACGGTCTCGGAGAGCGTGCCGATCGGGGTGCGGAACGCCGCCCGGGTGCTCTCGTCGGGGATGATCTCCAGCTGGCCCGTGCGCAGGGGTTCGTCGATCGTGGCGCCGTCCTCGGCGAGGCGGCGGAGCATCGCGTCGGCGGCACCGGCGTCGTCGTAGAAGAAGATCTTCTCGTGCCGGCGGAGGCCGCCGGCCACGAAGCGGGCCGACAGCTCGCTGAGGTGCTCGTCACTGTCCGGTACCGCGCACACGTGGTCGCCGGATGACAGATCATCCGCGAGCTTGATCACGCCTCACCTACCGGTACCGGTGCCAGAACCGGGTACCACAGTACGGTCGAACCACCCGCCCGCCGGCCGGTCGTCGCAGGTCCACGCGCCGAGGCGTCGGGCCGACGCGCCGAACGGGTTTGCGGTCGCGACGATGAGTCACTTCCGCGACCCCGTCGTGCCGTTCACCGCAGTCGCGGGTGGGTCCGTCCGGGTGCCCGGGCCCGCCGTCCGTCCGGGGGCGGCGGGCCCGGGTGCCCGTGCGCCGGTCGGCGCGCAGGTCACGCCGTGGTGGTCACGCGGAGGTGGCCACGCTGACGTCGGTGGTGGCGCTGCCCTTGATCGTCTGCAGCACGACGCAGTACCGCTCGGTCAGCTTGATCAGGCTGGCGACCTGGTCCTCGCCGGCGTCGGTGACGACGTCGAAGTGCAGGCGGATGTCGCGGAACCCGACCGGCGCGTCCTTGGCCACGCCGAGCGTGCCGCGGAAGTCGAGGTCGCCCTCGGCCTTCACGGTGCCCGAGACGTTCATCTCCATCGAGGTCGCGACCGCACGCATCGTCACGCCGGCACACGCCACGAGCGCCTCGAGGAGCATGTCCCCGGAGCACAGCTGGGTGCCGTCGCCTCCGGTGGCCGGGTGCAGCCCGGCCTCGGCCATCGCCTGCCCGGTCGAGACCTTGCAGGCCACGCCGCTGCCGTCGAGCTCGCCGTCGGCCTTGAGGGTCACCACGGCCGACTCGGGGTCGTCGCGGTACTGCTGCTTGAGCGGGCCCTGCACGCCCTTGAGAGAGATCGTGTCCATCTGCCCATCCTGACCTCCACGGCGCCGAATAGCACGCCGCGGGCGGAGATATCCTGGCCGCGTGGCTGGGGGACGGTGGTGACGGGTCCGGAGAGGGCGACGTCCGGCGGCGGGGTCACCGGCGCGGCCGACGCGCTGTCCCGGATGGCGGGCCTCCCCGAGCTCCCGGCCGGGCAGCGCGACCGGGTCCTGACCGTGCCGAACGCACTGAGCGCGCTGCGCCTGGCCGGGGTCCCGCTGTTCCTGTGGCTGATGCTCGGACCCGAGGCCGACGCCTGGGCGGTCGTGGTGCTCGCCGTCGGCGGGGCCACCGACTGGCTCGACGGCAAGCTCGCCCGGGTCCTCGGCCAGTTCAGCCGGCTCGGGTCGCTACTGGACCCGGCCGTGGACCGCCTCTACATCCTGGCCGCGCTCGTCGGCCTGGGGCTGCGCGACATCGTCCCGTGGTGGCTGGTGCTCGCCCTGCTCGCCCGCGACGTGCTGCTGGCCGCGTGCGTGCTGGTGCTGCGGGCACGCGGCTACGGCCCGTTCCCGGTGACCTACCTCGGCAAGGCCGCCACCTTCGTGCTGCTCTACGCGTTCCCGCTGCTGCTGCTCGGGGACGGGCCGTCGTCGGCGGAGTACGTGGTGCGGGTGATCGCCTACGGCTTCGCCGGGTGGGGCGTGGCGCTCTACCTGTGGACCGGACTGCTCTACCTGGCCCAGTTCGTGCTCGCGCTCCGGCGGCCGCTGCCCGCCGGGCGCCTCGGCCCCGGCCGGCAGGGCCCGCCGGGGGCGACCCCTTCCGGGCCACCGGGCGGCGGAGGATAGGCTCCCCGCGTGAGTTCGGAGACACCGGCGGATCTGATCTACAGCGAGGCCCACGAGTGGGTCCGCACCACCGAGGACGGCGTGGTCAGGATCGGTATCACCGATCATGCCCAGGGCCAGCTGGGGGACGTCGTGTTCGTCCAGCTCCCCGACGTCGGCGACACGGTCGAGGCGGGGGCCGCGATGGGCGAGGTGGAGTCCACCAAGTCCGTCTCGGACATCTACGCCCCGGTCGGGGGCGAGGTCGTGGCGGTGAACGAGAAACTCGACGACAGTCCGGAGCTGGTCAACTCCAGCCCCTACGGGGACGGCTGGATCGTCGAGCTGAAGCTGGCCGAGGGCGCGGCCGCGGCGCTGGAAGACCTGCTCGACGCCGACGCGTACCGCCAGCTGGCCGACGGTTCCTGACCGGGGACCTCCTGCGCTCTGAATCAGTACAGAGCGGTAGTTTCACACCCCTCATCGGCCCGGACGGCGTCCGGGACATCGCACCCCAGGAGGAGACCCCGAGGTGACCACGAACGACGGACCCGACGTTCCACCGGAGCGCGCACCCGAGACCACGTCGGTCTTCCGTGCCGACTTCCTCTCCGAGGCCGAGGGTCCGAGCCAGGAGCAGCCGGTCTCCGGCGTGGACGGCCTGCCGCCCGGCTCCGCGCTGCTCGTGGTCCGCCGCGGCCCGAACGCCGGCTCCCGGTTCCTGCTCGACATCCCGACCACGAGCGCCGGGCGCCACCCCGACAGCGACATCTTCCTCGACGACGTGACCGTCTCGCGCCGGCACGCCGAGTTCCGCCGCGACGCCGGGGAGTTCGTCGTCGTCGACGTCGGCAGCCTCAACGGCACCTACGTCAACCGGGAGCCGGTGGACACCGCCGTGCTGGCCAACGGGGACGAGGTCCAGATCGGCAAGTTCCGCCTGGTCTTCCTGACCGGGCCGCGCGAGACCGGCGCCTGAGCAGAGCCGGCGCAGCGGGTACCGGACGCCGACGGGGACGTCGGCGGACGGGCCCGTGTCGAGTACCTCCGGCGGGCGGACGAGCCCCCGCGTCGATCGCCGAAAGGTGACCGATCGCCCCGTCCGGAGGCGCGCGCCGGGGCGATCGCCCGTGTAGCGTCGTGATGACCAGACACCGAGCGGTTCGCCCGGGTGCGCGCAGCGGATTCGCTGAACGCGGGGGTCCCGATCGGAGTGCGGACGCAGTGGCTGAGGAGGCGGGCGGATGAGCGAGATGCGCGTCGTGGGTGTGAGGGTCGAACTTCCCGCCAACCAGCCGATTCTCCTGTTGCGTGAGACCAACGGAGATCGGTACCTGCCCATCTGGATCGGGTCGGTGGAGGCCACGGCCATCGCCCTCGAACAGCAGGGTGTGAAACCGGCCCGGCCGTTGACCCATGATCTGCTCAAGGACGTGATCGGGGCGCTGGGCCGCAGGCTCGAGCAGGTCCGGGTGACCGACCTGCAGGAGGGCACCTTCTACGCCGAGCTGATCTTCGACGGCGGCGTGACGGTGTCCGCACGGCCGAGCGACTCGATCGCCCTGGCCCTGCGGACCGGGGTCCCGGTGCACGCCGACGAGAGCGTGCTCTCCGAGGCCGGGCTCGTCATCCCGGACGAGCAGGAGGACGAGGTCGAGAAGTTCCGCGAGTTCCTCGACTCCGTCTCCCCGGAGGACTTCCGCGGGGCCCAGCCGGGCTGATCGCCACGCCCGGGACGTCGAGCGGCGTGCCGTCAGCGGTCACCGGTTCGTGTCCCGGCGCGAGCGCACCGTCCCCCGGGCCGGACCGACGACCGGACCACCGGACGTCGAACGGTCGTCGCCGGGGCCGGCCGCCGTGCGGCCCACCCCGTGCCGGTGAGCCCGGCGGTCGGATCCGTGCGGTACTGGGCCGATCCGGTGACCTGCAGCGATCCGGTCGGGCGAGACTCCCGCGGACGGTGTACCCGACCCGGCGAGCCACGTTGACCGCCCAGGTCGGCGGGCCTACCGTTTCCTGCGTAACGACAACCGTGGCATCCGTCCCGGCCGGCACAGAACGCGAGGGAGACTCCGTGGACGCCTCACCACCCGAGGGGCCGGGACAGGGTGAGCTGTTCCCGGACCCGCTCGTCGGGGAGGGCTTCGACGGCGTGTCGGACCGGTTGGTCGGGTTCCGCGGTCCGACCGCCTGCCAGGTCGTCGGCATCACCTACCGCCAGCTCGACTACTGGGCGCGCACCGGGCTGGTGATGCCGTCCATCCGGGGCGCCGCCGGGTCCGGCAGCCAGCGGCTGTACTCGTTCAAGGACGTGCTCGTCCTCAAGATCGTCAAGCGGCTGCTCGACGCCGGGGTGTCGCTGCAGAACATCCGCGTCGCGGTCGAGCACCTGCGCCGCAGGGGCATCCGGGACCTGGCCGGGATCACGCTGTTCTCCGACGGCACGACCGTCTACGAGTGCACGTCCCCGGAGGAGGTCGTGGACCTCCTGCAGGGCGGCCAGGGCGTGTTCGGGATCGCCGTGTCCGGCGCCATGCGCGAGATCACCGGCCTGATCAAGGACTTCCCGGCCGAGCGCGCCGACGGCGGCACCGTCGACGACTCGCCGGAGGACGAGCTGGCCCGCCGCCGGGCACGCCGCGCCATCTCCTGAGCCCGCTCACCCCCCACCGCGCGTCGTGGAGCCATGACGCGGGTGTCGGGTGCGGTAGGGCGCGTTGCGGCTCCACGACGTGGGGGGTGTCAGGCGACGGTGCGGAACGGGTCGTGCTCGGCCAGGAGCTTGTCCATCCGAGCCTGGTCGACCCGGCTGACCACGGTCAGGCTCTCCTGCTTGTCCCGCACGCACTTGGCGAGGGTGAACGCCGAGGTCGTCACGTAGAGCACGGCGATGCCCAGGAAGGCGCGGACCCACGGGTCGGCCGGCAGGTAGATCAGGCCGATCGCGACCGCGGCGAGCGCCACCGCGAACGAGACGGCGGCCTGCAGGTGGAACGCCGCGGTGGTGGCCGGCGCGGGGGCTGAGCTCTGCGAGTTCGACATGAACGAAAGTGTGACGACGCGGAGCCGGGCTCGCGGCCGTGAAACTACGCAAAGGCGGGTACCCTGTCGTGCGTAGTCGCCGATCCCGCGCGGGAGAGACCCGACCCAACCAGGGCCGGGCGCCGAAGGAGCAAACCCTTCCCGGAACCTCTCAGGCAGCCAGGACCGCGTGGGCGAGACGCCTCGGGAAAGCGACGGGATCCCACCGGGGCATCCCGTCCGCCGACGGGGAAAGCCGGCCGAGCGCGTGGGCCGCGTGAATCTCTCAGGCGCCCCGACGTGGGCACGGACAGAGGGGAGGGGCCGTAGTCGCCCGCCCCGACCTGCCCATCCGGAGGCCCGAT